>CAZWVG010000243.1:0-8763 GCA_964637355.1 uncultured Gemmatimonadaceae bacterium
GCCTCCTTCGGCCGTTCGGGGCCCCAGTTCGCCCTGGGCCGCCATCCCTGGTCTTCTCCTCACCGCCGCGCTTGGCGTGGTGGCATGGGGGGCCGCGTCTGCGGCCGCGGCGGTGTATCCGCGAGCGGGAATCGACGCCGTCGTCCTCGCCATTCTCGCCGGGGTGATCGTGCGGGCGATCTGGCATCCGGCGCCTTGGGCCCTTCCCGGGATCTCCATCGCGGCGCGCCAGGTGCTGGAAGTGGCGATCGTCCTGCTGGGCGTGGCGACCGACGCGCGCTGGATGGCGCGCGCGGGGGCCGACCTGGCACTGGCGATCGCCATGGCGACGACGGTGGCGTTAGGCGCCGGACTCCTGTGGGGGCGCGTCTTCGGGCTCCCGCGTTCGCACGCCCTGCTCGTCGCGAGCGGCAACGCCATCTGCGGCAACTCGGCGATTGCCGCCGTCGCGTCGGTGACCGGGGCGCGGCGCGAAGAGATCGCGTCGTCGGTCGCCTACACGGCGCTCCTCAGTCTCGCGTTGGTGCTCGCGCTCCCCTTCGTGCGCGCGTGGCTTTCGCTCGGCGACCTGTCGTATGGCATTGTCACCGGGCTGACGGTTTACGCCGTGCCCCAAGTGCTGGCAGCAGCATATCCGGTGAGCGTGCAGGCGGGGCAAGTGGGGACGATGGTCAAGCTCGTGCGCGTGCTGATGCTCATCCCGCTGGTCACGGGGATCTCGCTGATCCGGCGACGTCAGGCGCTATCGGGAGGGGCGTCGCTGTCGCTGCGTGGGCTCGTGCCGTGGTATGTCATCGGGTTTCTCGTGGCGACGGTGTGTCGTTCGAGCGGATTCGTCGGTGACGGCATCGCGGGCGGCGCGCAGCTCGCGTCGCATGCGCTCACGATCGTCGCGATGGCGGCGCTCGGGCTCGGCGTGGAGATGGAGATGCTGCGACGCGTCGGGTGGCGCACCGCCGCGACGGCGACCGTCTCGCTCCTCACGCTCACCGTGCTGGCGACGCTGGTCGTGATCTGGGTACCGCGTCACGGCCTGTAGCCGCGCGGGACGGCGCCACGCGGCATGGCGGAGTCGCGCGACGCGTCGTATCGTCACGCGCGCAACTGAGAGGGATTGCCGCGCGCGCAGGCGTGCAGCGTTCGGGATCGCGTGACGAGTCATCAGGAGGAATCGGTGAACGACGGGTCGAACGACGAGCAGGTGTCGCACGAGATGGACGCGGAACGAGATGCACGCGCGCGCTTGGAGAGCAGTGGCGACCACACGGTCTCGCGTCGTGAGCTTCTGGGGGGCGTGGCCGGCGTGGCGGCGGGTGCGCTTGCGGCCAGCCTTCCGCGCGTAGCAACGGGGCAGAGCGCCCCTGCCGCAGCGCCGACCGCAGCTACGTCGCCGCCGACGATGCCTGGCGATCCCTCGTCGCTCCTCGGGACCCCGACGAGCGCGCAGGGAGTACGTGCCACCGACGTCGCGCCATCGCGCGTCCCGGTTGGCCAGGTCGCGGGGAGCTCGCGCGCTCCACTCGGGCAGCTCACGGGTACGATCACGCCGTCGGACCTGCACTTCGAGCGGCATCACGCCGGTGTGCCGTCGATCGACGCGTCGTCGCACCAGCTTCTCATCCACGGGCTCGTCGAACGCCCGATGGCCTTCAGCGTCGACGACATCCGGCGCCTGCCACAGGTCACGCGCACGCACTTCGTGGAATGCTCCGGGAACGGGCGCGCTCCATTCAAGCAGCCCAAGCCCGACACGACGGCGCAGGCAGCGGCCGGGATGTCGAGCAACACCGAATGGACCGGCGTTCCGCTCGCCACTCTCTTTCGCGAGGTAGGGGTGAAGCCCGAGGCAAAGTGGTTCCTCGCCGAGGGCGCCGATGCGTGTCACATGACGCGCTCGGTCCCAATTGAAAAGGCGTGGGAGGATGCGATGGTCGTGTGGGCACAGAACGGCGAGCCGCTGCGTCCCGCGCAAGGATATCCGCTGCGCCTGCTCCTTCCCGGCTTCGAGGGGAATATCAACGTGAAGTGGTTGCGTCGTCTCGAACTGGGGACGGCGCCGTGGATGACGCGCTGGGAGACATCGGTCTACACCGATCCACTGCTCGGCGACAAGGCGCGGCAATTCAGCTTTGTACTCGACGTGAAGTCGGTCATTACGTCGCCGTCGCATCCGGACGTGATCACGACACACGGGTGGCGCCCCATTACCGGCCTCGCGTGGTCGGGGCGCGGGCGCGTGACGCGCGTCGAGGTCAGCACCGACGGCGGCAGTACGTGGCACGACGCGCAGTTGACTGGCCCTGCGCTCCCCAAGGCACACGTGCGCTTCCAGTACATGTGGAACTGGCAGGGCGAAGCCGCGACGATCCTGAGCCGAGCGACCGACGAGACGGGGCAGGTGCAACCGACGCGCTCCGAGCTCATCGCGGTCCGCGGGCCGGGGACCGACTACCACTTCACCGCGATCGTCGGTTGGGACGTGAAGCCCGACGGCTCGACCTTCTATCACGGGGAGACGTGATGCGACGCCTCACGCCCTGCCTCCCCTACCTCGTGGCTGCATCGCTCGCTGCCGGTTGCAGCGGTCGCGCTCCTGTCCCTTCGACGGGCGACGCGGCGTCCCAGCCGCCCCCGGCCACCTGGGGCTCGTACGACGCCGGCGGAGTGGCCGGCGGTCCGGGGTTGCGGCAGCACTACGGACTGGGCGCCAGCGCCCCCGATTCCCTGATCGCCCGCTGGAACTCCGACATCGGTCCCGACGGCGCCGAGCTCCCGCAGGGGAAGGGGAGCGCGGCCGACGGGGAGAAGCTCTACGCGACGGCGTGCGCGTCGTGCCATGGCGCGGGGGGAGTCGGCGGCATCGCGCCCAACCCGCGGTTGGTGGGGCGTGACTCGGCCGCCGAGGGATTCAAGTTTGCCAGCGACCCATCGCTCACCAAGACGATCGGCAATTACTGGCCGTACGCGACGACGCTCTTCGACTACATCAGGAGAGCGATGCCCCTGGCAACGCCCGGGTCACTCAGCGACGACCAGGTGTACGCGCTGACCGCCTACCTGCTGGCGGCAAACGAAGTGATTCCGAAGGGGACGACACTCGACGCGGCGGCACTGCGCGAGGTGAAGATGCCGTACCGCGATCGATTCATTCCGGACGATCGGACCGGCGGCCCCGGCGTCAAGTAGTCGGTGCACTAAATCAAGAAACCGGGAGCGGCGGCTGCCGCTCCCGGTTTCTCCTTTCGTGCGGTGTCGCCAACGGCGCAATCGTCAGTCGCGGCGCAGGAGCTCGAGGAAGCCGGCGGCGTTCACCGGTTCGGAGAAGAGTGTTCCCTGCCCGTACTCGCACTTGAAGCGCAGGAGTTCGGCGAGCTGCTCCTCCTTCTCGATCCCCTCGGCGACGGTGCGCAGGCGCTTGAGCTTTCCCAGGGCGACGATGGCGCGGGTGGCGGCGTGCTCCTCGGGGCGTCGCGTCACCTGGCTGATGTAACTGCGATCGATCTTGAGGATGTCGACCGGGATGTCGCCCGGATCACCTAACGATGCGGAGCGCGTGCCGTAGTCGTCGATGGCGATACGCACGCCGAGGGCGCGTACCTGGCGCAGGCGGTTGAGGGCGTCCGTCATGCTGCGGGCGAGCCCACCCTCGGAGATCTCGAGGACGAGACGGTGTGGTTCGATCTCGCTCTGCTCGAGCGCCGCCTGCACGTCCTCGACGAAGCGCGGGTGCAGGAGCTGGCGCGACGTGATGTTGACGGTGACCGTGAGCGAACGATCGGGGCCGATCGAGTCCTGCCAGGTCTTCGCCTGCCGACACGCCTCGAGCATGATCCAGCGACCGAGCGGGATGATGAGTCCCGTTTCCTCGGCGACCGGAATGAAGGCAGCGGCTGGAATCAGGCCGCGCGAACGGTGATTCCAGCGCACGAGTGCCTCGACGCCGGCGATGCGGCGCGAGCGCAGGATCACGATCGGCTGGTAGACCAGTGAGAAGTCGCCGGCTTCGATGGCGCGACGGAGGTCGTCCTCGAGGCGCGAGTGCGAGAGCGCCGGCTGGTGCACGCGCGGGTCAAACAATTCGCAGGCGCCGCGCCCGCGCCGACGAGCCGCACGCAGCGCGACGTCGGCGTTGCGCAGCATGTCATCGACCGAGTCCTCCGGCATCGCACTGGCAATCCCGAGGTTGGCATTGCCGAGGAACTCGCGCTGCCCGAGCAGGAGCGGGGCGGCGAAGGCCTGGCCGATGCGGTCGGCGACCTGCACGAAGTTCGACTCGTCGGCCATGTCCTCGAGGAGAATCGCGAAGCGCGCCCCCTCGACGCGGCCGGCGGAATCGGAGGAGCGGAGGCAGGTATTGATACGCGTCGCCGCCGCCACGATGAGCTGCTCGAGCTCCTCGACCGTCGCCCGCACCCCGCCGCAGCGGAAGTCGTCGAACTCGAGGAAGAGCATCGCCACCGGGAGCTGCAGGCGATGCGCGCGGGTGAGCGCATGCTCGGCGCGGTCGCGGAGGAGGGCGCGCGTGGCGAGCCCGGTGAGCGGGTCGCGAAGCCCTTCGGTTGCTCCCACGATCACCTCGCGCGGCGGCGCCTCGCGTACCGCGAGGACGACGCACCGGTCGATGGGGGCGTCGGCGAGGCGGGTGGCGGTGCACTCCGCGTCGAACCATGAGCCGTCGGCGCGCCGAAAGCGCCAGCGCTGCGGGAGGTGTAGCTCTGCCCCATCGGCGACGCGCTCCAGCGCCTTGACCGCTTCGGCGACGAAGTCTTCGTGAATCAGGCTCGCCACTCGGCGGGCGCGCAGATCTTCGGGCGCCCATCCGGTCACGCGCTCGGTGCCCCGGCTCGCCGACGCGATGACGCCATCGCGACCTGCAATGATGACAGCGTCGGACAGCTTGGAGAGGAAGACTTCTTCGGTCATGTCGGAGGACGAATCGTTCATGGGCGACGCCGGACGGGCAGCGAGGGGTGTAGCTAGGGGTGCAGCGAGGGGTGCGGCAGGAACGCGAAGGGCGGCAAGACGAAGACGGTACGCGGCGATTCCGGCAACAGCCACGAGGAAACCCGCGCTCCACAGGAGGGATGGCGGAACCGTCGTCACACGCGTCCGGGGCGACGGGGATGATCTTGGCGAGCGAACACGAAAGGGCGGTGGGGGGGCGGGTCGAGCGGAGTGCGGGCGCCGATGTACTGGCGGGACGCTTCTTCGAGTGTCGGCGTTGCACGTAGCATACCTGAGGCGCATCTCGGCGGTAACTTGCAGGTATTACCGGGATCGCACTGTCTGCATCCCGCCCCGCATCCCGGCCGCACGTGCCATCCTGGCTCGCCAATCTTCAATTTCAGTCTCCCTGGCTCCTGATCGCGCTGGGGCTGCTCCCGCTCTGGTGGTGGTGGCGGCGGCGGAGACAGCCCCCGGCGATCGTCTTTTCGCGCGTCGGGGTGCTGGCGAAGGGTCCGCGGTCCGGATCATGGATCTCACGGGCTCTCATCATCTTGCGAAGCGTCGCCCTTGCCGGACTGGTGATCGCGATGGCGAGGCCGCGGATCGCCGGGCGGAGCGAGCAGTCGAACAGCGAAGGGATCAACATCGTCATCGCCTTCGATATTTCGAGTTCCATGCTGGCGGAGGACTTCCAGCCGCAGAACCGGCTCGAGGTGGCGCGCGAGAAGGTGAAGCAGTTCGTCGGGCTTCGCGGGAGCGACCGGATCGGGATCGTCGCCTTTTCCGGGGAGGCGCTCACCCAGGTCCCGCTCACGACCGACTATCCCGTGGTCATGGCGGCGATCGACAACCTCCAGCCGGGACAGCTCGAGGATGGGACGGCGATCGGGACGGCGATCGCCACGGCCGCTAATCGTCTGCGGAGCGCGCCCGGACGCTCGCGGGTGATCGTGCTCCTGACGGACGGGGTGAACAACCGCGGGACGATCGACCCGCGCACCGCAGCGCAGGCGGCAAGCGCCTTCGGGGTGAAGATCTATGCAATCGGCGTCGGCACCGAAGGAATGGCGCCAGTCCCCGTGGGGCGCGGCGTGTTCGGGCTGCGCTACGAGAACCGTCCGGTGGAGATCGACGACGCACTTCTCACCGAAGTGGCGCAAAAAACGGGAGGGCGCTACTTCCGCGCGCGCGACGCCGCGGCGCTCCAGCGCATCACCGAAGAGATCGACCGACTGGAACGCACCCCGGTGCGCACCCGCGTCTACACGCGTTTCACGGAGCTATTCCGATGGCCGCTTACGCTGGCGGTGTTGGCGCTCGTCCTGGAGTTGTCGCTGGCCGCTTGGCGCGGGCCGCTCCCCTGAAGAGAAGACGAGTTTTCTGAAGACGAGAAGACGAGGGGTTCACGGATGACGAGTGAGGAGAGCAGTTCCTCGTCTTCTCGTCTTCTCCAAACTCGTCTTCTCGTTCAGAGCCATTTTCGATTGCGGAATAGCCAGATGAGCCCGACCCCCAGTATCAGTTGCGCGGCCAGCATGATCTCGAAGCCGTACGGATGATTCGAGAGCGGGATCCTCGTGAAGTTCATTCCCCACATGCCGCTCACCACCACGAAGGGGACGCTCAGCGTCGCCACGACCGAGAGCCCCTTGGTCACCACGTTCAAACGATTCGAAACCTGCGAGAGGTAGCTCTCCATCGTGCTTCCCAGCAGGTCGCGATAGGTGTCGAGCGAGTCGTTGATGCGCAGCATGTGATCGTAGATGTCACGAAAGTAGAGCTGCACATCGGGAGGGAGGAGCGGTGAGGGGCGGTTGGAGAGGATGTTGAACGTCTCGCGCTGCGGGGCGAGGTAGCGGCGGAGGGAGAGGACCATCCGCTTGACGGCGAAGATGTCGCGCAGTGCTTCCTCGTCGAAGCTCGCGAAGACGCGCTCCTCGATCTTGTCGAGGAAGTCGTCGATGCGATCGAGGATCGGGAAGAAGGCATCGACCGCGTTGTCCATGATGTGGTGCGCAAGGCGCGCCGCGCCTCGTGAGACCAAATCGGGAGTGCGGAGCGCGACGTCGGCGACCGCATCGATGTTGGGCGAGGGGCCGGCGTGCACCGTGACGACGTAGGTCGGGCCCAGGAAGAAGTAGAGGTTGTCGGTCTCGAGGTCGTACGGATCGGCGGTCTCGTCGCAGAAGCGCACCACGCGGACGATCACGAAGAGATAGCCGTCGTAGGGCTCGACCTTCGGACGACTCATGGGATTGAGGACGTCCTCGATGGGGAGGGGATGGAAGTTGAACACCTTCTCGAGGAGGGCGAGCTGCTGCCGGCTGCTGGAGTCGATGTCGACCCAGAGCGTGCCGTTCCCCTCGCGGACCGCGTGCGCGATGTCGCGAATCGAGAGATCACGCTTGAGCGTCCCTTCGCCCAGCGCATGAAAGCAGCGGGGGAGTTTCGAGTCCGGACCGGTACTCGCGGGGGCGTCGCTTGGGGCGCGTCGCCCGGCGGGGACGGGAATGGGTTCGCTCACGGGATCGACGGGACGGGTGAAACCTGACGCTCGCGTGGGGGAGTACCCCGGGTCACGAGTGGTAGCTGGAACGATTAGATTGCCGACTGTGACACTCAGGATAGCGGACCGCGACGACGCGGCGGCCACGATGACCAGCGTGACTCGGCGCTTCGGGCGTCGGTGGGCGCTCCGCGGAGTGTCACTGACGATCGCGCGCGGGGAAGTTGTGGGCGTCGAGGGGCACAACGGAAGCGGAAAGAGTACCCTTTTGCGCATCCTCTCCACTGCGATACGCCCCACGGGTGGAACAGCACGGGTCTTCGGCGACGACGTCGTCAGGAACGCCGATGCCGTACGCGCGCAGGTGGCCTTCCTCACGCACTATCCCGGACTCTACGACGATCTCTCAGCGGAGGAGAATCTTCGCTTCGCCTGTCGCATGCTGGGAATCGACGACGCTCGCATTCCCGAGGTACTGGCTCGCGTAGGACTCGAGCGGGAGGGGCGCGAAGTCGTGCGAACGTTCTCCGCGGGGATGCAGCGCCGCCTCTCGTTGGCGCGACTCCTCCTGCAGCGCCCGCGGCTCCTCCTGCTCGATGAACCGTACAACAACTTCGATCCGGCGGGGATCGCGCTCGTCAACGATGTCGTGCGCGAGGTCCGGCGCGAGGGCGGGGCGGCGATGATCGTCCTGCACGACCGGCATAGCGCGGGTGATCTGCTGGACCGCGTGACGCGACTTCGCCAGGGCGTCGTTCATGAAAGCGCCGAAGATGAACGCGTGCCGGGCGAGCCGTTGCTCCAGTCGCTCGTTGGAGGACGGTTGACGTGACCTGGAGCGCGGAGTGGCGGCGTGTCGGTGCGATAGTATGGAAGGATCTCACGACGGAACGCCGATCGAAGGCTGGTGTTAACGCCGTGGCATTCATGGGAGTGCTCGTCCTGCTCCTCTTCGGCTTCGCGCTCGGCCCGGATACCGAGGCGCTGCGACGAGCGGCGGCGGGGGCGTTGTGGCTGGCGATTCTCTTCGCCGGTGTACTCGCCTTCAATCGGTCGTACCAGCTGGAGTTGGACGGTGGGGCGCTGGAGTCGCTCCTCCTGTATCCCGGGGCGCGGTGGGGGATCTACCTGGGGAAGCTGATCGCGAATCTCGTCTTCGTGTTGATCGTCGAGGTGGTGGTCGTACCGATCGCGCTCATCCTGTATCAGGTGGCGCTGCCACCGGGGTGGCCGGCGCTGCTCGGGGTGACGGTGATGGGGACGATCGGCTTCGTGACGTTGGGCACCTTCTACGCGGCGATGTCGAGCCG
>CAZWVG010000244.1:0-7436 GCA_964637355.1 uncultured Gemmatimonadaceae bacterium
ACCTCGGCTACGGGGCGCGGTACTTTGCGAGCGAGAGGCGCAGCGACTTGAGCGCGCGCCCCATCTGCGTCTCGACGGTCTTGATGCTGATCCCGAGCGAATTGGCGATCTCGGCGTACGTGAGCCCCGCCTCGCGACTCATCAGGAATATCTCGCGGCAGCGTGCCGGGAGCTTGTTGATCGCCGCCCCGACGGCGCGCGTCACCTCGTCGGTCGCGGCGTCATCGTCGGTGGCGACGTTGGTCATTGGCTCGCCACGGGCCGCCTCGCGCTCCTCCCACGCGTTCTCCAACTTCTTGCGCCGCAAAAAGTTGAGCGCGGTGTTACGCGCCGCGCGGAAGAGGTAGGTGCGGAGCGCGTCGATGTCGCTCAGCGTCTCGCGCTTCGCCCAGAGCTTGAAGAAGACGTCCTGCACCAGCTCCTCGGCGACGTCGGGGGCGTTCACGAAACGCCGCACGAACGAGCACATGCCGGCGTAGTAGGCGCGAAAGACTTCCTCGAGCGCTCGCTCGTCGCCCTCGCGAATCCGGCGCGCGAGCTCGCTGTCCGACGCCCCCGCCGGGGTGCCAGCGGGGAGCGTCGCAAGCTCGTCGTCCTGATGTTCCGATGGAGGGGGAGCGCTCATCCTCGAGGGTCGAATCCTGAAACGGACCGCTCCGGGCGGTCCTCAAACGGACCGCTCCCGGCGCGGCGAGGCGACTTATTTTTCGCCCCTTGTCGCGCCGAAAGCGGATGGCACGTTAACATCTGCCGAGTTGGACGAGTAAGGGGGGCGCCGACCCCGACGTGTCTCCCTGCCGACTCCACCTGATTCGTTCGATTCACCCGACGATGTCCCTCGACCGACTTTCCGACGACGACTACGACCGCCTCGCCCGCCACGTCGCGGGAGAGGGGGACGCGAGCGAGCGTGCCGAAACGGAGCGATGGGCCGGCGACGACGCCGACCGGCGCGCGGCGCTGATCGAGATGCGTCAGGCCTGGCAGCTCCCGCTCCCGGACCGCAGCTGGGACGTCGATGCGGCGTGGAAGAAGGTCGCCGCGGGACTTCCGGGCGTGGAGCGCGAGCGGCAGGGCGGGCCACGTCGTGAGCCCGCAGGTGTCATCTCGATCGCCGCACACCGCAGATGGTGGCAGGATGGTGCTCGCTTGATGCAGGTCGCCGCGGCCGCGGTGATTCTCATCGGCGGAGCGCTCCTCCTCCCGCGCATTCGCGGCGAAGGCGGGAGCTCGGCGGTCACCGTCGCGTCCACCTCGTTCTCCACCCGCGCTGGCGAGCGCCGCACCGTCAAGCTCCCCGACGGGAGCACGGTGGTGCTCGGCGTTTCGTCGACGCTGCGCACCGTCGAGGGATACGGGAACGGGGCGCGCGACGTCGAGCTCGAGGGGGAGGCGCTGTTCACCGTCGTGCACGATGAGGCGCGTCCGTTCCGCGTGCACGTCGGCGGGACGATCGTCGAGGACCTCGGGACGTCCTTCGCCATCCGTCGCTATCCCGACGATGCGCACGGTGCGTCCGACCTGCGCGTCGCGGTGAGCGCCGGATCGGTCGCCATCCACCGGGGTACCGGGGCGGACACCTCGGTCGTGCTCAAGCCGCGCGACGTCGCGACGATCCGCGCGGCGAGCGACATCGCCGTCACCCGCGATGTCGACGTGTCGCCCTTCACAGCGTTTGCTTCCGGACGTCTCATCTTCGTGGACACGCCGTTCGCCGAAGTGGCCGACGAACTGCAGCGGTGGTACGGCGTCGAGGTGAAGGTGAGCGATTCTACCATCCTCGAACGTCATCTCACGTCGGAGTTCGAAGGCGAATCGCTTGACGAGGTTCTGCGCATCATCGGCTTGGCGCTGGACGTGCGCTATCAACGGTCCGGAAACCGAGTGGATTTCATGACGAAGGTGGGAGTGTCGGTGGCGCCGCAGCCACCCTCGACGCAGCTGGCGGAGGCTGGTGTGTGAGATGGCCTCGTCGCGCGGCCGCGGGATCAGCGGCGCGCGCGCTGGCGACCACCGCCTCGCTCGTGGCCTGCTGCTCCGTGGTCGCCCCCAGGGTGGTCGCGGGGCAGCAGCGCGTCGTGGCACAGAACGACAGCGGTTCGGCGACGCGTCCCTCGTCGCGAAGCCCGCTCCTCGCCCGCCCCATCTCGATCTCCCTCACCGACGTCCCGATAGAAGCAGCGCTCCGCGAGATCTCACTCCGCGCGGCGCTTCGTCTTTCTTATAGTAGCGACATCATTCCGGGAGACCGGCGCGTCACCATCGTGCGCGAGAAGACGCCGGTGGGTGACGTGATCGACGACGTGCTGCGCGGGACCAACCTCGACGTGGTGGTCAGTCCGTCGGGTTACGTGATCCTCGTGCAGCTGCCGGGACGGGTGCTGCCGAGCGTGGCGTCGCTGTTTGCCGATTCGGTCGACCTCGCCCCGACGCCGTTGCAGCTGCGAGCGGCGTTCCGTCCGCAGGTGATGGACCGGATGCTGATCATGGGAACGCCGGCGACCGGCGCCCCCGAGCGCTCGCTGACGAGTGCGGTCTCGGTCCTCACGGCAAGCCAGATCCAGCAGAGCGGCGCCACCTCGATGGAGCAGCTCTTCCGAAGCGCAATCCCCGGTGTCGTTGCCTGGGATCTCGGGATCTCCGGACCGTTTGCGCAGATCGGCTCGGTGCGCGGCTCGAGCTCCTTCAACAACAACTACCTCAAGACGTACGTCGACGGCGTCGAGCTGGCGAGTCCGTACCTGCTTTTCGCGATCGATCCGTACTCGGTCGAGCGCATCGAGGTGATTCGCGGGCCGCAGGGGTCGGCGCTGTACGGTTCCGACGCGATCAGCGGCGTGGTGCAGATCGTCACCCGCAAGGGGACGCCGGCGCTCAAGTGGAAGCCGCAGTTCGATGCGGCGCTCACCGGCGGGATGATGGAGAGCTCCTTCACGCCGCGCGCCAGCGGGACGCAGCATCACTCGGCGATGATCTCGGCGGGAGGCGGGCAGTCGTCGCTCGGCTTCGGCGGTTCGTTCGAAGATGTGGGGGCGATTGCACCTGGCGGATCGTCGGGTTATCGCGGGACGTTCGGCGGGGGGCGCACCGTGCTCGGTCCGCTGCGCCTCGACGGAACCATGCGCTACGCCGACGTGCGATTCGTCGCACCGTCCAACCCGCTCCTCGGCAACAATCCCGTCCCGAACACGATCCGCCCGCTCCTCGAGACGCAGCGCATCGAGAACGAGACGTACGGTGTGACTGCCGATTACGAGCCGCTCGGCTGGATGCGGCAGACGCTCGTGTTAGGCATCGACCGGCACGCCGGCGCGATCGCGCCGCAGCGCGAGCCGGCGATCGTCGCCGACGCGCTCCTCGGCGCCACCAAGGAGAACGTCAGCAAGTCGTCGCTTCGTTACGCGATGCAGTTGCGGCTGATCGAGCAGAGCAACCTGTCGCTGAGCGCGACGCTCGGCGCTGAGCAGAGCACCCTGCTCCGCGAGCGCCTCGGCTTCCGGTCCGATCTCGCGGGGACGGGGTCGGGACTCGCGTCGTTGTACAACGACCGGGTGAGCAATGGCGGCGTCTTCGGGCAGGTGAAGCTGGAGCTCGACAACTCGTTCTACCTCACGGCCGGGCTCCGTGGCGAGCGCAACTCGAGTTTCGGGGAGAACTTCGGGACGGCGTACGCGCCGATGGTCGGCGCCGCCTACACGCGCCAGCTGGGCGAGGCGACCGTCAAGTTCCGGATGGCATACGGGAAAGGGATCCGCCCGCCGCAGCCTAACGCGCGTCGCGATATCCAGACGATCGGCTTCCGCCAGCTGGCCAACCCCGAGCTGCAGCCCGAAGTGCAGCGCGGCACCGAGGCGGGGGTCGAGTTCTACCTCGGCGATCGCGCGAACTTCTCGCTCACGACCTACAGCCAGACAGCGGACGGGCTGATCCAGCAGGTGGTCGCCAACCGCCGGACCAGCGCGCGCACGGTGCAGTTCCAGAACGTGGGGCGCATCCACAACCAAGGGGTCGAACTCGAGGGGAGCGCGCATGCGGGCCCGATTCGTGGCGACCTGACCTTTGCCCTCACCGATTCGCGGGTGAAGGCTGTCTCGTACCGCTACACCGGCGACCTCGGAGTTGGGGATCGCGTCCCCGAGGTTCCGTCGTCGGCGGGGATGGCGTCGCTCACGTGGGATGCGCGCCGCTTCCGCAGCACGTTCGGCGCGAACTACACCGGGACCTGGCGCGGCTACGACTGGCTCGGGTTCTATGGGAGCGAGATGAGCGAGCCGCCGTCGGAGCACATGGGGCCCGGAGGCTCGTCTTCGTACGACGAGCCGAACAATCTCTGGGTGAACTATCCGTCGGTGGTGAAGCCGTTCGTGGGCTTCACCTACGTGCTGGGGCGCTCGGCGGAGTGGTACCTGCGCGTCGACAACCTCACGAACGTGCAGCGCAACGAGCGCGACAACCTGCAGATCACGCAGGGGCGCACGACGACCTTCGGGCTGCGCATCTCGCGTTAGGCCCCGCGCCTCGTTCTTCGGCGGCGCGGCGAGCGGCGCTGAACGCGCCCCCCCTCACCTACAGCTCAGTGGCAGGCGATCTCGCCGCTCGGCGTTCCGCTGGCCGACGCGCGCCCGACGTACATCGTGCAGGTGATCGCTGGCGCCGAGACGTGCACCGCTTCGGCGTCGTAGCCGGCGTAGGGGTCGGTCACCGTGATCGTGACCGTCACCCGCGATCCCGACTTGTAGTCCAGTAGCGTCTGGTCGGCGACGTACTGCCCGTGCTCGGACCAGTACGCCTCCTCGGCGACGCGCAGGTTTCCCAGGTCCGTCTTCATCTCGGCGAGGTAGCCGCGCTCCTTCATGTTGCGATAGCGCGCGACGGCGATCGCCACGAGGATGGCGAAGACCAGCATCGCCACCAGGAGTTCGATGAGGGAGAAGCCTCGCCGGGCGCGGGCGAACGGCAGCCGCGCGCGATGCAAAGGGAGGAGCTCGGAGAAACGGAGGGGGCGCGGCACGCCGGGAATCTGGGTGCCGCGCCCTCGCGCGTCTACTCCTCTCTCGTCAACTCCTGACGCGTCTGCTGCTCGCTCGGCTGCTCCTCGCCCGTCTACAACTCGCGCGTCTACTGCTAGCGTGCAGCAGACTGCATCGCGGCGCGCTCGCGGAGTGACGCGTCGATCGAGGCCATCGCCACGGCGGCGGGAAGGGTGTAGCCGTCCTGCTTGCGTGTGGGGACCCTCACCGACCCGACCTCGCCGGCGGCGGTGAGGTCGACGACGGCAGTGACCTTGTCCTCGGGCCCCTGGGCCACGGCGACGAGGAGGGTCCACGTTCCCTCGTTAGGCCACTGGCGCGCGAGCGTGTAGACGCCGGCGCGCGAGGTGGCGGCGAAGGTAAGGGGGACCGAGCGGCGCGCACCGTTGACGATCCCCTCGGCGGTCCCGCTCACCGGGAGACCGACCGGGGTGCCGTGGTGGAACGCGTGGACGACGAGGTAGGCGCCGCGCGTCGCTGCATCGTACGGGTTGACCGGGTACTCGATCGAGATCCACGGCGGCCCGACGAGTGCGACGGCGGGACTTCTGTCGGCAGGAACGGCGACGGATGCCGGCGCCGGTGGTGTGGCGGGAAGGAGGAGCAAGGGGAGCGCGAGCGCCAGCGTGGGAAGGTGCGTCATGGCGGAATCCTCGGGTCGTTAGGTTGCGGGCGAGCAGCGCGTGCTCGTCATGACGATGGGATGCCGCAATATCCTCCGGTGTTTAGAGAGCTCCTGACCAGTCGTCGAGAACGTCCGGCCGGCGCTGGGCGCCGGCACGACCGGCGACCATGTGCCAGCTGACGGCTAGCGATGCACGACGATCTTTCCACGGAAGGTGCGCACGGTGATGCGCGCCGAGGCGTTGCCGGCGTCGATGCCGAGTTCGGCGCCGCGTCCTTCGCGACCGGTGGAAGGGCGCGTCTTGTCGAAGCGGTTCTCGATCGTCCCGGTGATCGAGGAGGCGTTGAGGGTGAAGCCGCTCTTCTCGGTGAGGGCGAGGTCGACCGTCCCGCTGTGCGAGTCGACGTCGAGGGCGCCGGCGGCGCTGGTGAGGGCGGCGAAGGTGATGTCGCCTGTCACCGTCTCCAGTCGCGCCCGTGCGACCGATCCTCCCTCGACGCGAAGCGCCCCGCTCACTGAGGTGAGCCCGAGGTCGTTGCTTCCGCCGCGTAGGGTGATATCGCCGGATGCGGTCTTGGCGCGCAGCCACTCCGGCGTCCCGTCGATGGTGACGGCGGCGTCCATCGCCTCGATTTGCAGCTCGCGGGGGGACGCGTTCACAGTGACCTTCCCGCCGATGACGTTGAGGTCGAGCCCACCGGTGACGTCGCGCGCGTCGATGTCGGCTGTTCCGCTCTTGACCCAGACGCGCGCGCCGCGCGGCACGCGCAGCTCGAGCGTGGCGGTCGCGGTGGCGGCGTCGTTTGGCGAGTCGAGGAAGAACTTCACGCCGCGCGAGGGCGAGCGCCCGTCGCCCCCGAATCCGCCATCCATGCGCACGCCGGCGGGGAGCGCGCCGCCGTGCTTCAAGTAGGGCAGGGCCGTGCCGCGGCCGCTCATGTTCGCGGCCTGTGAGACGAGGTCGAAACCCTCGATGGCGTCGACGACGATGGAGCCGCCGGGCTTCAAGATGGAGTGATAGTGATCGAGCACGCCGAGCAGCGCGAGCGGCGGCGCTTTGCCGTCGAGCTTGTCGGTGGTCAGCGTGAACAAGAGGCAGCCCTTGCGGTCCCAGATGACGTCGATGCTGTTCTTGGCGAACGGGAGGGCGGTGCCGTCCCACTGCGAATGTATGAACTAGCCGCGTGGGAAGGGGGGGCCCGGGTAGGCGCGGTTCGGGCCGTCGGCGATGTCGCCAACCATGAACTGGCGGCCGCCCGGACGCTTGGGCGCGAGCTCCACGTCGCGCTCGTACATCGCGGCTTCGTGGGTCGCGGCGTTGGCCGAGGCGCTCACGAAGCGTAGTGGCTTGTCGGGAGCGGGGATGACTCCGCTTTCGCGGAGCACGTCGTAGGTCGCGCGCGCGTGGTCGCGGTCGAAGTAGCCGTCGGAGAACTCCTTCCAGTCGACGCCTTGCTCGCCCGAGTAGAGCCCGCGCGACACTTCGTTGATGTCGAGCGCTTTCATGCTCTCGGCGAGGCGGGCGAGCGGCAGGCAGTGCCAGCCGACGTCCCAGGTCTCACGGCTGCGGAGCATCGGCAGGATGGCGCCACGCAGGTGATCGACCAGCGCCTTTTCACCCTCGGCTGCGGCACCGTTGCTCGGCGCAGGGAGTCCATCGAGGAGCAAGCGCAGGTGACCCACGGCCTCACGCCCCACGCCCGGCACGCTCGCCATGACGGCAGCGCCAAGAGCGTCCGCGAGCCGCTCGGAGAGGGTCGCGCCGGCTTTGGGCCGCGGGC
>CAZWVG010000244.1:7446-8724 GCA_964637355.1 uncultured Gemmatimonadaceae bacterium
GAAGGCATCCGCGGAACCCAGCAAATTCTAGGAGCTAGCGGGCGCCTTCGAGATTGCGCTCGCGGACTGTCCTAATGGAGCGGCCGCCGACTTCAGGTCCTGGATTCGCATTCAGGATCCTTTTATCGGCGGCCCCAGGGTGAGGTTGTGTCGGCCCCTAGCGCTTGCGGCAGAGAAGAAGCGCCCCAGCGAGGACGGCCAACTCCACGATGGCGGGGCCAGCCGCGTTGCAGCCGCCGTCCGAGCCTGGGTCGTCGTTCTCATTCGAACCGCCAGGCCCGCTGTCGCCGCCCGCGGGACCGTCGCCGCCGCCCGGGCCTCCGTCGCCACCGGTGGGGCCTCCGTCGTCGGTCGGCGCGGCGGCCTCGAAGACCGCGATCAGCGACGCGTCGCTGTTGCCCGTCATGGCGTACGGGTTGCTGCTCCCCGACGACGCATTGTCGACGCGCCAGCCGGTGAAGGTGTATCCTGTGTCCGCTGTAGCGGTCGCGGTGACCACGGTGCCCGGCGCGTAGACGCCCCCGTCCGGGTCGAGCGTCACGCTGCCCCCGCCGTCGACGTTGGTGAGCAGGTTGTAAGTGATTGGCGCGCTCGGATCGCGGAAGGTGACGCTCCGTTGCGCCGACGCGGCCGGCGGGTTCCCCGTCGCGGCGCAGCCCGCCCCAGTATTGTCGTAGAGCGCGCCCGCGACCGGCGTGTAGTTGTAGACGTACTCGAGACCGTAGGCGACGCCGTCGAAGTCGAAGTAGGCGTCCTGGTATTGCGGATTGCTCCCGCTCGTCGTCAACGCGCCACCCACGCCCACGAGGTTGTCCGGCGGCACGACCGGCTCCATGTTGAAGAGGACGTTCCGCTGGATGACACCGCCCGAGTAGCAGCACTGCTCGGCACCAGAGCCAGGGTACGGGGTCTGGCAGACGACGCCCTGCAGGGGATAGCGGTTGGAGTCGCAGAAGCAGTTCGAGAAGTAGGCACGGGCATAGATGCGCGCGCGCAGGCCCGCGCCGCCCCCAGGCACGAGCTCCGCGCTCGGCTCGCCGAACGTGAAGTAAGCGTTGGTCGGATACGAGACGGCGGCCGGCGCCACGAACACGCCCTGCCAGGCGCCGCTCGCGGGGATGCCGCTCGTGTATCCCGCGGGAGGCGCGTTGTACGAGGGGATGGGGTTGCCCGGGCTGTTGTCGAGGAACTGAGCGCCGCCGAGCACGAAGTCGTTGGCGCCGCCGATGCCGTTGAGGGGGGCCGAGCTGACCACGGGGATCTCGATGCGCAGGACCT
>CAZWVG010000245.1:0-8717 GCA_964637355.1 uncultured Gemmatimonadaceae bacterium
CCATCGCCCGCACAGGTTCCGCGCGGCGACATCCTCAGATCATCGAGAGACGCACCTGCAGAACCCGCAAGGGGGACAAACGATCCGACGACGGCGCGGTTCGCGCCTCGGTTTCTTCGCCGACCTGAGCGTCGAGTGGCCGCACCTCTCGCCGCTCCCATGAGGCGATCACGACACCGAGCGCCGGCGCCGTGCACGACACGGCGACGCCCAAGCGCCCACGAGCACCGCCGACTACGCGTTCAAAGCCCCGCAGCCGCGGGCCGAACAGCGGCGGCGGAAGATGACGTTTCCGTTACGCCGCAACTACTTCGCGCGCGTGAGCTTGAGCCCCCCGATCTCCACCGACGTCACATTCCCCTTCGCGTCGGCCACGAAGCTCATCTCCATCCCCGACTCGAGCGCCACCACCTTGTGCTCGTCGACGAAGACGACGCGCGTGCGCGGGATGAACTGCGGCTCCTCGACAAAGAGCGAGTCGCCCACGCGCGACACGGTCACGCGCGCCTTGTTCGGCTCACCGCGCGCGAAGGTCCCCACGTGCGCCTGGATCGCCGCGCTGTCGAGCGTGATCGCGGAGATCTCCTTCGGTCCATAGCCCGTCCACTTGTACTCGGCGGCGATCGCGAGGAAGAGCTCCTGCACGAGCCCCGAGCCGGCGTCGCTGTTGGTCATGACCGCAGCGCCGCGCCCCAACTCCGGAAAGTAGATGACCTGGCAGCGGTACCCTTCGTTGGCACCGCCATGCCCGAAGTTGAAGCCGTCGCCGGTGCCGTTGAGGAAGGGTCCGAGCCCCACCGGTTCCTTCTGGACGGTGAGCATCGCCTTCGCGGTCTCCTGCGCCAGGATCGAGGAACGCCCGGCGCGCGCCGCGGTGATCTCCATCGACCAGCGCATCAGGTCCGTCGGCGTAGTCCAAAGACCGGCAGCCGCCATCTCGGGATAGATGTGCCAGCGCCCCTCGACCATCGTGCCGTCGCTGCGATACCCCGCCGCTTCCTGACCACGCTTCGCCGTCGGGAGCGGCTGGTCATAGCCGCTGTTGGTCATCCCGATCGGGTCGATGACGAGGCGCTTCATGAGCGCGGGGAACGTCTCGCCGGTGACGTCGGTCATGATCAACTGCTCGATCGTCGTCCCGCCGCCGGAATAGCGCATGATCGCGCCGGGGGTCGTGTCGACACGTATCGGCGCCGTATTCGCCGGCTTGGTCCCGTTGAGGATCTGGACGATCGTCGGAATCGAATCGGTGACCGCGTAGCCGGGAAAGCCGTGCACGGTGAGCCCGGCGCTGTGCGAGACGATGCGTCGCAGCGTGACCGGTTCCTGCTTCGTGTACTTGTTGTCGGGGAGCTTCCAGCTGGTGAGGAGGTCGTTCACCGGGGTGTCGAGCGCCAGCTTCTTCTCGTCGACGAGGCGAAGCATCGCGGTGGCCGCCACCGGCTTGCTGATCGATGCCGCCTGGAAGAGCGTCGTCGGCGTGACCGAGTCGGTCGTCCCCATCTCCTTGAGCCCCACGCCGCGCGCCCAGACAAGGCGCCCGCTATCCACCACCGCGATCGAGACGCCAGGCACCTTGTAGTGCGCCATGCGGTCGGCAAGGGTGAAGGTGACCGAGTCGTCCCCCTTGACCACGATCCCAGGCCGCAAGTGCCCGAGGACGCGAGCGATGGCAGGGTCGTCCACGTTCTCCTGCGTGCTCTCGGCGGCTGGCGTGCAGGCCGCGACGAGGGCGAGAAGCGGGATCGCGGAGATGAGGATGGGGCGGAGGGGGAAGAGTCGACGCATGCGGAGCTCGGTGAGTGACGGGGCGTCTCGGGAAGCGGGCTCAGTTGGTACGCTGATCGTGCAAGGTATCGCGGGGGCGGACCTAACGAAGTCCGCGAAGGATCCCCTACTGCGGATTCGCCCATCTGGTCGCAACGTGGCCCGGTCGACCAACCTTACGCGGTGGCGTCCTGTCGAAGCGCTGAGCGCACTCGCCACGCCGTACGACTCGCCACACCCGCCACATCCGCCACATCCGCCACATCCGCCACACTCGCCTCTCCCGCCGAATGCCCTCCCTCGCTTCCTCCGACCGCGTGACGCGGAGCGTCCGCCACGCGCTGCGCATCGTACGCCTCCGCCCCGGCTTCAGCGCCGCAGTGATCCTAACGCTGGCGCTCGGTATCGGCGTCACCACGGCGATCTTCAGCGTCGTGAATGGCGTCCTTCTCCGCCCGCTCCCCTTCGCCGAGGAGTCGCGGCTGGTGACGATCTGCGAGACGTATCCGGGAGCATCGAACGATTGGTGCTCGATTTCGCCACCGAACGTCGCCGATATCGCCGAGCAGAGTCGCACCATCGAGCGAATCGGGATCGCGCGGTCGTGGTCGGCGCACATGGCGACGCCGTCGGGAGCAGAGGGAGTGAACGCGGGAATCGCCACGCCCGACGTCTTTCGAGCCCTCGGCGTCGGCGTCGAGCGTGGGCGGATGATCGATTCGACCGACCTCCTCGGGCGCGAGAGCGACGTGGCCGTGATCACGCACGAGATGTGGCAGGCGCGCTTTGGAGGATCAACCGACATCGTAGGGCGGACGCTCGAACTCGACGCGCATCCGGTGCGCATCGTGGGGGTGCTGGCGCCCGGCTTTCACCTCCCGCTCTTCGAGTCGATCGAGCTCTGGCGCCCGGTGCACATCGATCCACGGAGCGAGCAGCATCGGGATTGGCGCGGCTTCGTCGCCTACGGGCGACTTGCACGCGGGGTGACCGCCGCCGCAGCGCGCGAAGACCTCGCGCGCATCGCCCGTTCGCTCGCCGCCGCGCACTTCGCCGCGACTCCCACGTGGGGGCTCACCGAGATGCCGATGCGCGATCTCGTGGTGCGCGGTGTGCGCCCGCCACTCCTGCTCTTTCTCGGTGCGGTGCTCCTCGTCTTTCTCGTCGCCTGCGCGAACGTCGGCAACCTCCTCCTCGCGCAGGGGGCCGCGCGGCGGCGCGAGATGGCGCTGCGGAGCGCGCTCGGCGCTGCGACCGGTCGTATCGCCGGGATGCTGCTGGTGGAAAGCGCGACCTTCGCCGTGCTGGGCGCACTTGGCGGTTTGGGGATCGCGCAGCTCCTCCTGCGCGCGTTCCAGCGACTCGCCCCCGAGGGGATGCCGCGCGTGGCGCAGGTGACGATCGACGTCCGCGTGGCGATGTTCGCCGCGGCGCTCGCGATCGTGACGTCGCTCCTCGTCGGCGTGGTGCCGGCGTGGCGCGCCTCGCGCGTGGATCTCGCGCAGTCGCTTCGCGCCGGGGGACGATCCGGATCGACGCGCCGCTCGAGGCTCGGGACCGCGCTGGTCGTGGGGGAGTTGGCGATGGCGGTGCTCCTCATCGCCGGCGCCGGAACGTTCGCCCGCAGCTTCGGGCGGTCGATGCGGTGGGACCCGGGCTTCGATCGCGAGCACCTCGCCCTCTTCTCGGTCTCTCCGTCAGCTGCAACCTACGACTCGCGGGCAAGCCTCGCCGCGCTCTGGGATCGACTCGAGGGATCGCTCGGCGCGATCCCGGGAGTGCAGGGCGTGGGAACCGCGAGCGCGGGCCCGCTCTTCGGGAGCCGCGAAACCTGGGAGATGGAGATCGAGGGTCATCCTCCCGAGCAGCGATCGACCGTGCGATGGTCCGACGTGAGTCCCGGCTACTTCGATGCGCTTGGCGTCCCGCTGCGCGCCGGGCGCGCGCTCGATGCGCGCGACCGACCGGGGACGCCCGACGTGGTGGTGGTGAACGAGACGCTCGCCCGGCGCTTCTGGCCTAACGAGAGCCCGCTCGGGAAGCATGTCACCTTTCCCGTGGGGAACGACCGGATGACCTTCGAGGTCGTCGGTGTCGTCGCCGACGTTCCGCCCACCGAGCCCGGCGCATCGCCCGAGCCCGAGATGTACTGGTCCAACCGGCAGCAGCCGCGCCCGTATACATGGGTCGTCGTGCGCACCGGGACCAATCCGGCGGCGCTCGTCGACGCGATGCGCGAAGCGGTGCATCAAGTCGACCGCGACCTCGTCGTCCAGCGCGTGCAGACGATGCCGCAGCTGATGGACGTGGCGCTCGCCTCCTCGCGTTTCAATACGGTGCTCATCGTCGCCTTCGGGAGCGTGGCGCTCCTCCTCGCCGCGATCGGAACGTACGGGCTGCTGCGCTACACCGTCGCCCTTCGCCAGCGCGAGATCGCCATTCGCCTGGCGATCGGGGCGAGCCCCGGTGAGGTGGCGCGCCGAGTTGCAGGGGACGGTTTGGGGATGACCGCCGCCGGACTGGCGCTCGGCGTCGCGGCGTACTTCGGCTTGAGCGGCTCGCTGGCGGCGATGGCGCCGGGCGTGCCGCCGCGCGACCTCGGGACGTTGCTCTTCGCCGCGACGACGCTGCTCGTGGTGGCAGCGGCGGCGTGCGGTGGGCCCGCATGGCGCGCGAGCCGAGTCGAGCCGTCGTCGGCACTGGGTGACGACGGGGACTAGTGCGTAGCGTCGAGGGGTGGGTCACGCAGGCGATTCCGCGTGACCTCCCCCCGCCTCGCTGGGACGAACCGCCGTAGCCGTCGCCGCGCGTCGCGCGTAGTCTCCGCAGTCATGCCTGCGCCCGTTCCCTCCACACGCACTAGAGCGAGTTCCGCAGCCGACGCCACGTCCGGCGGTCGCGAGTCGTGGCCCAGGACACTCGGCGGAAGCGCACTCGCCTGGTCGATCGTCGCGCTCATGCAGGCGTCGGCCAACTATGCCGACCAGCTGCGGCGCGGCGGACACGCGGGGTTTCACGCCGTCGTCGGAAACTCGTTGCGCGGCTGGTGGCCGTGGGTCGCCTTCACCGCCGTCCTCTACATCGCACTCTCGCGGCGCGCCCACCAGCTCGGCGACCGCGCCGCGATGTCGCGGCTGTTCGCGCTATCCGTCCTCCTCTTCTTCATTCCGCAGGTCGCCTATCAGGTGTGGCTCACGGTGCGCGAGGCAACCGACGGCCGCTCGTTCCTGCGCACGTTCGCGACTTGGCCAGCCAATTTCTGGCTGATCGACTTCGGGATTCTCGTCGCCGCGTGCACGGTGGTCTACGCCATGGTGGCCGCACGCGAGCGGGTCCGCTCACAGCGCCGGCGTCAGCAACTCGATGCGGAAAACCTTGCGTTGCGCCTGGAGCTCGAGCAGCAGCGCGTCGTCGCACTCCGCGCCCAGCTCGAGCCACACTTCCTCTTCAACGCACTCAACGCGATCAGCGGACTCGTTCGCGGCTCCGACAAGTCGCTCGCCATCTCGGCGCTCACGCGCCTGAGCGAACTCCTGCGCTATGCGCTCACCGCGAGCAGCCGCGACTGGGTGACCGTGGGCGACGAGCTGCACTTCGTTCGCGGGTACGCGATGCTGCAGCAGCTCCGCTACGGCGACCGGTTGCAGCTGACGATCTCGGGCGACGACGACACGATCCGTTCGGGCGACTGTCCGCCGCTCCTCCTCCAGCCGCTGGTGGAGAATGCGATCCGCCACGACCTGGAGTCGCACGCCGGCGCGAGCGACATCCGCATGACCTTCGCGCTTCGTGGCGAGCGCCTCGCCGTCGACATCACCAACCCGATACACCCCGCGGCAGTCGCCAATGCCGGCCTCGGGCTCGGGCTCCGCTCCACCCGCGAGCGTCTCGCGCTCCTCTACGGCCCCGATGCATCCTTCGCCGCCGGTGCGGAGGACGGGCGATTCGCGGTGCACCTCGAGCTTCCCCTGCAGGCACCATGACGCCTTCCGTGCACGCCCTCATCGTCGACGACGAGGCGCTCGCCCGCGCCAACCTGCGCCACGCGCTCGCGGCCACTCCGCACTGGACGGTGACGGCGGAGTGCGCGAGCGTGGCCGAGGCGCGCACGGCGTTGGACAGGGTTACCGCCGACGTCGTCTTCCTCGACGTGCAGATGCCGGTCGAGGACGGATTCGTCCTCGCCCGCGCCCTCGCGGCGCGCGACGAGCCGCCGATCATCGTCTTCGTCACCGCGTTCGAATCGTTTGCCGTCGAGGCGTTCGAGGTGCACGCGCTCGACTATCTCCTCAAGCCGTTCGACGACGAGCGCTTCGCGCAGGCCCTCGCGCGCGCCGAGTCGCTCTTGCAGCTGCGCGAGCGCGCCTCGTACACCGGCGCCTTACGGGACTACCTCGCCGACCAGCGTTCTCCCGGCGACAGCGGAGATCCGCCCACCTACCTCACGCGGCTCTGCATCCGTTCGGTGGGGAAGATCGAGTCGGTGAACGTCGATGACATACGCTGGATGCACGGCGCGGGGAACTACGTCGAGTTGCATCTGGCGGGGCGGATGCTGTTGCACCGCATCACGCTCACCCAGCTCGAACACCGCCTCGACCCCGCCGTTTTCCTGCGGGTGCACCGGAGCTCACTGGTCCGCAGGTCGGAATGCCTCACCCTTTCGGTCACCGGCGACGGGACGTATTCGCTCAAGCTCCGGAGCGGGGCGCGCGTTGCGGTGAGCGAGCGGTACGTCGACGCGGTGCGGGAGGTGCTCGGCGCGTAGGGTGGCGGCGGGGCGAAGCGTCCGCCCCCTCGATGCAGGGTGCGGGACGGTCACCCCGCTCGAAGGGACGAAAAGCGCCACGAATCCCCCGTTCGCGAAACCCGAGCAACGCCGATTCCGTCGGGACAGGGTCCGCGCCCCCCGGCCCAACACGTGGTGATCTCGTGAACGCACTCCTCAAAGACGTCCGCCTCGCCTCGCGCCTCCTCGTCAAGCGCCCCCTCTTCACCGCCGTCGTGGTGCTGACCATGGCCGTGGCGATCGGGCTCAACACCACGGTCTTCGCGGCCGTCGAGGCGCTCCTCCTGCGCCCGCTCCCCGGGACGACCCGCCCCGATGAGCTGGTGCAGGTGTACCGCACCTGGCCCGGGCTCCAGTGGGGGTCGAACTCGATCCCCCATTACTTCGACACGCGCGAACAGACGACCGACGTCTTCGATGGCGTGGCGGCGTGGACCTTTGCGTCGTTCAGCATCTCCGATGGCGATCGTCCCCAACGCCTGATGGGACAGATCGTTTCCGCGAACTTCTTCTCCACCCTCGGCGTGCGTCCCGCACTCGGACGCCTCTTCGTTCCCGAGGAAGACGTGGGACAGGGAGCCCACCCGATCGTGGTCCTCGGCTACGGCGCCTGGCAAAGCCACTTCGGCGGGGACTCGTCGATCGTGGGGAAGAGCATCTCGATCAACGGCCAGGCGATGGACGTGGTCGGCGTCGCGCCTAACGACTTCCGCGGCGCGCTCCCGCTGGTCGATCCCGTCGCCTTCGTCCCGCTGATGCAGATCGGGGTACTGCAGAAGGAGCGGTACAAGCCGTTCGAGAATCGCGGCAACAACTTCCTGAACGTGGTGGCGCGCCTCAAGAAGGGCGTCACGCCGGCCCAGGCCGAAGCGCGCCTCAAGGCGGTGAACGACGGCCTCACCGCGACCTATCCCGACCAATACGCCAAGAGCGGGGTGTGGCTGATCCGGCAGTCCGAGGCGGGGATCCACCCGTCGATGCGCACCGCGCAGGTCGGACTCACCGCCGTCATCCTCGGCGTCGTCGGCATTCTCTTGTTGGTGGCGTGCGTCAATGTGTCGAACCTCTTCCTCGCCCGGGCGCGCGACCGCTCGCGTGAGATGGCGGTCCGTCTCGCGATCGGGGCCTCGCGCCGGCAGCTGCTCCGCCAGCTGATGATCGAGAGCCTCCTCTTCGCGCTGTTGTCGGGGGTCGCCGGGATCGCCGTGGCCTACATGGGGATCGGTGTCGGGAATTCGATTCGCCTGCCGATGGAAGTCGGCGTGCGCCCCGACTTGCAGCTGAACGCGCCGGTGCTCGCCTTCACGCTGGTCGTCACGCTGCTGGCCGGCATCCTCTTCGGGCTCGCCCCTGCACTGCAGGCCACGCGGCCGTCGCTGATCCCGGCGCTCAAGGGGGAGTCGCCGGCCGGCGAAGGGCGCTCGCGGGTGCGGCAGGGGCTGATCGTCGCCCAGATGGCGCTGTCGATCATCCTGTTGACCGGCGCCGGATTGTTTGTCGCCAACCTGCGGATGGCATCGCAGCTCGATATCGGCTTCAAGATCGACGGCGCGGTCACGGCCAGCGTCGCGCCGGGGCTGCAGGGATACGACCGCGCGCGCACCGATGCGTTCTATGCCACGCTCTTCGAGCGGATGCAACGGACCGCCGGTGTGCAGTCGGTGGGAATGATCGAAAACCTCCCGCTCGGTCTCGGCAACTCCGACAGCGAAGTGCAGATCCCGGGCTACACGCCGGCCGAAGGCGAGGGAATGAACGTCCACTACGCCGGGACTTCGCCGGGGTACCTCGCGGCGATGGGGATCCCGCTGGTGGAGGGGCGTGACTTCACCGCGCGTGACGACAGTTCTGCCGCGCGTGTCGCGATCGTCAACCAGCGCTTTGTCGACCGCTTCTGGCCCGGACAGTCGGCGCTCGGGCGCACGTTCAAGCGAGGCGGCCAGGAGATCACCATCATCGGCGTCGTCCCCACCGGGAAGTACGTCTCGCTCGGCGAGGATCCGCGCGCCTTCATGTACTTCTCGCACGCGCAGGACTGGGACTCGGGGATGCAGGTCGTCGTGCGGAGCACGGCGCCGACCGCCTCGGTGCTCGCCTCGCTGAGGAGCGAGATCAGCGCGCTCGATCCGCAGATGCCGGTGGTCGACCTGCAGCCGCTCTC
>CAZWVG010000246.1:0-8706 GCA_964637355.1 uncultured Gemmatimonadaceae bacterium
GGCCCGCGCCGGGCGCGCCGCCTCGTTAGGTGCTGGTGCGGTCACGGCTTGTGCCCCGCCGGCGGCGGGTGGTCGGGATTGGCGAGCGCGCGGGAGACGGCCGCATCGAAGGCGGGCGCCAGCGCGGCGTGCGCCCCCTTGGCAAGGTCGGTCGTCTCCTCGGGATCGCGCCGGTAGGCGTAGATCTGGTAGCTCCCGTCGCCATTCCGGATGTAGTGCAGCGTGTCGTCGGCGAGGGCATGCATGTCGCCCTTGGCGTTGAGCGCCTTGGGGTCGGCATTGATGCCGCGGCTCAACTCGGCGACTGCTGCGCTCGCGCGCGCCGAGCTGTCCTGCCACGTGGCGGCGAGCGTCGTCCCACCGAGCCCGCGTCCGTCGGGGAGTGCCCCGAGGTCGACGAAGGTGGCGGCGAGGTCCCGGAGCGAGACCGGGGCGGAGACGCGCGCCCCCGCCGGGACGCGCGGCGGGTAGCGGATGAAGAGGGGGACGTGGGTGAGCTGCTCGTACAGCGAATTGCTGTGCCACCCCAACCCGTGCTCGCCGAACTGCTCGCCGTGGTCGGCGGCGATCACCAGGATCGTGCGATCGAGCTCGCCGCGCGCGCGCAGCGTGTCGACGAGCGTGGCGATCGCATCGTCGATGTAGCGGATGGAGCGATCGTACTTGTCGCGCACGCGGTCGCCTTCACCGAACAGTTTGGCGTAGCGGTCGGGCGACTCGTACGGTCCGTGCGCGTCGAAGTAGTTGAGGAAGGCGAAGTACGGACGCCCCTGCACCCCGGCGCTCCACCTGAAGAACGAGGCGTTCACCAGGTCGGCCGGCTTCGGATCGTTGTCCGGGTACGAGTAGCGCGGCTCGAAGTCGAACTTGGCGACCTCGCGGAGCGCGCGCCCGATCCAGTGCTGCGTGACGAGCGCGTGCCAGGTGTTGCGGATCGAGTTCGCCTGCCCGAGCGACGTCGTGAAGACCATCTGCGTGAGCGAGCGGCGGTGATCCTCGTAGCGCGAGAAGCCGCGATCGAGGCCGAATCCGCGCGGCGTCGCGACGAGATTGGCGGTGAAGCCGCCGGTGGCGTAGCCGTAGGACGCGAGGACGCCGGCGAGCGTGGCGTGCGCGCCGTCGAGCGGAGTGGTCCAGTTGCCGGTCTGCTGGCTCGAATAGCGCCCCGTGAACATCGAGGCGTGCGACGGGAGCGTCCACGGGGCGGTCGAGAAGGCCCAGTCGAACGTCGTCCCCGAGGCGGCGAATTCCTGCAGCTTCGGCGTCGTGGCGCGCTCGGCGCCGTAGAGCGAGAGCTCGCTCGCCCGCACCGTGTCGAGGATGAGGAGGATGACGTTAGGCGCGTTGGCCGGTGCCGCAGGGAGCGCGGCGAGGGCGCGGCGCTCGTGCACGATGTTCTTCCCCGTCTGATAGCAGAAGAGGAGGACGGTGAGTGCGGCGCCAGCGAGCGCCGTGCGGGCGAGCCCTCGGCGCCACGCAGCGGCACGCGCCGCCGCCATCGTCGAGAGTCGCACGCCGATCCCCACGCCTAACGCGAGGGCGGCGTACTGGTGCAGGCGCGGGAAGAGCAGGACGAACGAGAACGCCGCGAGCGTGCCGAAGAGGAGCATCGACAGGCGCAGCGCGGGGAGTCGGCGCCACGCCGTGCAGAGCGCGGCGAGCGGCACGGCGAGCGCGAGGAAGAGAATCGCGTAGCCAAGCGGCGCCATCCACGCGGTGTCGGGCGACATCCAGGTGCGGAGCAGGTCGCGCAGCACGTCGCGACGCATCCACGACACGGCCGCATGCAGCAACCCGACGACCATCGCAGAGGCGAGCGCGGCGCGCAGGACGTCCGTCGCCGGCTGCCACTGCGCATTCGAACGGGAATCGGTATCAGGGGTCACGAACGGAGTCTGCGGCAGTCGGTTTTCCGCGCGGGAGTGCGCGAGGCCACACGAGTGCGTGTCGCTGGACCCGCTGCGCCAACGCGCTGGCGAACGGGACGGAGTCGCCGCGCGCCGCGACGAGGTCGCTCTTCTCCTGCGGATCCGAACGATACTGATATGCCTCGAACATTCCTGCGCCGTCGCGGATCACGTGCAGCGAATCATCGACATAGGCCTTCATGGGGCCCATCGCATTCTTGAACTGCAGCTGCGGGCGACGATTCTGATCCACCTCGGAGATCACTTCGCTCCCGCGCGCGGTGGAGTCGCTCCAGAGCGGCGCGAGCGAGCGTCCCCCGATCGCCGAATCGCGCGGAACACCCGCGAGGTCGAGCACGGTGGCGGGGACATCGACGCCCGACACCTGCGTTTGGACGCGCGCCCCCTGCGGGACCGACTTGGGATACATCACGAACAGCGGGACGTGCAGGAGCTGCCGATACAGGCTGTTGCCATGTGCCAACTGTTTGTGCTCCCCGAACTGCTCGCCATGGTCGGCGGTGACGATGACGATCGTGTTCTCCAGCTTGCCGCGCTGCTCCAAGCCGCGAAAGAGCGAGTCGAGCTGATCGTCCATGTATCGAATGCCACCGCGATATCGATCAATCGACAGCGGCGGATTCTTGAACATCGAGAAGTACGGCTCGGGGGGGCGATACGGCGAGTGCGCGTCGAACATGTTCAGGAACGCGAAGAACGGGCGCCCCGCGGGGAGCTGGTCCATCCACTCGGTAAATTCGCCGCGCACCTGCGCCGCACTCTTCTCGTCGTGCGCCTGCTCGGTGAAGTGCGGCGTGAAGTCGGAGCTGAAGAAGCGCTTGAGCGAGATGCGCCCCCCGCGCCCGACTTCCATCGAACTCCAGAAGAGGAGGATGTTGTCGGACTGTGTGATGCTCGTCGACTTGGCGATCTCCTCGAAGGAGTTCATCAGGTCGACGTAACGCAGGAAACCCTGCGACAGCCCGCTCTCGTAGCGCGTCGCGACATAGTTCGCCGTGAAGCCCCCGGTCGCCCAGCCGTGTGCCTGCAGCACATCGGCGAGCGTCTTGTGCGTGGGCGCAAGGGCGGTGGTGAACGACGCCCCGTGAATGCTGGGGTACTGCCCCGTGAAGAGCGACGCGTGCGACGGCGTGGTCCACGGTGCGGTGGAGTAGGCCTGATCGAAGACCGTCGCGCGCTGCGACCAGCGTAACAGGTTAGGCGTCGTTTCCTCGGTCGCGCCATACAGCGACAGATAGTCGGCGCGCACGGTGTCGAGAATGATCAGCAAGACGTTAGGCGCACCGTCGGGCGCTGCCGGGAGCGCAGCGATTGCCGAACGCTCCTGTTCCGCGCGATGGCGCGGGAGCCAGAACGCGAGCGCCACCACGATGGCACCGCCGCCGATCGCCAGCACGGCGCTCGTGGCGCGGACGGCACGATCGCGCTCCATCAACGTTCGCGAGAGCGGGAGCGCCGCGCCGCAGGCAAGAACGAGCGACGCGTACCCGTGAATCTGCGGAAAGAGGAGGAGGATCGCGAAGAGGATGAGCGTGCACCACGTCCAGATCGAGACGCGACGCGGCCAGCGGCTTCCCATGAGGAGCGTGAGCGCGACGAGCGCGGCGGCGACCGGCGCGAAGACGATCACATAGCCGAGCGGGACGCGCCAGGCGAGGTCACGCGACTCCCATCCCCACCGGAAGATGCTGAAGCCGAGATTCAGCGCGCGCGCTATCGTGAGCTGAAGAAAACCCGCTGTCACCGCGGCCGCGATCCAGAGCAGGAGCTGCTCGAGCACGAGCGCTACCCGTCCGCGTTCGGTGGTACGAGAATCGATTGCCGGTTGCGACATGCAGGAGAACGAAGAATGAAACGAGGGATGCAGCGCGCACACTCTGCGCACGAGCCATGCCATGCGTCTTCGCGAGCTACGACGCTGCAAAGGAGCCCGGGGCAACTGCTTATGCGCCCGCCTGCGGTCCAATCCTTGCTTGCCCGGATCGCGCGCAACGCCCGCGCACCACGTCAGAATCACACGCCCGTACCCCGCGGCTGCGCACAACCCGCCGAACGAAATCGCTGATGCAGACATCAACCGCCGAACGCTCCGCTGGCGATGTGCCTTGGTCCGCGACGCGTGCCTTCTGGTGGATTCTCGCAGCCGGCGCGCTGGCAGGCTCGCTCGGTGAGGCGTCGCTCATCCTGGGAGCGCGCTACGCCCTGCATCGATTCACGCTTTACAATCCGCAGGGGATCTGGATGGCGCCGCTGGCCAACGCGCTCCTCCTCATCCTCCCGCTGGCCCTGGTGTGGTTCCTGGCGCGTCGCCGCAGCGCCGGCGCCGCAATCGTCGCGACAGCCTTTGCGGCGTCGCTCGCTGCCGCCTACGAGCCCCTCCTCGTGGTCGCGGACCGCATTCACCCGCTGGCGTTGCTCCTCCTCGCCATCGGTGTCGCCTCACAAGTGGCGCGACTGGCCAAGGCGCGCCCGGCGATCTTCGCGCGCCTGACGCGCGCGCTCACCGCGGTTATGCTCGCGGTCTCGCTGCTCGGTGCCGCGGCCTACAACGGCGCGCGCGCGTGGCAGGAGCGACGCGCCCTTGCAGCCGTCGGCAGCGGAGCAGACGGCGCCCCGAACGTGATCCTCCTAGTCCTCGATACGGTGCGCGCGCTTTCGCTGAGCGCGTACGGGTACGAGCGCGACACCTCGCCGTTCCTCGCCGAGCTTGCGGCGCAGGGGGCGCGCTTCGATCGTGCCGTCTCCACCGCACCGTGGACGCTCCCGTCGCACGCGACGATGTTCACGGGGCGCTATCCGCACGAGCTGTCGTCGGGGTGGAGCACGCCGCTCGATGGCGCCGCGCCGACGCTGGCCGAGCGTCTCGGGGAGCACGGATATCGCACGTTCGGCGTGGCGGCGAATCTCCGCTACTGCTCGTACGAGTTTGGGCTGAGCCGCGGCTTTGCGATGTATCGCGACTACGACGTCTCGCTGAGCGAGATGCTGCGCACGTCGAAGCTCACGCTCACGTCGGTGCAGCTGTTCAACAAGCTCGGCTTCCGCGAGATCAGCCCGGGGCGTCAGTCGGCCACCCGGATCAACGCGCGCCTGCTCGACCTCATCGACCATCGCGGCGCCGGGCCCTTCTTCGCCTTCGCGAACTACTACGACGCGCACGGCCCGTACAACCCAGCGGCGCCGTTCGACACGCTCTTCCTCGGGCGCCAGCCGCGCACGCGCGACTCCGGCGGCGAGCATTTCACCCCCGAGGACGTGCACGACCTGCAGGCGGCATACGACGGCGGGATCGCGGCACTCGACAGCCAGCTGCGCGATCTCTTCCGCGAGCTGCAACGCCGCGACCTCCTGCGCAACACGATGGTGATCGTCACCGCCGATCATGGCGAGGAGTTCAACGAGCACGGACAGATGAACCACGGCTCGTCGCTCTACTTCCCGTCGGTCCACGTCCCGCTCCTTGTGGTGCGTCCGGGAACGATCGCGGCCGGTACGGTGATCGACAGCGCGGTCACGCTCCGCGATCTCGCGGCGACCGTGCTCGATGCGGCGCGCGTCCCATCGGCGGCGCAACTCCCCGGGCATTCGCTGGCGCGCTGGTGGGCGCCGGCAGGTGCAACGACGGCTGCGGCCGCCGACAGCGCCTCCCGCCTGATCGCCGAGGTGGATTTCGCGAAGAACCTGCCGCAGTCGTTCGCGATCTCGAAGGGGGACATGAAGTCCGAGATCGTCGACGGGCTCCGCTACATCCTCCGCGGCGACGGGCACGGGGAGATGTTCGACGTGCAGCGGGATCCGTGGGAAAGGACAGATCTTCTCTCTGACTCCGCTCGCTCGGCGCACGCGGCGATGCTGCGAGCGCGCGTCGAGTCGATCAAGCGGTCACGGTAGATCTCAGAAGACGAGAAGACGAGAAGACGAGAGGTGGGGGCGCGAGGGAAGCTTCACGCTCGTTGCCTAACGCCGTGTTCTTCTCGTCGCCTTCTCGCGCCAGTCGTTGCCGAACAGCGTGGCGAGGACGCTGCGGCTCTCCTCCCTCGCGGCGGCGCCGGCTTCCGTCGTCGTGAGGTCGCCGCGTCCTGAGGTGTCGCCGTGCCAGGCGTACACATGCTCCGCACCGTCGCCGCGATGGATGTAGTGAAAGTTGTCGCGCACCAGCGACTTCATCGGGCCGTACGAGGTGGGCCAGTCGTTGGTCATGTTGATCGGGCGCTCCGTTTCGGCGACGGCCGGACTCACGGATGACGAGTCGGCGGCGACCCAGGTGGAGGCCAGCGACGCGCCGGTGATGTTACCCGCGGGGAGACCGGCGAGGTCGAGCAGGGTGCGGGGGATGTCGCGTAGCGAGACGACATCCTGCACGCGCTGGTTGGCTGGGACCCGCCCGGGTGCGCGCACGAGGAGCGGGACGTGGAGGAGTTCCAGATAGAGGGAGTTGCCATGGCGCTCGAGTCCGTGCTCTCCCAGGTGCTCGCCGTGGTCCGCTGTCACGAGGAAGATGGTGCGATCGAGTTCGCCGCGCGCGCGCAGGCGATCGACGAGACTGCCGATGATCGAATCCTCGAAGGCGATGGCGCCATCGTACTTGTCGATGTCGCGGCGGCCGTGATTGAAGCGACTCTCGTTAGGGGTGTCGTATGGATCGTGCGCGTCGATGAAGTTGAGCATCGCGAAGTAGGGGCGCGCGCCGATCTTCTCGCGCCACTCCAGGAAGTTGTCGACGATCGTGTTGGCGGGATTCTTGTCACCGCGTCGCAACCCGACGATGCGGAACGAGGATCGCGTGAGCGCGCGGCGCACGCGCCAGAGCTTGCGGGTGCGCACGGCGTCGATGAGTCCCTGCGACACGTCGAGCTGCGTGAAGGTCGCGCTCCACATCGCCTGCGCCAGCGACGCGGGGTAGTCGTCGTAGCGAATGAACGCCTTGTCGAATCCCATCTCGCGCCCGGCGTAGCCAGCGTTCCCCATGAACGCCCCGGTCGCGTATCCATGGTCACGGAAGATCTCCGTGACGGTGGGCATCGAATCGGCCATCGGCGAGAGATAGGTGTTGCCGTTTTGCATGGGGTAGCGCCCGGTGAGCATCGACGAATGACTCGGCGCGGTCCACGGCGCGGTGGAGATCGCCGCGTCGAACACCGTCCCCTCCCTGGCGAGGGCCTCGAGGTTGGGCGTCGTGGGGCGCTCGTAGCCGTAGACGCTCAGGTTCGCCGAACGCACGGTGTCGAGGATGAGGAGGATGACGTTCGGCGCTCCGGCAGGCGCGTCGCCCAATGCCGCCAGCCGCAACGGCTGTCGCAGGCGGTACACGACGATATCGGGAATCCCGCTCGCGAAGATGAGGGCGGCGAGAACGGCGGCGACGCGACGGACGATGCGCAGGCGCGGGTCGACGTCGGCGGCAAGCCAGCGCCCCACGAGCGAGCCGACGCCGACCGCCAGGAAGAGCTGCGCCGCCGGGTGCAACGAGGTCGCGTTGAGCAGTGCGGAGAGGGCGACCAGCGACGCGACGACGCTCCCCTGCACCATCGGCGATGCCGCGATGCGCCAGACTCGTGCGACGACCAGCAGTGCCGCGGCGACCAAAAGGAAGCAGCAGAGATAGATGGCCGGTGAGAGCCACGGGAGTTCGCGCGCCGAGTTGGTGAATCGCCCCAACACCCTGAAGCGAATCATCACGAAGGCGACATGCACCGCGCCCGCGGCAAGTGCGCCCGTGACGGCCAGCCAGATCGTGTCTCGTGCCCGCAGCGAACGTGTGGTCATCGCGTCGGCTCCCCCCCGATTTCGCCCTCGCACGGGCGCCCCGCGCCCCAGGTGACGCGTCCGCGCACGCCGACCGGCGTGGGGGCCGGGCGTGCAACTTCGGTGCTAGGGTGTTCGTGCCGGGGGTGAGTCGTCGCCTGCAACCCGGGCGGGCACGGTGTCCGTCTCCGCCGTCCGCGAGGTTGGGAGCGATGCCGCGATCATCGCGTCGATGCGCGCGCGCATCTCGGCGATCACCGGAGCCGCGCTCGGGTCGTCGGACAGGTCGTCGGTCTCCGCCGGATCGTCGCGATACCGAAAGAGTTCCTCCTCCCCCGTGCCGTTGTTGCGCACGAAGTGCCAGACGCTGTCGGCCAGGGAGACCATGTCGCCGCGGGCGAACGGGAGGGTCGAATCGCGCCGGACGCCCTGCTCCACCAGCGCGAGCGCTGCGCTCGGACGAGCGGTTGCGACGCGCGCCGAATCGCCCGACCAGAGCGCAGCGAGGGAGGTGCCGGCAAACGGCGGCGACTCGTTAGGTACGGCGAGCGTGCTTACGGTGGCCGCGAGATCGCGCAACGAGACCTCGGTGCCCACCTCTTGACCGGCGGGAACGTGACCGGGCCAGCGCACGATGAGCGGAACGTGCAGGAGCTTGTAGTAGAGGTTCGAGGTGTGCTCCCAGAGTCCGTGCTCGCCGAACAGCTCTCCATGATCGGACGTGATCACCACCAGCGTGCGATCGAGCTCGCCTCGCGCGCGAAGCGTGTCGGTCAGCCGCCCGATCTCTGCGTCGATGTAGGCCATCGCACCATCGTACTTGTCGCGCTCCTCCTCGCCGCCCGAAAACATCCGGTCGTAGGGCGGCGGCGGCGCATACGGGCGGTGCGCGTCGTAGTAGTTGAGGAAGGCGAAGAAGGGGCGCTTCGGCGACCGCGCACGCCAGCGCAGGAATTCGTCGGTGACCGTCGTCGCGTCCTTTCCCGCGTTGGCCGGTCGCGCCGGCACGGTGAGGTCGTTGTCCTCGACGCCC
>CAZWVG010000247.1:0-8685 GCA_964637355.1 uncultured Gemmatimonadaceae bacterium
ACGAACAGCAGCGCGCGCGCTCGCGCGTCGCCTCGACGGTCGCGCAGCGTGGAGAAAGCGCTTGCCACCACCCCGGCATCGCCATCGGCGATCGAGTCGTGTACCCACGTCGCGATGCGGCGTGCGACCACGTCGGCCATCGAGTCGCGCCCTCGGAGCCTCCGCGCCTGCGCGATCAGTTCGGCGCGGTCCACCTCCAGCAGCGGCTCGGCGCGCAGCTCACGCCCGAAGCGCGCGCGCTCTGCAGTCCCGGGAGGGAGCGGGAATGCGGGACGCAGCGCCTCCGGCCCATCGCTCCGGACCGCGATCGTGTCGCCCGAGACGCGCTGATTCCCGCCATTTGCCGTGAAGCGCGCGAGATCGACGCCGCGAATCCGGAGCTGCAGCGCGTCGAGCGGCTCCCAACCAGGCATTGCCGGCCCGAACGGACGCGAACGAGTGCGCGATGCGTCGGAGAGCTCTTCCATCGACGCGACGGACGCGGAGCGATGCGTACTCTGCGTGCGCCAATTCTCGAACGCGACCTCGTACGCCGTGCGCTGCATCGTCAACGCGGGCGTCGCGCGCACGGCGATCAGCCGCCCCTGTTCGTCGATCCAGCTGTCGAAGTGTCCCCCCGAATCGGCGACGACGTGAAATCCTCGAACGGAGTCGGCATGCGCCCCCACCCATCGCTTCGCCGATGCATTGAACGCTGCGCTGTCGACCACGACGAACAGCGATTCGCCGGTCACGCGAAGGGAAAGGCTTTGCAGCTGCCGGGACGCCGGGTCGTACGTGTTGACGTGCGTTCGCTTCCCCACCTCTGGCGGATCGCCGAGCGCCACGACCAGCGGCACGAGCGTGGGAAGGAGGAGGGGACCGGCAACGCGCACGCGCGACGTGTCGGCCGCGCGGTCGGCGAGCTGCACGACCATCTCGAGGAGCGAATCGCCGAGCATGCGCCCCGCCGTGCGCGTGGAGAGCGAGTCGCTGGAAAGCGAGATCGTGAATTCGCGCAGGGCGAGCGCCCGCGAGAGCTGCACGACCGACTGCGCCGTCGTCCGCTGCTCGACACCGTGCACCGAGAGGTCGGCGACCAGGTAGTCCGTCACCTGCAACGCGCCGGGAATGGTGTCGATCGTGTTCGACGCGAAGCCAACGTGCCGCCCGTCCGACTCCACCGCGAAGTACGTCGCACCGGGTCCTACCCGCGCCGCAACCTCGGCCATCTTCGCACGAGGCGACCGCGTGAGTTCGCGCTGCGCATAGACGGCAATCCCCACGCCCCACGCGGCGAGGATCCCCGCCGCCAGCAATCCGCGACCGGTCATGCGTCGCGCAGGGTGTAGGCGAGTGCCGTGTTGAAAGCGTCGGCTTCCCACTCGTTCTCGACCACGATCACCGCGCGCACCGGGCGTGGCGCGCGCTTCGCATGGCTGCGCATCGCCCGGAGCATCTCTCGCGCCGCGTCTTCCACCTCGAGGTTCCCCGCGCCAAGTCCGAACGGCGCAACGGCGAGCGTTTCCACCCCGAAGTCGTGCGCCCGCTGCATCGCGCTCTCGGTCGCACGCCTAACGCCGTCGCGTGTGACGGGCTCCGTGTCCGACGCCACGACGCCGTGGATCAGCAACTCCGCCGGGAGCTTCCCCCCGCCGGTGACGACGGCGGCTCCCACCTCGAGTGGCTCCTGCACCCGAAGCGCACGCTCCAGCGCCTCACCTCCCGACACCTCGAGGCGGCGCATCACCGGCGTGATCGCCCGCAACTCGGCGTTGACCGGTCGCGCGATCGCGTCGGCAGTCACGAAGGCCAGGTCATCGATGAGAACCTCGATCTGCATGCAGGAGGAGTGCGGAAGGCGACGATTGGCGAGTGACAGCGGCGCCCCTACGGGAGGAGCGCCATCGACGTCTCGTCGTTGATCCAGTTCACGTAACGTTCGAGCCCCCAGCGCACCTCGAGCGCGAGAAGCTCCGGGACCTTGTACGGGTGCAGCTCGGCGAAGGCCTTCTCTATCGCGTGCAGGACCGCCGAGCGCGTCTTCATGAGGACGACCGTTTCCTGTTCGTCGGCAATCTTCCCTTCCCAGCGATAGAGCGATCGCGAACCGGGGAGGAGCGAGCCGCAGGCGATGAGGCGTCGGTCGAGCAGGGCGCGCACGAGCGCGGCCCCCTCGTCGGCGGTGGCCACGGTCGTCAGGACGACGACGGCATCGGTGTGGGGCATGAAGGGCGACTGGTCCGGGACAGATGGGCCAAGGAGCGCGTTCCCGTGGGATGCGCACCCCGCAGCAGGGACAGCGGAGAGCTAGTCGAGGTCACGACGACTCCGCCAGTCGATCATGTCACGACGACGACTCCCCCATCTGGCCGTCTTGATGACCACCGCTCTTTCGGGCTATTTTCGGTCGCATGTCCCACGACGCCCTGATCGTCCGCGGTGCCCGCGAGCACAATCTCCAGAACGTCGACGTCGCCATTCCCCGCAACAAGCTCACGGTCATCACCGGGCTGTCGGGATCCGGCAAGTCGTCCTTGGCCTTCGACACCATCTACGCCGAAGGGCAGCGCCGCTACGTCGAGTCGCTCTCGGCGTACGCCCGCCAGTTTCTCGGGCTCATGGAGAAGCCCGACGTCGATACGATCGAGGGGCTTTCGCCGGCGATCTCGATCGAGCAGAAGACGGCCGGACACAACCCGCGCTCGACCGTCGGCACCGTTACCGAGATCTACGACTACCTGCGCCTCCTCTTCGCCCGCGCCGGGACGCCACACTGCCCCAACTGCGGGCGTGCGGTCCAGCGGCAGAGCGCCGGCCAGATCACCGAGATGATCCTCGACTGGCCCGAGGGGACGCGCATCGAGATCCTCGCGCCGCTCGTCCGAGGGCGAAAGGGAGAGTTCCGCGAGCTCTTCGAAGCCTCCCGCAAGCAGGGGTTTGTTCGCGCCCTGGTCGACGGCGAGGTCATCGAGCTTGCCAATCCCCCCAAGCTCAATCGCCGGGCCAACCACGACGTCTCGATCGTTGTCGATCGTTTGGTCGTACGCGCCGACGATCGCGGGCGCCTGAACGACTCCGTCGAGACCGCACTCAAGCTCGCCGACGGTCTCGTCGAAGTCGTGACCCACGGCGGCGACAAGGAGACCCACCTCTTCTCCGAGCGCTACGGCTGCGCGATCTGCGGCATCTCGATGCCCGAACTCGAGCCGCGCCATTTCTCGTTCAACTCCCCGTTTGGTGCCTGCCCGTCATGCGGCGGACTCGGGACGCGGCGCGAGGTGAGCGAGGAGCTCATCCTCGGTGATCCGTCCCTTTCGCTCCTCGAAGGGGTCGTGCTCCCCTGGGGCGAGCCCGATGGCTACCTGCGCCGAGTGATCCTTCCCGGGCTCGCCAAGCAGCTCGGCTTCGACCTCGACACGCCATGGAGCAAGCTCCCCGAGCGCGTGAAGCGCGCCCTCCTGCACGGGAGCGGCGACGCGCCGTCCGACGGGGACACTAACGGCAAGAAGCGCAAGAGGGCCGCGAAGTCCGCGGCGAAGAAGACGGCCGCGAAGTCGGCGGCCACGGTGAGCTGGGAAGGGATCCTCTCCAACATCTCGCGCCGCTATTCCGAGACCGATGCCGACTCGATCCGGCAGGAGCTCGAGGGGTTCATGGTCGTGCGTCCGTGCGCGGCGTGCGGCGGGAGCCGCCTCAAGCCGGAGTCGCTCGCCGTCACCGTACACGAGCGCAATCTCGGGCAGATCGTGGAGATGTCGATCGGCGAGGGGCGGCGCTTCTTCGACGATGTCCCCGTCAGAAGCAACGGGACGCCCGGACTCGATCCCGAGATCGCCACCCCCATCCTCAAGGAGGTGCGCGAACGCCTCCGCTTCCTCGACGATGTGGGGCTCGATTACCTCACGCTTGGTCGCTCTGCCGAGTCGCTGTCCGGCGGCGAGGCTCAGCGCATTCGCCTGGCCACGCAGATCGGCTCGCGCCTCGTGGGCGTGCTCTACATCCTCGACGAGCCGTCGATCGGCCTCCACCAGCGCGACAACAACCGTCTCCTCGCCACGCTCAAGCAGCTCCGCGACCTCGGCAACACGGTGATCGTCGTCGAGCACGACGAGGACACGATCCGCGAAGCCGATCACGTCATCGACCTCGGCCCCGGCGCGGGGAAGCACGGCGGGATCGTCGTCGCCGAGGGAACCGTTACCGACATCATGAAGGTCCCCGGCTCGATGACCGGGCGATACCTCAACGACGAGATGCGCATCGAGGTGCCGGCGAAGCGCCGTCCCGTCGATTCGGAACGGGTGATCCGCGTGAGCGGCGCCCGCGCGCACAACCTGCGCGACCTCACCGTCGACTTCCCGTTAGGCACCTTCACCGTGGTGACTGGCGTCTCGGGGTCCGGAAAGTCCACGCTGGTGGAAGACATCCTGCACCGGTCGCTGGCGCGACACTTCTACCGCACCCGCGTCATCCCCGGCGAGCACACCCGCATCACGGGGCTCGACCACATCGACAAGGTCATCGACATCGACCAGTCGCCGATCGGGCGCACTCCGCGCTCCAACCCGGCGACGTATACCGGAATCTTCACCCACGTCCGCGACCTCTTCGCCGAAATGCCCGAGGCGAAGATCCGCGGCTACGGGCCCGGGCGCTTCTCCTTCAACGTGAAAGGGGGGCGCTGCGAATCGTGCCAGGGCGACGGTCTGGTGAAGATCGAGATGCACTTCCTCCCCGACGTCTACGTCCCCTGCGACGTGTGCAAGGGGCGGCGCTACAATCGCGAGACGCTCGAGGTGCGCTTCCGCGGCCTCAACATCGCTGACGTCCTCGAACTCACCGTCGAGGACTCGCTCGCCTTCTTCGAGAACCAGCCGCGCATCGCCCAGAAGCTCGCCACGCTCAACGACGTCGGGCTAGGCTACATTCATTTAGGGCAGAGCGCGACGACGCTGAGCGGCGGCGAGGCCCAGCGCGTCAAGCTCGCCACCGAACTCTCCAAGCGCGACACCGGGCGCACCCTCTACATCCTCGACGAACCCACCACGGGACTGCACTTCGAAGATGTGCGACTCCTCCTCGACGTCCTGCACCGTCTCGTCGATCGCGGCAATACGGTCCTCGTCATCGAGCACAACCTCGACGTCATCAAGACCGCCGACTGGATCGTCGACCTCGGCCCCGAGGGTGGGACCAAGGGAGGGCAGATCGTCGCCGCCGGAACGCCCGAGCAGGTGACGAAGGTGAAGGAGAGCTACACCGGGCAGTTCCTCAGGAAGCTCCTCAAGCGCCGATGATCGCGACGAGGGGGATGTCGAGCTCGCGTCCGGCCGAGACCCAGTCGCGCGTGGGGCGTGCCGCGAGCGCGCGCCCGATCGGCGCGCCCTCCGCGCGCTCCAGCTGCAAGAGTCCAAGCAGGCGTTGCAGGAAGTGCGGTTCGAGCGCACCCACCGCGATCAATCCGTCGCTCGAACGGTAGACGCCGTACGCGGGATTTCCGCCGCCGAGCGGACCTCCGGGAGCGGTCAGCCCATGGCGCACCGGGGCGGCGAGCGTGTGTGCGCACGATGACAGGGCGACCTCGCGCCACCCTCCGCGTCCGCTCTGCGATCGCGCGAGGAGCATCGTCAGCACCGCCGACACCGCCTCGCTCCCGGCCGCCAGGTCGGAAAAGAGTGAGCGGGGAAGGGCGTCCGTCAGCAGGCCGGCCTCCGCCTGGTACGTGAGGTCGTGTCCCGGCTGGTCGCCGTGCGGCGACGCGTGCCCCACGATTGAAACGGTGCAGAGACGAGGATGCGAATCGGCCAGCCGCTCCTCGGTGAGTCCGAGGCGCGCGAGCGCCGACGGGCGAGAGGAGACGATCAGTACATCGGCAGTCTCGAGGAGCGTGTCGAATTCGGCGCGCCCCGTGATCGACTTGAGGTCGATGGTAACGACGCGCTGTCCAGCGCGCAGCTCGTCGTACCAGGTCGGCGCCGCGCTCGCGAGATAGTCCCCCGACGGCGGCTCGACCTTCACCACGGAAGCTCCAAGCGCTCGCAGCCGCGCCGCCGCGATCGGTCCCGGGACGTTGGTGGCAATCGAAACGACGCGCACGGAAGCGAGAGGGAGCGGTTCAGTCATCAGGGGTGTTGCCTTGATGTGAGGTCAGGAGCGGTAACGAATCCGTCGGCTGTGCGCGCGAGCGCCTGTCGCACGGCACGAGCATATGTACGGGGTGCGAGGCGCAGACCAACCTGACGGAAGAAACGCGCGCGTTGCTAGAAGGCAAAGCCCGCGCGAGTCGTTCGCCCGCCGCGACGTCGAACACGGGCGCTGCGAGTTGGCAGTCGGGCGCTGGCGCCGCGCTGCCCCCCTGCGGAGATTCCGGGCGCGCCACCGCGACGCGCCGGTCGTCGCCCTTTCTCCGAACAGTGCCGTTCATGGTCTCTCTGCTCGACATCATCGGTCCGGTCATGGTCGGTCCGAGCTCCAGTCACACCGCCGGCGCCTGCCGGCTTGGCCTCATCGCGCGCGGCCTCGTCGGCGGGACGCCCGAAAAGGCACTCATCGAGCTGCACGGCTCGTTTGCCCGCACCGGCGAGGGGCATGGGACCGACAAGGCGATCGTCGGGGGACTCATGGGCTTCCGTCCCGACGACGAGCGCCTCCGCGACGCGCTCGACATCATGGAGCGCGAGGAGCTCGACTACACCTTCGAGAAGACCAAGCTCGGCGAGGAAGGGGAGACGCATCCCAACACGGTGCGCATCTCGCTCGAGCGTGGCGAGCGGCGCTGCAGCATGGTTGGCTCGTCGTTAGGTGCCGGGCGCATCCTCGTGACCCGGATCGACGGCTTCCCGGTCGAGGTCCACGGCACGTACTACACGATCGTCCTGGTCGCCGAAGACGTGAAGGGGTCGATCGCCCGAATCACCCGACTCCTCGCCGACGACGAGGTCAACATCGCCACCTTGCGCCTGACGAGGAAGGAACGCGGCGGCGACGCGTTCATGGTCATCGAGGTCGACGAGATGCCCAACGAGAAAGTGCGCGACGACATTCGCGCCCTGCCGTGGGTCAAGTGGGCCTATCGCCTCGAGAAGGTGGGCGGATGAGACTAACGGCACCCTGCATCGCTCGCACCCTCGCGATCCGTACCACCGTTCCTCGCGCCGCATGTATCGCGCACTAGCCGACGCCATCCGCGACGCCGAGGCCGGCGCCACGACGCTCTCCCACGTCGCGCTCGCGCTGGAGGCGCGCGACCAGGGGCGATCGGTCGCCGAGATTCGCGCCGCGCTCGCGCGCGCCCTCGAGGTCATGCGCGGAGCCGTCCGACAGGGGCTCACGGGCGACCTGCGATCCGCCTCGGGGCTGGTTGGCGGCGACGCCGCCAAGCTCCGCACCGGTCCCGCCGGCCCGCTGGCCGATACGCTCTTCCGTGACGTCCTCGCGCGCGCCCTCGCCGTGCAGGAGGTGAATGCGGCGATGGGAGTCATCGTCGCTGCGCCGACTGCCGGAGGCGCCGGTGTCCTCCCCGCCGTCCTCCTCGGCCTGGCCGACGCCAAGGGGATCGACGACGAATCGCTCGTCGACGCCCTCGCCACCGCAGGACTTATCGGTGCAGTGGTCGCCGAGCGTGCCTCGCTCTCCGGTGCCGAAGGGGGATGCCAGGCCGAGACGGGTGCAGCTGCCGGCATGGCCGCCGGCGCCGCCACCCAAATGCTCGGCGGATCTCCCTCGCAGGTCGGCCACGCCGTCGCCCTCGCGCAGCAGGGAACGCTGGGCCTCGTCTGCGACCCGTTAGGCGGTCTGGTCGAACTCCCCTGCGTCTTCCGCAACGCGACGGGTGCCGCCATCGCCCTCGCCGCGGTGGAAATGGCGATGGCCGGCGTCACCTTCGCCATCCCCGCCGACGAAGTGATCGACACGATGGGTGAGATCGGCCGGGCGATGGATGTGCGTTACCGCGAAACCGCCGGCGGCGGACTCGCCGCCACGCCAACCGGCCGTCGCCTCGCCCGCGAACGCCTGGTCCAGATCAAGAGAAGCGACGGATAGCAGAGGAGGAGAGGAGCAAACAACCGGCGGGAGAGAAGAAGGGCGCAGGACGCATCGGCGCGCCCGCTTACCCCTCCTCCACCTCACCGATAGTTTGGACATGCGCCCCTCGTCTTCTCGTCTTCTCGTCTTCTGAAAACTCGCAGCGAGAAACCCGAGCCTCTGCAGTTTCGTACGCCTCGTCACGACCTTCTCAAAGGGTACTCATGGTCAGTCGCGAAGATATCGAAAGCTTCCTCGACCGCGTGTCGGCCGAAGGTGCTACGTATGAAGAGGTGGAGCCGGGGCTCTGGCGCGTACGTCCCAGCGGGATGCTCGATGCCGACGTGGTCGTCCACTACAACCCGCCCGTCGTCCTGATGCGCCTCAAGGTGATGAACGTCCCGAGCGACGATGCGGCCAACAATCGCCTCAATCGTCGCCTTCTCGAACTCAACGCGAGCGACCTCGTGCACGGTTCGTACGGCATCAGCGACGGGGCAATCGTCCTGACCGAGGCGCTGGAGCTCTCGCACCTCGACTACGAAGAGTTTCAGGCCAGCTACGAGAGCATGACCTTGGCGCTCGCCACGCACATGCGTGAGCTGGCGACATTCCGCGAGGACGCCTGAGCATGGGGATCTTTGACCGCTTTGCCTCACTGATCAAGTCGAACATCAA
>CAZWVG010000248.1:0-8496 GCA_964637355.1 uncultured Gemmatimonadaceae bacterium
ACTTCGCCGAGAAGCGCCCGTTCTTCCTCGAGGGGAGCGAGCAGTTCGAGACGCCGGGGAACCTCGTCTACACCCGGCGCATCCTCGCCCCGGTCGTGGCGACCAAGCTCACCGGGAAGATCGCCGGGACGAACGTTGCCTTCCTCACCGCGGTCGACGACACCATCGCCTCGGCCACCCGGCAGGATCACCCCCTGTTCAACATCCTGCGCATCAAGCGCGACCTGGGGGCGGCGTCGCGGATGGGGCTCATCTTCACCGATCGCGAGGATGGCGAGCGAAGCAACCGCGTCGGCGGCGGCGACTTCCGCCTCGTCTTCAACAAGATCTACAGCATTTCGGCGGTAGGGGCGGTGAGCCGGACGGCGGCGCCGGGAACCGAGGCGCTCGTCGCGCCGATGTGGTCGACGACGATCCAGCGCTCCGGACGCACGTTCGGCGCACGCTACAACTTCTCGGGTATCGACGACGACTTTCGGGCGTCGAGCGGCTTCATCAGCCGTGGGGCGATTGCCCATGCCTCGGCGCAGCATTCCCTCACGCACTACGGGTCGCAGGGGAGCTTCGTGCAGAGCGTCTCGGGTGACATCAATCTCGACGATACGTGGCGCTACCAGGCCTTCACCCACGGCGGCGACGCGCTCGAGAAGAAGATGCACTTCAACACCAACTACCAGCTGCGCGGCGGTTGGCACGTCGGTGCGTCGATACTCTTCGAGACCTTCGGCTTCGATCCGGGGCTGTACAGCAACTACGCGATCGAGACGCACGCGGGGAGCGTGGTCGACACCGTCGACTTCGTCGGGCGCCCGCGCATTCCCAATCGCGACTACCAGCTGAGCATCGACAGCCCGCAGTTCCGGCACGTCGGCTTCTCCCTGTTCTACCTGTGGGGGCGCGACGAGAACTTCTACGAGTGGGCGCCGGCCGACGTCGGCTTCCTCTCGTATGCCGTCAGCTGGCGCCCCACGGGGCAGCTCCGTGTGGACGGATCGTACAACTACCAGTACTACAAGCGCGCCACCGACGGCTCGATGGTCGGGAGCGGGAAGATCCCGCGCGTGAAGGTGGAGTACCAGGTCTCCCGTTCGATCTTCGTGCGCGCAGTGGGGCAGTACACCGCCTCGTTCCAGGACGACCTGCGCGACGACGGTCGCACCAACGATCCGCTGCTGTACCGCACACCGCAGGGGACATACGTCCGGGCGCTCGGCGGTTCAGCGAACCTGTTCCAGACCGACCTGCTCTTCTCCTACCTCCCGACGCCGGGAACGGTCGTGTACCTCGGCTACGGCAACACGTCGACCGAGGATCGGGCCTTCCGCTTCAACCAGATGGATCGGCAGCACGACGGCTTCTTCGTGAAGATGAGCTACCTCTTCCGCGTGGGGTGACCGAGGGACGAAGTCGTCGTGCAGCTGACGGCGCGCCGGGCTCCTCGCCCGGCGCGCGTCGTTCATGGCGCCGGTGGCGGTGTGATCAGGTAATTCTTCGGCGGCGTCCCGCCGAGGAGGTTGGAGACGAAGTAGTCCCACGTCCGGCGGATCACATACGGATTGCCGGTGAGGTTGTGGTTCGCGTCGGGGACGATGAGGAGGTCGAAGCTCTTGTTCGCCTTGATGAGCGCATCGACCAGCGCGATGGTGTGCGCGGGGTGCACGTTGTCGTCGAGGTCTCCGTGAATCAGGAAGAGCTTTCCGTCGAGCTGGGACGCATACGTCTTGTTGGCCGCAGCGGCGTAGTTGTCGGTCTTGGCCACTGTGTCGCGCACGAGAAGCCCCTGGAAGCGCTCTCCCCACCCGTGGTAGTACGTGCGGTTGTCGTGGTTGCCGCTCGTGGAGACTGCGACCTTGTAGAACGCCGGGTTGCGCAGGAGGGCATCGGTCGACGAGAAGCCACCGCCGGAGTGACCGTAGATCCCGACGCGGTCCAGGTCGAGCTGCGGCATGCGGGCGCCGAGTTGCTTGATCACCGCCACGTGATCGGGGATGCCGTTGTCGCCCATGTTGCCGTACCACGACGAGTAGATCGCCTTGGCGCGCGCCGTATTGCCTAACGCGTCGATCGACACCACCACGAAGCCCAGCTCCGCCATCGCCTGCACCTGCCCCGTCATCGGGTAGTTGAACGGTCCGCGATCGGGAAAGAAGCTCTTGATCGCCGGCGTGATGAGCGGCCCCGGGTAGATGTGGTCGATCACCGGATACGTCTTCGTGGAGTCGAAGGTGCTCGGCTTCCACATGATCCCCCACACGTCGGTCACGCCGTCGCGCGCCTTGGCCATGAAGACTTCACCCGGGCGCCACCCGGTCGCCAGGAGGTCGGTGATGTCGGCACGCTCCAGCTCGACCGGCGCTCCTCCCGCGGCACTCCGGATCACCGTCACCGGCGGTGTGGACACCGTCGAATACGTATCGATGAAGTACTTCCCGCTCGGCACCTCGGTGACAACGTGTTCTGCCGCCTCGGGCGAGAGGAGCGTCGTGCCCGAACCGTCGAGGGCGACTGAATAGAAGTGGTTGTAGTCCGGATGGCGTCCCTTCTCGCGCCCCTTGGCGGTGAAGTAGATGCGCCCGAGCTTTTCATCGACGCCAAGGAGCTGGCTCACTGTCCATGGCCCTGACGTCACCTGGTTGCGCACCGTGCCGTCGGCATTGAATCGGTAGAGGTGTCCGAAGCCGTCGCGCTCGGAGAACCAGACGACTTCGCCGTTGGCCAGCACCCGCCAGTTCACGCTCGAGGCGCCGCCGAGGTTGAGTCCACCAATCACGTACGTCGCACTGCTGTCGCCGAGGAGTGCGCGCGCCTGTCCGGTCGTCGCGTCGGCGCTCATCAGGTGCACCGCCTTGGGGCCGCGCGTGACGTGCGTGAAGAAGACGCGGTCGCTCGCCGCGCTCCATTGCAGTTCTCCCGTTCCGCTTCCGCCGAACGAGTAGATCGACATCTGCGGCTGCGGCGTCGCCTGCATGCGCACCGCCTTCCGCGACGCGACATCGGCGACGTACCACTCGGTCGTGATGACGATGCTGTCCCCCGGGAGCGCATACGGCCACGTGTACTCCACCGGGCGGGTCGACGTCATGCTGATGACGTGGAACTGTCCCACGCCGCGCTCGTCGATGCGTTGCACCGCGAGTCGCTTGGAGTCGGGGGACCAGACGACGATGGGCCGGTTCGGTGTCTTCGCGCGCTGGCGCGTGGGAGGAACGGTTCCCTCGCCGTAGGCGTAGCCGTCGACGCCGTCCGTGGTGAGCGCGATCGAGTCGCCGCCGGCGACCGGGCGAATCCAGAGGTTGCCGCCAGCGGTAAAGGCATCCCATTGCTCGTCAGGCGATCGCACATAGCGCTGCCGGTCGGGGAGCGTGTCGCTCTTCGCGCAACGATACGACGCGAGCTCGCAGCGGAAGCCGCGCTTCCCGATGCGCACGCGGATCGCGCTCTCGTCGCGTCCATCCTTGTCGAAGGTGAACGACTGGAACGGGAGCTTTCCTGGTGCGACGATCGTGTCGGCAGCGGTGGAGAGCGCAGCGGCGAGGCGCGCGTTGTCGAAGAGCAATCCCTTCGCGCCGGTGGCAGGGTTCACGGACATGAACTGGAACCCCTCGCGCGTCGAGACCCGGTACCAGAAGCGCGTACTGTCGCGATAGAACGTGGGCGCGACCTGGTCGTGGTAGATCAGGCGGAGCGCGTTCCAGGTGAGGAACTGCTCGGCGCGCGGGTAGCTCTGCGCCTCCATCGGTGCGGTGGTGCCTAACGCCACGAGCGCCAGCGCGCCCGCCAGGTGTCTCGCCTGCATGTGTGCTCCCGGTCTCCAGGCCGGCGCGCGCCGCATTGCAGCTGTCGCGCCGGCGTATGCGTGAATCGATGCGGATGACGGGAGGGAATACTACGGGCGGGACGGGGGCGGGCCAGCGCGAGACCTCGAGCGGCTCGCCCATCGTGGCACGTGCTCCTCGCGCGAGGACAGCGCGCGCGCCGCGCCATGACGGCGCAGTCTCAGCTTGCCTTCGCGGCGGCTCCCGACTTCGCGTCGTACATGCGACGATCCGCGGCGCGCAGCGCCTCCTCGGGATTCCCTCCCGGCTCCACCGTCGCGATGCCGTACGAGAAGCGCACGTCGGGCGAAGCCCCGCCACCTACGAGGAGCGCGCGCATCGCCTCGACGCGTGGCACGACCGCATCGCGCGAGAGGCGCGGTGCCACGAGCACGAACTCGTCACCAGCGAACCGCACGAGAGAATCGTCGGGACGGAACGACTCACGTAACGCCTCGGCGAAGCGCATGAGTGCCTGGTCGCCGACCGCGTGCCCGAATGCGTCGTTGATCAGCTTGAAGTCGTCGAGATCGAAGAAGACGATCGTCGCGCCGAGCGGCTGTACGTGCCGCAGCACCGTCGGCATCGACCGTCGGTTGAGGAGGCCGGTGAGCGGATCGCGATCGGCGAGGTCGCGCAGCGTCGCCTGAGCGTTCAACAGGTCGCGGTTCGACGATTCGACCTCGAGCCGCGTGCGGTGCATGCTCACCAGGACGCAGCCGAGCGCCAGCAGCCATTCGGCGCCGCCATCGAACGACGACGAGATGGAAAGGAACTGTCCGACAAGCGAGGACGGGTATTCACCCTTGAGCGCGGCGACGCCAAACTGCTGGAAGTACGCGATGCCTTCGATCCCGGCGACCCCGCCACGTACGAGCAGGCCGAGCGCCAACCAGCGAAAGCCCGGTACGCTCGTGCGAAGCGCGATGACACCGCCAGTGAGCAGCAGGAGCGTCATCGGCGTGCTGCCACCGATACCGGTGAGGGCGACCGACGTCAGTAGCCAGCCGCCGATGAGAGAGTAGGCAGCCACCGCCGACTCCCACCGGCGCCCACCGGGGAACGGGAAGCCGGGGTGCGCTGCGATCCATGCGCCGCGCAGGAGCGCGACGACGAACATGACCTTCGTCCCGAGATAGGTGGCACGCAGGAGGTCCACCACTGGACCCGATGGCGTGAAGAGCCAGAAGAAAACCGTGGTCGTCAATGCGGCGAGATTCCACAGCCACGCGTCGCGCCAGGCGATCGTCTCCGCTGTCCGCAACGATCGCGCGAACACAACGAAGAAGAGCGCGATCATCAGGCTCGAGGAGATCTGTACGGCGGTGCTCCACCGCCAGAGGGTCAGTGCGAGGGTGATATCCATCCGAAAGCGATCAGGTCTCTGGCGGAATCGAAGCGAGTCCGTGGAGCACTATGGGCGCGATGAAGCTACTTGTGTGGACCGGAAAGGTCGCATTTCCAACGAAGAGACGATTTCGCCAGCGGCTCGCCACGAGGGACGAACCGGGTTGCGCCCCGCGCGATGGGCTCGACAGCTTCTCCCCCTTCGACGACATGGAGGAGCATCGTGCGGCGAGTCCTGGCGATAGCGGCGCTGGCAGCGTGCATGTGCGCGGCGATCAGTCGCGCCGACGCTCAGCGAGCGATCGAATCCCCGCTCGACAGCGCCCGCGCTGCGGCCCCGAAGAAAGAGAAGGATCCGACGACCGCCACGCTCCTCGGATTCGTTCCCGGGGTGGGGCACCTGTACGCCGAGGATCTCAATCGCGGCTGGCTCATCATCCTGCTTTACTCGGTCGGCGCCGGCATTTCGATGAGCGGGCGAACCGACACCGTGGGAAAGATCGGCGGCACGCTGGCTGTGGGCGGCTTTCTCTTCAGCATCATCGATGCGGGGAAGGCCGCTCGGCGATACAACGAGCGGCTCGCGAAGGAGCGCGACGCCGCTCCCGCCGACACGCTCAGGTCGGCTGCTCCCGCCGACACGCTCAGGTCGGCTGCTCCCGCCGACACGCTCAAGTCGCCCGACGCGTTGGGCTTGAAGCCGCCCGACGCGCCGCGGCTCTTCCCCGGAGAGTTAGTGCCGGATCGCTAGCGCCGGCTTCGGGCGACCGACGCGTTCGCCTGTATCAGCCACTCGCCCGCCCACTGCTCCGGAAGGAATCGACGGATGCCGCGCCCCTTCCCGGGATCCGTGCTGTCGTTCGCAATGACGATGGGCTCGCTGGTCGCCAGGGCGAGAAGGGAGTGCATCGGGGTCATTGGCCGCGTCATGGGCGCGTAGCCGGGGACACAATCCGGAATTCCGCCTGATGGGGCGCGACTGGGATTCGCGCAGCGTCCGCGATTGATCTTGTCGAGATCCGAGCCCCCGCCGTGCACGGGAACCGGATATTCGTCGGTCAGGTCCACGCTGATCGCCAGATCGGTCGCGATCGGCCTCTCGATGCCCGGTGGCGGGAAGACCACCGACATCTCCCCGGTTCGCGGCTCGACCGCGAGCACGGTGAGGTAGACCGGCGCCCCCGAATCGACCGAGATCAACCCGGACGTGAGGTTGTACGACATCCTCGGCATCATCGCCGGCGCCGACCCGAACACGCCGCGCGTTGGCGCAGGAAATTGCGATGCGGACTGCTGCGGCTGCCGTTGGCAGCCGACCAGCGCAAGGGCGGCAATTCCGGCGAAGGCGGCGAAGCGTCGGGAGTACATGCGAACCTCGGCGGTTGCGAAACCGGTCGCGTGACGTGGATCGATCTTCTTCCAGAGCTTAGGAGCCCTCAGCGGAACGGTCAAGGCGCGACGTTCCTATGGGGACGAGCCGGCAAAGAGCGTGAGCGCCATGAATGCGACCTTCGACCCGCGCGCCCCCCAGGTTGCCCATCGATGTCCGGGGGCGAAGTAGCGCACACCGTCGAAGAGGGCGGGAGCGAGAATGAACGCGCCCACCACCGGCTCCGGCCACCCGTGCGCCCCCAGCGACTTCGTCATCCCCAGCGCATCTCCCTCGGGCGGGCCGACTCGCGCCATCGCTCCCCCAGTGTAGAGGAGCGACGTGGCGATGTCGAAGAGCAGCATCCCCTTCGCGAAGGTGGGGCCGTCGCGTCGGACGTTGGGATGGCGCGTCAGGATCCACTCGGCACCGGCGTGCTGTGTCCAGAACCCGGCAGACGAGATGACAAACTCTGTCCTGCGGTCTACGTGGTGATGCGTGACGGCAAAGAACGGGACGCCCGCGTAGTGAATCGGCTTGACCCCGGGGTGCGCGTTGAAGGCCCACCCGGCGAACACGTGTCCCGACTCGTGCACGACCAATCCCGCGGCCGCACCAGCGACCACGGTCAGCGTCTCGCGCACGGGGAGCTGCGCGGTGGCGGTGCGGGCACCTGCAACGAGTGCGGCGCACGCGAGCAATTGCCGGGCTTTCACCGTGGACTATCGCGTCGTCGGGGTCGCACGCGCGGCGGCCCGTACCTCGGGGAGCGCGGGGACGTCGGCATCTGCGTCGCGCCAGTTTTCCGCCAGCTGCAACCACACGCGACGCGCTTCCTCGCCCCGTCCCCGCTTGGCCTCGGCGCGGGCGAGTCCGAGGAGCGCCGACGAACGCCCGGGTTGCAGCTGCAAGGCCCGGGCGTAGGCGGCCGCGGCGTCGGCATCACGTCCGAGCGAGGCGTAGAGCGCACCCAACGACTCGTGGCTGGGGAGGAGCGAGGCCACCGGGCCGAACTCGGCGGGCATCGCCTCCTCGAGCGCCGTCGCGTGCGTGAGGAGCGCGATCGCCGAGTCGCTCTTTCCGCCCTGTCGCAGGAGCTCGGCGCGAAGCGTCAGCTCGAGGATCACCGGGACCGAAGCGACGCCCGGCGCGCCTGCGCGCACGGTACCGACCGCTGTTCCGTTCGCGCGTTGAAGGCGGGCGAGCCACTCCCGCGCGGCGGCGCCGTCGCCGCGTCGCGCCGCGGCGTATCCGGCCGCGAAGGTGGCGTACTCATAGTCATCCTCTCCCGCGGCACCGGCGCTCGCGGCGAGCGCCGTAGCCTCGGGCGAATTCCACTGCGCCCCGTCGATCACGAGGCGTGCGCGAAAATTGCCTAACGGGCCCCGCATGTCGGCGCGATCCCCCGCGTGCGCGGCGAGCGAGGCGACCAGCGCGCGCGCCGCAGCGATACGCCCCTGCTGCAGGTACGCGTACAGCAACCAGTGTGTGGAGTGACCGGCCTGCCAGCGCGCGGTGTCGGGGCCGGCGGCGATGACGTTCTGCGAGACGACATCGGGCCACATCCCGAGCGCGAGGAAGATGTGCGTCGTCATGTGCTGTGCGTGCGCGGCCGCGGGCGCGATCTGCGAGTACGCGCGCGCGGCGTACAGCCCGAGCGGTGCGTGCACCGGGTCGTCGAAGGCGTGGATGATCATGTGCGCCGCACCCGGATGTTGCGGGTTGCGTCGGAAGACCGCCTGCGCGATCGCGCCGGCGCGCATGTAGGTGGGGACGTCGCGCACGCCCTGCGTGAGGCCGAAGAGGGCGGTGGCGTAGAGAACCTGTGCTTCGTCGTCGTCGGGGTAGTCGTGCGCCAGGCGCGACATCGCATCGGCGTAGAGCGTATCGCGCTGTGCCTTGCCGCCGGCACCGTACAGCGCTTCCGCTGCGGCGAGGTAGGCCCGCTCGCGCGCTGTCGGCGCC
>CAZWVG010000249.1:0-8469 GCA_964637355.1 uncultured Gemmatimonadaceae bacterium
GGTGTCGAGCGCGATGATGGCGACCGACCTGGCCGACTACCTCGTGGAGAAGGGAATCTCGTTCCGCGAGGCGCACAAGGCGGTTGGGGCGCTGGTGCGCGAGTGCGAGTCGACCGGGCTCGAGCTGCACACGCTGCCGCGTTCGTCGTTCGCGCAGGCGCACGCCGCGTTTGGGGACGACGTGTTCGACGCACTCTCGCCGGAGCGGTCGTTGGCGCGGCGCGAGGTGGTTGGGGGAACGGGGCCGAAGGCGGTGGCGGCGCAGTTGGCGCGGGCGAAGGGGGCAGTTGGGGCGACCGAGGGGGCGTAGAGCGGCACACGGCTCGGCACTCTACGCGAGAAGGAGCTACTTCGACGCGCCCTTCGTCACCACGATGAGGACACCGTTGTTCGATTGCGTCCCGAAGAGGACCCCCGCCTCGGCGGGACGCAGGAAGACGAGGTAGTCGACCGATTCGCTCGAGAGGAAGGTCTCGAGTTGCGCCAGGTCGGCGAACGACTGATGGCGCACGCCGTCGACGATGATGGTGACACAGCGATCGGTGCGCGCGTAGGCGATGCACGTGAGGTCGCCGAGCACGTGGGGCGCGGGATACTCCGACGGCGGCTTGACGACGTGCATGCGTTTCAGCCGCAGCGTCGGCACATGCAGCGACTCGATGAGGTCGTACATGCTGCGCGAACCGAGTCGGGCATGGGACACCTCGACTGGAGTCACGATCGTCCCGCCCACGTTCTTGAGCGACAGGCCAAGTAGGCTAAGTGCACGCAGCGAGTCGCGCTGCGCCTCGACCAGCACGGGGGCGAGCGTCGTCGCGAGGCGTGCCATGCGGGGAGTGACTTCCAGGGTGTCGCTCGGCTGGAGTGAGAGCCACGCCGACGTCTGCTCCAGATAGCCCTCCTTGGTTGCGACCACGGCGTAGACTCCGCGTTCGCGCACCTGCAGCGTGAAACGGCCGCGGGAGTCGGCGGCTACGCCGTATACCAGTGCGGCGGACGTGTCGATCAGCGCGACGAACGCGCCTGGAACGGGCGTGGCGCTCGTCGCGTCGCGGACGACTCCCTTGATGAGTTGGGCATTCGCGTGACTGGTGAGCAGCGCGAGCGGAATTGTCAGCATCGCGACGACGTGGATTGATGCGCGCCGTCGTGATCCGGCTCCGGTGCCCTGATCCGTGTCTGGCGATCGCAGCATGCGAATGTTTGTCTTCGCTTTCGACAATGGGCGGCTAGCGCTCCGCAACATTTGTCATGCGCGGTGCGCGCGCAACTCTCCGGCGAAATGGCAGACGCGAAATCACCCGGAGGGTCGGCATGAAGGTCGCGCGGTGTGCACGCGCTTGATCGCACGCCGCGGACCGATTGGACAATATCGCTTGCATTTCCAACGGTCGCTTGCCGTTCGCGTCGGGGGCGTTGAGATTCTCGTTTGCCGGCGCGAGCTCAGCCGCTGCGCACAATTGACGCGCAAGACCAACGAGAGAGGGGTGGATGCGTAGGGGATGGGGTTTGCGCGCGCACGCGATCGGCTTCGCGTTGCTCATCTTGACGGGCGCCTGCGGAAAAGATGCGGCGGCGCCACCGGGACCGGTCGCCGCTGAGCTTCGCCTGCGCCCTTCGGCGATCCTGCTCTATCAGCTCGATTCGGTCCAGATCGTCGCGACGGTGCTCGACAAGAGCGGTGTCCTGTTGACGGGTATTCCGGTCACGTTCGAGTCGTCGGCGCCGGCGATCGTCACGGTCTCCAACATCGGCATGGTGACGTCGGTCGGGCCGGCGGGAACGGCGACGATCACGGCGCGATCGCCCACGGTCACAGCGACGGTTCCAGTCACGGTTGGAGCAGTGCCGGCGCGATTGTCGTTGACGCCGACACCGGGCGTACTCCCGCAGAAGGGGACGCTGCAGCTGGTCGCCCAGCTCCTCGACCGGCTCGGCACGGCGATTCCTGGTGCGCCGATCACCCTTACCTCCTCCGACACCACGCTTCTGGTCATCGCGCCGGACGGGAAGGCGACGTCGGTCGGTCCGGCAGGACAGGTGACTGTTTCGGCGCGCAGTGGTGACTACTCGGCCAGCGCGGCGATCGCGATCACGCAGGTCCCGACGTCGATCCGCGTGACGCCGGCCAACCTGCGCCTGGGGCGGAATCGCACCCTCCAGATCGTGCCGCAGGTGCTCGATCTCGTGGGGGCGTTCATGCCCGGCATCACGAACTTTGTCTATGCCTCGCTGACGCCGGCGCTTTTCACGGTTGCCACCGACGGCACCATTACCTCGTTAGGTGCGGCGGGGACCGGATCGGTGCGCGTATCGGCGCCCGGGACGGGTCTGACGATTGACCTTCCCGTCGAGGTGCTGACGGCATCGAGTCCGGCCGGCACCGTGGTGTCCACCATCGGAGGGATCGGCATCAGCTACGGCGTCGCATTCACCACTGGGGACTCGGTCGTCTCCGTGTCGTACGCTGGGGCCGGCGGCGTGGCAAGCGCGGAAACGGGTGCGCTGCGATCGATTCCCAACATTGGCGAAACGTACGCGGTGGCCTACGACGTCACGCGCAACGCGAGCTTCTTCGTCACCCGTTCGCGCGCGGTGTACCAGATCAACCACTCGACTGGGCTTCTGACGCGATTGGCGACGCTCCCCGGCGGGGGAGATGCGTACAGCGTCGCGTTGAGTGCCGACTACAGGAAGCTCCTTGTCGGTAACTACGACGGCAGCATCGACATCGTGGACCTGACATCGGGCGGGGGGAGCCGCATCATTGCACCGTTCGCGCCGGCGCTGCACCTCACCGTTCACCCCGATGGCCGACGCGTGTATGCGAGCGGGAACGGCGGGATCATGGAGGTCGACATCATTACGAGCCAGGCGCGCGCGATGGATGTGAGTCATGGGTACTGGCAAGCCTCGGCAATCAGCAGTACTGGGCGCTACCTGTACGTCGTGTCGGAGGGTAGAACCGTCCGGCGCTTCGATCTCAACAGCAACACGTTCGATGACGTGGTGATCAATTGCGCCGGATGGGGTTTGGCCATCACGCGCGACGATCGATTCCTATACGTGTCGTGCGGCGACGACGGCTCGGTGCTCGTACTCGATGCCTCGACGCGCGCGCAGGTGAGCCGCTTCGACGCCCTGGGCGACGTGCGCCGAGTGACCATGAGTCTCGACGGGTCGATCGCAGCAGTTGGCTCGACCCTCGGCGTGGTGCTGATTCGCTGAGTGGAGGGAGCGGCTCCGGCGCCGCCCCTTGCGTCCTCAACCGATTCTCTCCACTGTCGCGCTCCCTCCAACCTCGAGCGCGCTCCCGTGGAACGCCCCCCCAAGTGGTTCACGCCGGTCGCCGTCGTCGCACTGCTCTGGAACCTGTTCGGTTGCGCCGCCTACCTCATGGACGTACGCCTCACGCCCGACGACGTGGCGAAGATGCCCGCAGCGCAGCAAGCGATGTACGCGGCGCGCCCGGCCTGGTCGGTCGGCGCGACGGCCCTCGCGGTCTGGTGCGGCGCGTTGGGGTGTATCGCCCTCCTTCTCCGTAAGCGCTGGGCGCTCCCGCTCTTCCTGCTGTCACTCTTTGGCGTCCTCGCGCAGGACGCGTGGCTCTTCGGGATGAGCGGCTCGGTCGCCCAGGCCGGCGGCGCGGCGTTCGTGCTGCAGGGACTCGTGCTGGTGATTGCGATCGCGCTCGTGCTCCTGGCGCGGAACGCGGCGGCGAAACGCTGGATCGGGTAGACGACGCGCGTCGCCTACTTCGACGGGCCGAGCAGCGCCCCCGCGCGACCGAAGCTCTCGACGGCGCGTTGTACCTGCGCGTCCCAGCGGGCGCGATAGGTGAGCGCGCCCGCTTCGCCCCATTTGCCGCCGGCGACGACCTGGCGCAGCATCTGCCGGAGCACGGGATCGGCGTCTGCCGGGATGTCGATGCGCCGGCGCTGCGCCAGCTCGCGCAAACTCGCGACAGCAGTAGGCGAGAGCTGGTCGCCGGCGATGAAGGCGTCGAGCGACGTCAGGCGCGCTCCTTCGTCGGGGAGATACCCCCCCAACCACTCGAGCCAGATGTCTGCCTCGTTGAGTTGCGCCGCCCACGCGGGGAGCTCGCCACGCGCCGGGAACTCGACGTCGGGATAGACCCCACCACCACCGTAGACCGTGCGCCCAGCGTCGGTCTTGCACGACGCGCGCCCCACCGTGTCGCGCACCTCCCCTGCCTGGCGATAGTACTCCCGCGTGGAGATCGAGCGGTATGGGCGCTGCACCACGCGCCCGCACGGCGTCATCACGTGCCCGACGACGAGGACGATCACCGAGCCGTCGGTGAGCGGAAAGCCCTGCATCATGAGCGCCTTCCCGAACGTCGGACGGCCAACGATGAGGGCGCGATCGTGATCCTGCAGCGCGCCGGCGACGAGCTCCGATGCGCTCGCCGTGCCGTCGTTCACCATCACGACGATCGGGTAGCGCCGCTCCGAGCGCCAGAACGAGCGCTTCACGCGTCCCGTGTCGCTCACGTCCTTCTTTCGGCCGCTGGCGGCGTAGACGATGGTCCCCGACGGGAGAAACTCGCCGGCGACCTTCGCCGCCTGCTGCACGAGCCCGCCGCCGTTGTCGCGCAGGTCGAGGACGAGGCGCTTCATCCCCTTCGACTCGAGGCGCGCCAGCGCGTCGTGCAGATCCTCGGCGACTTTCGCGTTCTCGAAGGTCGTCACGCGCACGTAGCCGGTGGTGCTGTCGAGGAGGATCGCGACCGGGACGGCGGTCGCTTCGTCGACGTGCTGGCGCACCACCGTTCGATCGACGCGAGCGCGCGTGCCATCCATGCGGCGCCGCTCGAGCGTGAGCCGCACGGTGCTGTTGGGCTTCCCCGACAGGAGGAGATCGAGCTCCTCACTGCTCTCGGCGTTTGGGCTCTCACCGTCCACCGCGACCAGTTCGTCGCCGACGACGATGTCGAGGCGCGCGGCCTTGCTCCCCGGCGCAATGCTGGCCACGACGGGTGTCCCGCCGACGAAGGCGAACGACACCGGGAGCGACGCCAGCTTTCCCGAAGCGCGCAGCGATTCGAGCTCCGGCGAGAGGCGCACCGCCGGGATGACGTACGAATGCGGATCGGCGGCGCGCACCATTCCCTGGATCGCCGCCATGATCAGGTCGTGCGGGTCGAGTGAGTCGGGATGGTTCACGCGGATCTGGTTGAGGACCTGGCTGAACATCTGCAGGTCCTCATAGGCAGTGCGCTTGCGAGTGGGGGCAGACGACGCATCCTGCGCGAAACTCCGGGTGCCACACACGAGGAGCGCGGCGACCATGAGTCGCCTGATGGACGCGCAGCCAGCGAACATCGCTCAGCCTCCCTTGTTGAGGAACGGCTTGAGGTTCTCGAGGGCCTCGTTGACCGCTTCCAGCTGCACATCGTTGGTGCTCGCGCGTGCGAGGAACGCCTGGTAGGCAGCGGCCGCCTTGGCGGCATCACCGCGTCGCTCCCAGATCTTCGCGATGACCGGATACGGCCTGGCGTAGAGCGGCTCCAGCTCGGTCGCCTTGGTCAGCTGCTCGAATGCCGCGTCGGCTTGTCCTGCCAACGCGAGCGCATAGCCGTACGAGTAGCGCACCCACGGCTCGTTGCCGGCGACTTGCGACGCGGTTTCGAGCTCGCTGAGGGCAGCCGTGGTGTCGCCGAGCGAAATGGAGAGTAGTCCAAGGCGAACGTGCGCGGGATAGAACGCAAGATCTTCCTGCAGCGCCCGCCCATACGCCTCGCGCGCGCCGGCGCGATCGTCGGATCCCTCGAGCAGCGTGGCAATCGAGTGCTCGATCATCGCTTTCGAGTTGTAGAGCACCACGACTTCCTTGCTCTCCTTCGCCCGCATCTCCTCGAGCGCCTGCTTGAACTCGGCGATGGCGCTGTCGGCCACGCCGCGCATGGCGAAGATGCGCCCGCGTTCCACGCGGAGCGGTGCGCTCATCTTGGCGCGCTTGATGGCCGACGCGTACAGCGAGAGCGACTTGGTATGGTCGCCATCGGCGTAGGCCATCCAGGCCGCCAACTCGAGATCCTTCGTGTTGTTGAGATAGCTCTCGATCTCGTAGTTGAGCTGTCCCTTGTCGACGCCGTCGGCCCCAGCGCTGCGCGTGATGCTCTGCTTGATGAACTCGACGAGCAGGAGCCGATCGAAGCGACGGAAGAGGAACGGGTTGAGCGAAAGCGCCCGCAGCTGCAAGGAGTCGAGATGCAGCATCGCCTTGCTCGACTTCTTGCGCCCTTGCGACATCATCTCGCGCATCGTCCCCGCGTCATCGAGGAGGATTGCGGCGCGTCGGCCGTACAGCGGTTCGGCGTACGCCGGATTGATGCGCGCGGCCCAATAGAAGGCGTCGGCGGCGCTCCCGGGATCGCGCGTGATCGTGCGCAGCCCCCAGTCGTAGAGCGCGTTGGCGTCGTTGGTATCCGACACGAAGGCCGCGCGCTTCTTCTTCGGCTCCGGGCCCAGGCGCTGCGCGCCGGCTTTCGGAGCGTACGCGACACCGAGCGTCGCCATGAGCGCGAGCACAATCCCTCGCTGCATTCCCATCGTCCCCTCCCCCATCGTCTGCTCATATCCCGGGCCGCGCGATCGCGTCGGTCAGGCAGCGCAAACTTAGATCACCCGGTGAACTGGGACCAGTCGTCACGTTTCGAATCCTCTCGACAGCATGCGGACCCGTCCCGAAATTGGACGCGCCTCCCCCAACCACACGGTGCGCCATGCGTCCGCTCCCGTTCGCCATCCTCGCCTCCCTCGTGCTCGCTGGCTCGAACCTTCAGGGGCAGCAGTCGGTCGATCCCCCTCGGCGTCCGTTCCTATACAAGGACGCGCGTGGTGAGCTGGCCGCCGCCCGCGCGCGCGGCGACAGCGGCGTGACGCTGGTGATCGCGGCGATGCCTGGCGCCAACGCGAAGGCCGCAGTGCTCGCCAAGAGATTGGGCGGGACGGTGCGCTATCGCGACGATGACGTGGACTATCTGCGCGTGCATCTCCCGGTCGACAGCGTCGATCGGCTCGTGGGCGATCCGCTCATTCACAGCGCCGACGTGTCGATCTCCGGCATGAGCCGAGCGTTCGGCCGGGCGAATGAGCAGGCTCCGGATGGTGCGCAGGGGCTCGGTCAGTCGCGCATCGCGTCGCCGGACGCTTCGACGCTTCCGTTCGCGCCATTGACGGCGGGGCGATGGGGATTCGGCATGGTACGCGACACGATCAAGGGGAGCTGGCCACCATCGCTTCCCGAAACGCCGCTCACCGATCGCTACGACCCGCTCACCGATATGGGAGCGATCGAGTGGCGGCGCGCGAACCCGACGTTCGACGGGCGCGGTGCAGGAATCGCCATCATCGACCAGAGCCTCGACGCGCTCCTTCCCGAACTGCAGGTCGCGATGACGCTCGACGGCAAGCCGACGCGCAAGATCGTCGGCTACATGACCGCCGTGGACATCGACGACGAGGACGACGGGCAGTGGCTGCGCATGAAGGACACGGTGAACGCCGGGAGCGACGGACGCTTCACCTACAACGGCGTTGCCTATACCGCACCGACTGCTGGGACGTATCGCATCGCGATCCTCGACGAGGCGGTCTTCGATTCGCTCAATCGCGCGGGAATCGAGAAGGACCTGAATCGCGACGGCAACCCAAAGGGCTCGAGCCGCCTCTTTGGCGTTCTCTGGAACGAGACCAGCAACGACGTGTGGCTCGACACGGACCAGGACCACGACTTCCGCGACGAGAAAGCGTACACCGACTATGCCGTGCGCCCCGAGTTCGGCGTGCTCGGCACCGACAATCCGGCGACGCCGATTCGCGAGAGCGTGAGCTACGCGGTGCAGACCGATCGTGCGCGCAAGCTCGTGTCGCTCAACTTTGGCGTGGCGAGCCACGCTTCGCTGGTGGTCGGCGCAGCGGCGGCGAGCAAAGGGACCTCGGGGCGCTTCAATGGCGTCGCGCCGGGGGCACGGCTGATCAACGTGGCCGAAGGGGGCTCGGCATACGGCCAGACCGAGGCGGTGATCATCGCGATGAAGAACCCGGCGGTCGACGTGATCTTCATGGAGCAGAGCTCGCTCATCGCCCGCAACTATCTCCTCTTCGACGGGCGCCTCGTGCCGACGGTGATCTACGGGCGCCTGATCGCGAAGTACAAGAAGCCGCTGGTGATCCCGACGCATAACTACGCCGTGCTCGCGGCGATCGACGACTACGCGCTGGCCCCCGGCGCCATCTCCATCGGCGCACACGAGAGCAAGGCGAACTTCATGGCCAACCACGGTGTGCGGGTCGCGATGGACGACAACCTTCTCGTAACCGGTGGCTATGGGCCGATGGGGAATGGTGCGGCGAAGCCCGACATCATCGCCCCGTCGAACTACGTGAGCACCGGGCGCGGCTTCATCGAGGGGACGGCGATCCCCGGGCTCATGCAGCTCCC
>CAZWVG010000250.1:0-8347 GCA_964637355.1 uncultured Gemmatimonadaceae bacterium
TGGCTGCATCGCATCGTTGCCAACGCCGCGCTCGACATCACCCGTCGCCGCAAGGTGCGCGACGCCGACTCGCTCGCCGATACGATCGCGTCGCCGTTCCGTGACCCGGCGGAGTCGGATGAACTCAAGCGTCGGCTTGCATCCGCGCTGGAGCTGCTTGGTGACCGGCAGCGCAGCGTGATCGTGTTGCACGACGTGGAAGGGTACAAACACGCGGAGATCGGACGAATGCTCGGCATTCCCGAAGGGACGGCCAGGTCCGACCTCCATCATGCCCGCGCGCGGCTGCGCCAGACGCTGGGCACTATCCGGAGCCAGTTATGAACATCGTACGCGGCGATGGCCGCGACATGCACGATGACGAGATCGAGGGCGCGCTGCGCGAACTCTATCATGCACCGCAGGACGACTCGTACTGGACGTCGCTGGAGCGCCGCATCATGCAGGCGGTCTCGGTGGAGCGTCAGCGCGAGTGGTGGTCGTATTTCCCGGGGTGGGTGCGCATCGGGATTTCGGCCGCGGCCGCCGCGGCGCTCATCGCCGCCCTCGCTTCGTGGCACACGCGCGACTCGCAGCAGCGCATGGCCGCTGACCGCCTCCTCGGGCCGGCGAGCGAAATGCCGCTCCTCACCGAGTCCGATCGCGCCGAACCGAACAAGGAACGCGAAGCGACGCTGCGTTACCTGATCACGCACGACTGAGTTAGTCGACCATGAAGAATTCCAAGAACCTCGCGCTCATGTTCCTGCTGGGGACCTTCCTCACCGGGGGAGTGCTGGGCTTCACGGCGAATCGCTTCATGCACCGCGATCAGGTCTGCTACACGGGGAACAACGGGAATTCCAGCCTGCTGGCGCTCCTCTCCCAGCGCCTCAACCTGACGGCCGATCAGCAGCACCGCGTGGACGCGATCCTCGACGAACGATTGCGGCAGTACCGGCGCGTCATGGACCCGATCCGCCCGCGCACCGACTCCATCAAGGAGTTCGCCCGCGACCAGATCCGGGCGTTGCTCAACGACGAACAGAAGCGCGAGTTCGAGGCGCTGATCGTGGAAACCAGCGACACGACTCGACAGACACGGAAGGACTGATGTCACGACGGTTTCTCGTCATTGCACTGCTGACTCCCTTGAGTCTCGGTGCCCAGGGCGTCGCCAATGGCGGCGCCCGCCCTATTTCGCTGGATGAAGCGATCCGACTCGCGCAACTGAACGCCCCGGCCGCCGTCCAGGCGCGCGGCCAGCTCCGCACCACCGACGCGGCGATTCGCAGCGCCAAGGGTGCCTACATCCCGACGCTCAACCTCAACTACGGGAGCAACCGGCAGGGAGGCGAGACCTTCTTCCAAGGGCAGCTCGTCCCCTTCCGCGGCGACCCGTGGAACTTCAACCGCAGCATCAGCTCCAACCTGGAGCTGTTCGATGGCGGGCGACGGCTCTTCCAGCTGCGCGCCGCGCGCGCCAGCGAAACGGCGGCAGAGTCCAACGAAGTACTGCAGAAGTTCCGCGTCGCGCTCGACGTGAAGCAACAGTATTTCAACATCCTCGCCGCTCGCGAATCGCGCGCCTCGGCCGAGGCGCAGCTGGCGCAGAGCGAGCAGCAGCTCGCCGCTGCGTCGGCGCGGGTGCGGGCTGGTGCCGCGACGGTCTCCGACTCGCTGCGCTCGATCATCCAGGTCGGGAACGCGCGTCTCGCGGTGCTCACCGCCGAGAACTCGCTCCGCGTCTCGAACGCCAACCTCACGCGCCTCACCGGAACGAGCTTCGAGGTGACCGCCGAGGAGTCGACGGACTCGATCATTCCACGCGTCTCGATCGACAGCAGCGAAGTGATGGGCGCAGTCGAGACGACGCCGTCGGTGATGCAGGCCAAGGCCGACCTCAATGCCGCCTCGGCGTCGCTACGCGCCTCGAAGACGCCATACCTCCCGTCGCTCAACATGAGCTACTCGCTCTCCGGGAGCCGAACGGACGACAACTTCGCACTCACCGGCGGGCAGTTCGCCAAGGCGAACGCGCTCCGTTTCACGCTGTCGTACGCGGTCTTCAACGGCTTCACACGTGAGGAGAGCATCGTTCGCTCCAGCGTCGCGCAGCGGAACGCCGAAGCGGCGCTGCGCGATGCGCGACTGGCGATCACGCAACAGGTAACGCAGTATCTGGGGGCGCTCCGTCTCGCACAGGAGCGAGCGGCGATCCAGATCGCCTCGGTCGCCGCGTCGGAGGAAGACCTGCGCGTGCAGAACCAGCGCTACGCACTCGGCGCCTCGACATTGCTCGACGTGCTCACCTCGCAGGCGCAGCTCAACTCCGCGCGTTCGGCGCTCATTCAGGCGCGCTACGATGCGCGCGTGGCCAAGGCGCAGATCGAGGCGCTCCTCGGCCGCGAACTTCCCTGAGGCGCCAAGCGCTAACAGATACACGATCACGACGTCCAACGTGTGATGCGGACGCCCCCTTCGAGAGAACTCTGGTGAAACGTTCGTACCTCGTCATTCTGGTCGCCGTTGCTTCGGCAGCCTGCGCCAAGAAGGAAGAGCAGCAACTCGTCATCCAGACCGTCCCGGTCGATCGACGCACGATCGTGGTCGACGCGACCGCGTCGGGCGCCGTCGAGCCGATCAACGTCGTCGAGGTGAAGTCCAAGTCATCGGGACAGATCACCAAGATGACCGTCGAAACAGGCTCCGAGGTTCACCCGGGCGACCTCCTCGTGCAGCTGGACACGCGCGACGTACAGAATCAGTACGATCAGGCGGTCGCCGACCTCAACGCCGCCGACGCGAAGCTCCAGGTCTCCGAAGCGCAGCGGAAGCGCGCCGAGGATCTCTTCAAGCAGCGCATCATCACCGCGCAGGAGACCGAGCCCGCGCAGCTCGACTACGCTAACTCCCAGGCGCAGGTGATCCGCGCGCGCACGTCGCTCGACCTCGCCAAGCAGCGCCTCGAGGATGCCACCGTGCGGGCGCCAGTCGCTGGAACGATCATCGAAAAGACAGTCTCGCTCGGGCAGGTGATCACCTCCGCAACGAGCGCGTTCGGCGGCGGGACGACGCTGCTCAAGATGGCCGACCTCACGCAAGTGCGAATGCGCGCGCTGTTCAACGAGACCGACATCGGATCGGTGCGTTCGGGGCAGCAGGCGACGGTAACCGTCGATGCGTATCCCGATCGTCCGTTCCGCGGCACGGTGGAGAAGATCGAGCCGCAAGCGGTCGTCGACCAGAGCGTGACGATGTTCCCCGTGCTCATCAACCTCAGCAACCGAGAAGGACTGCTCAAGCCGGGGATGAATGGCGAGGCATCGGTACTCGTGGAGCGCCGGGAGAACGTGCTCGCCGTCTCAAACGATGCCGTGCGCACGACGCGCGAGGCGCCGATGCTGGCCGGCGCGCTCGGCCTCGATCCCGACAGCGTGGGTTCGCAAATCGCCGCGCAGATGGCGGAGATGGGTGGACGGATGAACGGCGGCGGTGAGGGAGGGCTCAACATCGCCGGGCCGCCGCGCGAACTGCGCCGCATGATGCGTGGTGAAGTGGATCTTCCGTCGTCGCAGGCTAACGATCCAGCGCGTGCCCCTCAGCAGGGGCGCGCGCGTCCGGCCGCGGGCGACAGCTCGGCGCGCCGCATGCGCGGTGCCGCCGGTGGTCGCCCCGAGGGCGGAGCGCCGGACATGCAGCAGAAGGGCGGCGCGTCGCGTGCGCCAGGCGGTGCACCCAACGGTGCGCGCGGGCAGGAAGGGGCGGCCGTGCCGCGCCCGGAGGGAGAGTTCCCCATGCGCACACGCACGCGATCAGGCGTCGTCTTCGTGAAGGAAGGCGCGGCGTTCTCGCCGCGCGTCGTGCGCCTGGGACTCGGCAACTTCGATTACACCGAGGTGGTGAGCGGCCTCAAGGAGGGTGATCAGGTCGCGCTCCTCGGTGCCGCGGCGATCCAGGCGTCGCGCGACTCCAGCAATGCGCGCTTCCGCCAGATGACCGGCGGCGGGATGCCGGGGATGCAGAAGCAGCAGACCAACAGTTCGCAGACGAAGGGCGGGAGCGCGCCGAGCGGCGGCGGCTCGCCTCCTCCACCGCGCCAGTAAAGGGGAGCACCACGCCATGCTGTTCGGCGAGATCTTCGCGGTCGCGTTAGGCGCCTTGCGCGCCAACAAGCTGCGTTCGCTCCTCACGATGCTCGGCATCGTGATCGGCGTCGGGTCGGTGATCGCCATGATTGCCCTCGGAACCGGGGCGCAGACCGCGGTGAAGGATCGCATCAGCGCCTTGGGCACGACGCTCCTGACCGTTAGTCCCGGCCAGATGTTCGGGCGCGGCGGCGTGAGCTCGCAGGCCGATCGCGCCAAGCTCACCATGAAGGACGCCGAGGCGCTCGAGGCGCGCGGCACGACGTTCACGGCGGTGCAGCCGGAGATGTCGCGCACGCTGCAGGTGCAATATCTCAACAAGAACACCAGCACCAGCATTACCGGCACCACGGCGAACTACCTCGAGGTGCGCAAGTACGAGCTCGATGCGGGGCGCATGTTCACCTCGGCCGAGGACAACGCCAAGGCGCGCGTGGCCGTCGTCGGACCCGAAGTCGTGAAGAACCTCGGCCTCGACTCGCCCTTCGCGATCATCGACCAGCCGATTCGCATTCGCGGAATTCAGTTCACCGTCGTTGGGGTGCTCAAGTCCAAGGGGCAGTCGTCGCCGTGGATGAATCCCGACGACCAGGTCCTCGTCCCGCTCAACACGGCGCGCTTTCGCGTGATCGGGAGCGATCGCATCCGCTCGATCTCGGTGCTCTCCAAGAGCGAGCAGATGATCCCCGAGACGATGGCCGACATCCAGAAGATCCTGCGCCGCGAGCACAAGCTGCGGCAGGGGCGCCCCGACGACTTCAGCATCCGCAACCAGGCCGACTTCCTCTCGACGTTTGCCGAGACGACCGTCGTGTTCACCTACCTGCTCGCAGGGATCGCGGCGGTGTCGCTGGTGGTTGGCGGGATCGGGATCATGAACATCATGCTTGTGTCGGTCACCGAGCGCACGCGCGAGATCGGCGTGCGCAAGGCGTTAGGCGCGACACGCTTCAACATCCTCTCGCAGTTCCTGATCGAGGCTGTGGTGCTCTGCCTCCTGGGAGGGCTACTCGGCATCCTGCTCGGGGGCGGTGCGGCGACGTGGCTGAGCAACGCCTTCCAGTGGAACACCGAGATTTCGTCGAGTTCGGTGCTGATGGCATTCGGTTTTTCGGCGCTCGTCGGTGTGGTGTTCGGCGTATGGCCGGCGCGTCGTGCGGCGCGGCTGGATCCGATCTCGGCGTTGCGGTACGAATAGCGGCTGAGCCGGAAGAGATTCGAGCGTTCGGGGGAGGCGTCGATCGACGCCTCCCTTTGTCGTTCGCGCGTACTGGCTCACCGCGCCTCGCAACGCAACGCGCTACGCACGGCGCGGGCTTTCCACTCCTTCTGCTTCATCAAAGGGACTGTGCGTCCGCACCACCTCGCTGCAATTTTGCAGATATATCTTGCGATATATCTTTGCTGGCGATATATCTTACGACATATCGTTAACGGAGAAATCAACGATGTGGGACGATAAAGGCGGGTGCTGGTCGCACGGCGCTGGCCGGCGGATGCGAGACGACTTTTCCGGCTTCTTCTGGGGCGGAGGCGGACGTCGCCGCGGCGGCCCGTTCCGCGGCGGGCGCATGTTCGAGCAGGGAGATCTCAAGTACGTGATCCTCCAGCTCCTCGCCGAGAAGCCGCGCCACGGCTACGAGATCATCAAGGAGCTCGAGGAGCGCTTTGCCGGCTCGTACGCGCCGAGTGCCGGGACTGTCTACCCGACTCTCTCGCTCCTCGAGGACATGGGGTACGCCTCGGTGACGCTCGAGGAGGGAGGGAAAAAGGTCTACGCGATCACCGACGCCGGGCGCCAGTACCTGGAAGAGAACAAGGGAGCGGTCGACGACATCTTCGAGCGCATCGCCGATTTCGGCGCCTCGTTCCTCAGCGACGGGATGCGGGACATCAACCGGGCGATGGGGATGGTCGGGAAGGCCACGTACGCTTCGGCGACGGGCTATTTCCGCGACGCGGAAAAGGTGAAGCAGGTGCGGGAGGTACTCGAGCGGGCGGCCAAGGAGATCGACGGGATTCTCGGGCGGACGACCGTCTAGCGGTCGGCCGGTAGGACTGCGGTCATAGGACTGGAGCGTCCTCGCCGGAAAATCTCCCCGATGTGGGCGACGCGTTGGACGCGGGGGGGATCGAGACTAGATTGGAGAACGGGTTGCGGTGCCTGCCGCAACCCGTTTTTTCGTCGCCTTCTCGAGCGGGCGCCGGAAACTGCTGGATCCCCAGTGTCTCCGGCGTCGCGCCGCGATAGACGCCTACTCAATGAGTTCAGAACCTGCCCCAGGACAACCTCCCGGGGCCGACCGACAAAGCAGTAACACCGCGGCATTCCGTACGATGAATACGACCGGGGCCATGACCGCAGAGGCCCCGGTTCCGCTGCAGCGGCATCACGCGGAGACGAATCCCACCGGCAAGCGACTGGCGATCCTCACGCTGACCGCGCTGGGCGTGGTGTACGGCGACATCGGCACCAGTCCGCTGTACGCGCTGCAGGAGTGCTTCAAGGCCGAATACGGTCTCACGCCGTCGCCCGACAACGTGTACGGCGTCCTCGCGCTGATCCTGTGGTCGCTGATCCTGATCGTCGCGGTGAAGTACATCGTCTTCATCATGCGTGCGGACAACCGCGGTGAAGGCGGCATCCTCGCGCTGCTCGCCCTGATCTTCCAGGAAGAGAAGGAAGACGGGATGTCGAAGCGAAAGCTCGCCTTCTACATCACGCTCGGGCTCTTCGGGGCGGCGCTCCTCTACGGCGACGGCATCATTACGCCGGCGATCTCCGTGCTGGGCGCGATGGAAGGGTTGCGCGTCGGGGCGCCGGCGATCGAGCGCTTCGTGGTCCCGGCGACGCTGGTGATCCTCCTCCTCCTCTTCTCGTTCCAGAAGCACGGAACGGCGAAGGTGGGCGTCGTATTCGGGCCGGTCATGATGACGTGGTTCGCCACCCTCGCGATCCTCGGGATCGCCGAGATCCGGCATGCGCCGCGCATCTTCCTCGCGGTCAATCCGTACTTCGCGATTCGCTTCTTCATCGACCACGGCGTTCACGCTTTCGTGTTGTTGGGGGCGGTGGTGCTCGCGGTCACGGGAGCCGAGGCACTGTACGCCGACATGGGGCACTTCGGGCGCAAGCCGATTCGCACGGCGTGGTTTGGCTTCGTGCTTCCGGCGCTCCTCCTCAACTACTTCGGGCAGGGGGCGCTGATCCTTCGCCAGCCCGAGGCGGCCGAGAATCCGTTCTATCGCCTGGCGCCGGAGTGGTTCTTCATCCCGCTCCTCATCCTGGCGACGATGGCAGCGATCGTCGCGTCGCAGGCGCTCATCTCGGGGGCCTTCTCGATCACGCAGCAGTGCGTGCAGCTCGGCTACTCGCCGCGCGTGACGATCGTGCACACGTCGAAGAGCGAGGCGGGGCAGATCTACATCCCCGAGATCAACTGGGCGCTCATGTTCGGCTGTCTCGCGGTAGTCGTCTACTTCGGGAGCGTGAGCCGGCTGGGTGCAGCGTACGGCATTGCAGTGACGGGGACGATGGCGATCACGACGATCCTCTTCCACGAGATCGCCCTCTCGCGTTGGGATTGGTCACCGCTCAAGGCGGGACTGCTGTCCGGTGCGTTCCTCGTCGTCGACCTCGCCTTCTTCGGGGCGAACGTGATCAAGTTCGCGCACGGCGGCTGGGTGCCGCTGGTGCTCGCGCTGATGATCTTCGTCCTGATGACGACGTGGAAGCGCGGGCGCGTGTTGCTGCGCAACAAGCTCCTCGACCGCACGCTCCCGATCTCGACGTTCGTGGAGAGCATCGGGCACGGCGGGCCGGCGCGCGTGCCGGGAACGGCGATCTTCATGACGTCGGAGTCCGAGGGGACGCCGGTCGTCCTCCTGCATCACCTCAAGCACAACAAGGTGCTGCACGAGAAGGTGATCCTGCTGTCGATCATTGCACGCCAGGTCCCCGAGGTGTCGCGCAACGAGCGCATCACCGTCGAGCCGCTCGAGCACGGGATCTACCGCGTGAAGGCGGCGTACGGCTTCATGGAGACGCCGAACGTGGAGGACATCCGGGCGCGCCTCGGCGAGGCCGGAATCAAGACGCGTCGGATGGACACGACGTACTACCTCGGGCGCGAGGAACTCATCTGCGCCAGCGGCGTGGGAATGTCGCGCTGGCGCAAGCGGTTGTTTGCCATCATGGCGCGCAACGCGCGCTCGGCGAC
>CAZWVG010000251.1:0-8346 GCA_964637355.1 uncultured Gemmatimonadaceae bacterium
GGCGGCTCCTCGAGCTTGAACGTCCCGGTGACCTGGGGAAAGAGGGGGGGCATGGAGACCAAGCTACCCCTCGGCGCGCCCCGCCGACAGCAGCGATGCGGGGGACGAAGGGCGCGCGGGCGACGGCGTCGCGCGCCTTTGCAGCGTCACTCCGTCCCCGACACCTGTCGCGCGAGCCAGGCGAGGCTCTCGCGCACATGCACGCGCCAGTAGTCCCAATCGTGCTTCCCCGGCCACTCGGCGTATGCCGGCGGGCGGCCGAGGCGCGTGAGCTCGAAGCGGAAGACACGGTTCTGGTCGACCAGCCCGTCTTCGGTGCCGCAATCGAGAAAGATCGCCGGGATCTCGCTCGCCTTGCTCGAGACGAGGCGTTGCACCCGGCGGGTGGGGTCGCGCGCGTACCAGGCCGCGGTATCGGTCCCGAAAGCGGGAGAGATGAGCGGCCACATCCGCTCCCCCCACGACGCCTCGAGCGCCGAGTCGCTCGTTGCATAACGAGGGGTCCCGTCGAACGGGTGCGCGCCGGTGTACGCGGGCGACACCACACCGGAGTGCGACGCCGCAGCGACGAAGACGTGCGGGTACTGCAGCGCGAGCGAAACGGCGCCGTATCCCCCCATGCTCAGGCCAGCGATGGCGCGGTGTGCGCGGCTCGCCTGCGTCCGATAGCGGGCGTCGACTGCGGCCACCAGGTCGCGCGCGATGTAGTCATCGTAGTGCGGCCAGGGGACGCAATACGACGCGGCGTCCGGATCGCCGGGGCGCGGCTTGAACGAGCTCCGACAGACGGAGATGTCGAGGAGCTTGTTCCACGTCGTGTACCACCCGTCGTCGCCGTCGGGCATGATGACGATCATCTCCGGCAATCCTGCCGTTGTCATCGAGTCGAGCGTGCTCCCGATCTTCCCCTGCTCCAGCCAGTTCCCCTCGCTCCCCCAGAGCCCGTGCAGGTAGTAGAGCGATGGATAGCGACGTGCTCCCGACGACGCATACGACGACGGGAGCCAGACGAGGGCGCGCTTCGTGATGCCGAGCGACTGCGACCAGAAGGTGAGCGTATCCACCGTTCCGCGCGTCGCCCCCTGCGCCGTTGCGGCTGACGGAAGCGCGGCGCCCGACGCGGCGACGCCGAGGACCAGGAGGAGCGGGGCGACGCGTCGCCGCACCAACGTGCACGCGTGCATCAGGGGACCGCCGCCATGCACTCGATCTCCACGCGTGCGCCAAGCGCGAGCCCGGTCGCCCCGAAGGCGCTCCGCGCCGGCTTGTTGCGCGGGAAGAAGGTGGCATAGACCTCGTTCATCGCGTCCCACTCGCGCATGTCGGCCATGAACACGGTGCACTTGACCACGCGATCCATCGACGAGCCGCTCTTCTCCAGCACGTCCTTGATGTTCAGCATGGTTTGCCGAGTCTCGGCCTGGATCCCCCCGGCCACCACGCCCCCCTTGGCATCAGCCGACGTCCCGATCTGCCCCGCGAGGAAGAGGAGGTTCCCCACCTGCACCGCCGGCGAGAACGGCCGCGTCGGCGCGCCGTAGGGGAGGTGCCACGTCACCCCGTTCTCGGTAACCGTGGTCCCCGCCGGTGTCGGCGCCGGCGTCGGTTTGGAGGACGCGCACCCGGCGGCAAGGAGAGTGGCCAGCGTTAGGCAGACAGCAGCTGTGTTTTGCATCAATCCCTCAAAGGTGTCAGAAGGAAGCCCGTAGTGCTCTCGTCTTCTCGTCTTCTCGTCTTCTCGCTCGATCAAGTCAGCGACTCGTGGAGCAGCGAATGGAAATGGTGCACCCCATTCTCCTTCGTCGCCGAATACCGCCCCCGATCGTAGGCCCGTGACCGAAGGTTCTTCTGCACCGCCTCGCAGATCGCCACATCCTCGTCCTGGATCTCGAAGCTGAAGTCGATGAGCCGCGTCCACTCGGGGTCGTGTTCGGCCGGCGGCACCAGCGCGTACCAGTCGAAGCGCACCAGTGTCGTCCGGTGGTCGATCGGGAGGACAATGTTCGTCTGGAGCTGTCCCTGGTAGATGTTGAGCATCCAGTTGGGATAGATCCAGTAGTAATGCGCCTCATCGTCTCCCTCACGCGGGATGTACTTCCGGTCGGTCGCGTGCGGCGCGAGCGGGCGCAGCGGGGCGAACTGCCGCGAGTAGTAGCGATGCGGCTCCACCTGGTAGTGGTCCACGTCGAGCTCCTTGTGGAGCCCGGGGTGCACCATCGCCACGTGGTATCCTTCGAGGTAATTGTCGATGTAGACCTTCCAGTTGCAATCGATCCGCCACTCGCGGGTCATGACGAATTGCATCTGTTCGGCGCCGAATCGCGCCACCTTCTCGGGAATGTCCTCGATGATGTGCGAGAGCGGCGGCGCCTTGAGGTCGAGGTTGGCGAAGACCAGCGGTCCCCACGTCGCGACCTGCACCGGATGCAGCGTGTAGTCGCTGGGGACGAAACCCGTCGTCCCCTCCATCCCCGGGGCGCGCACCAACTCGCCGCGGAGCGAGTACGACCAGCCGTGGTACTTGCACTGCATCGTTTGGCGCTTCCCGCACCCCTGCGCCACCGGGCCGGCCCGGTGCAGGCAGACGTTGTGGAAGCCGCGCAGCGTGTCGCCGTCGCGCACGATCACGATCGGCTCGTTGGCGATCTCCGCAGTGATGTAGGCCCCCTGCCCTTCGAGCTGCGCCGTGCGACCCACCAACTGCCACGTGCGGGCGAAGATCTGCCCGCGCTCGAGGTCGAGGTAGACCGGATCGTTGTAGAGGCGCGCCGGAATCGTCTGCGCGCGCGTGATGTCGAGGTCGAAGGAGAAGGGCATGGCGACTCCCTACCGGATCCAGTGTCCGATGCGTCCCCAGCGAATGGCGGTGAGCGCCGGGAGCGGGCGGTCGCTGTCGGCATCCCACGAGTAGTACACGAAGAGCGGGCGCCCGCGAATGTTCTCGCGCGGCACGAAGCTCCAGTAGCGCGAATCCTTCGAGTTGTAGCGATTGTCGCCCATCATGAAGTAGTGGCCGGCCGGGACGACGAACGGCCCCCAGTTGTCGTGCGTGGGCTGCGCCGGCGCTGCGCCGAAGCGCGACGACTTGAGCCCGATCTTCTTCTGCCAGTCGAAGAGCGGGCTCACTTCGTTAGGGTCGCCGACTTCGGAGGCCGCGCCGTACCCCTGGCGCTGTTCAATCCCGTTCACGAACAGCTTTGCATCGCGCATGTAGAGCGTGTCGCCAGGGAGCCCGACCAGTCGCTTCACCAGCGTCGGCGTGAGATCCCACGGCTGGTCATACTGCGGGGGCGAGACGAAGACGACGATGTCGTAGCGCGCCGGCTCGGCGTACCCGGGCAGGTTGATGTCGGTGAAAGGGACGTGCGGACCGTAGCGCAGCTTGTTCACGAAGAGCCAGTCGCCAACCAGCATCGACGGGATCATGCTTCCCGAGGGGATGCGGTACGCTTCGAAGAAGAACGCCCGGATGAAGAAGAAGAGGAGCACAGCCCCGGCGATCCCCTTCACGTTTTCCCAGACCACGCGACCGGAGACCGACGTGGTGCTTTTCTTCTTGCGCGACTGGGCGACGACGTTGCTCGGCTTGGGCGACTTCTTGGCGGGCATGCGCGGGGTGAGAGCGAGGGGAGAAGCGAGCGTGAAATCTAACTACGCACCCCTCCCTGTCGGGTTCCAGTCGTGCAAGGTGCCAGACGCACGAGAGGCGCGCCTCGGGTGAGACGCGCCTCCCATGTATCCAGCGTGCGATGCCTTACTTGAGGTGCTTGCTGACGAGGGCGGTCATCTCGAACATCGAGACCGTCTTCTTGCCACCGAACACCTTCTTCAGGTTCTCGTCGGCATTGATGTTCCGCTTGTTCTTCGTGTCCTGGAGCTTGTTCTTCTTGATGTAGTCCCAGATCGACTTCGCGACTTCGGAGCGCGGGCGCGGCTTGGGACCGATCACCGCCGCCAACTCGGCGGACGGCGTCATGGGCTTCATAAACGCCGGATTCGGCTTGCGCTTCGCAGCCTTCTTCGCGGGCGCCTTCTTCGCAGCAGCCTTCTTCGCGGGCGCCTTCTTGGCGGCAGCCTTCTTGGCTGGGGCCTTCTTTGCAGCGGCCTTCTTCTTAGCGGCCATCGTTCGACTCCTGAGTGATGGATACGTGAGTTCCCCCGGTGGAAACCACGAATTCTTCGCGCCACAAGCTAAAGGCGAACGTCTGGGACGCAATAGGGAACAGAGGCGCTTTCCCTAGGAAAGAAGGCCGATTTCCCTAGGGAAACGGGCTTCGACGCGTGTGAGACGTAGCGTGGGCGCTTGCGCATGGACGCGGCACGACGCATCCCGCAACGCGTTCACGCCCTTCAACGCCCTCGTCGCGCGCCCTCTCGCACACGCGCGTCACGCGCATTTCTCCTAGCGAAAACGCTGCTGCAACCACTCGAGCATCGCAGCAAGCACGTCGGCGCGCACCTGATGATCGGGGAGCGCCGCGTACCCTGGAGGACTCCCATCGGGATCGCGAAGGAAGAGATGATTCGCGTCGGGAAATACGTGCACCGTCACTCGGCGATTTCCACCGTCTCGCAGGGCTCGCTCGAGCATCGCCGCCTGATCGGCCGTCACTTGCCGGTCGGTTGCCCCCTGCAAAATGAGCGTCGGCACATGCACGCGACGCGCAGTGGGGATCGGATCGTACGACAGGAAGTAGCGCATCCAGGGCTGCGTCGCAGCGAGCGAGTCGATCGTCGTATCGATCGTGCGTCGCGCCGAATCGCGCTGTGTTTGCGTGAATGCAGTCTCGCGATCGACCGCGGCACCCAGCTGATACTGCAGGATCACGCGCCCCGACTTCGCCGGACCTGCCATGAGGACGATGCCGCGCAACGACGAGTCTGTCGCCGCGACCATCGGTGCGATCAATCCCCCTTCGCTGTGTCCGACGAGCGCGAGTCGCGACCCGTCGATTCCCTTCCGCCCACGCAGGTACGCGAGCGCCGCACGAATGTCATCGGCGAAATCAGCGCTCGTCGCGGTGGCGAAGTTTCCCTTCGACGCGCCGGTCCCGCGATCGTCGAGGCGCAGCACCGCGATCCCGTGACGACTCAGCGTGTCGGCGACCTGCCGCATGGGGCGATACCCCTTCACCGGCAGGATCGCCTCGTCACGATCCTGCGGTCCGCTCCCAGTGATCGTGACCACAGCGGGGACGGGCGAGGTCGCGCCGCGCGGCATGGTGAGCGTTCCGGCGAGCGTGTGCCCGGCCGGCGTGGTCACAGTCACTTCTTCTGCCGTGTAGGGTGCGCCGGGGGGCGCACTGTAGTCAGGCGGCGCGACCGCCATCGCCCCCGCCGCTCCACCCCGCACGCGCACAATGCGAAGTCCCTGCGACGGCACCGTCCCTCCGGTGATCGCCCCGTCGGCGTTGACCGCCAGCCGCACGGGAATCCCCCCAATCGTGACGACGGCCGAGTCGCTGCCGCGCTTCACCACCTGTGCCTGCGTCGTCTGTCCCCCCTGGATCGCCCACACCGGCACCGACGCCGAGTCGCCACCGAGATGCCGCGCGCGCTGCAGGAGGAGCTCGACCTGGGCAAACGACGGATTGACGAACGGGAGTGCCCCGGGTTGCGTGGCGAAGCGCTGCGTCATCGACCGCCCGCCGCCGCTCAAGTCGGCGATCGCGCTGTCGCCGGTGAAGCGCACGTCGGCATGCTGCAGCGGATCACTGGTGCGGGCGGCAGTCGCCTGGCGATAGTCGTTCAGGAGACGAGTCGCGCCCCCGGACGCGTCGACGTCGACCGCGTAGGTGAAGCGCGCGTTCGCCGAGGGAATGAGGAGTTCCCCGTCGAGGCGGCGCGCCGAGCGCGTGAAGCGCTCCACTGCGATCGTGTCACCTGTTCCCGACAGCAGGACGAGGAGGTCGCCGCGCGGGGCATCCTGCGCCGGCAGGGGGGCACTCGCGAACGTCAGCAGGGTGACGAGCGCGAGCGGCGCAGCTGCAACGGCACGCCAGCCCCGGCCGCAGACCGCGACGCGCGTCGCGCGCGACCGCAGGAGCGAAGAAGGACGCATCATCGGTAATGCCTCGGACAGAGGAATGGGTGGTACCGTCGCCAAACGCCCGCGGGGGGGGCGCGTCGGCGGGCGGTCAGTCGTTAGGCCGCGAGCGAACGCAGCAACTCCATCATGCGCACATCGTACGGATCGGGCGAGGGATCGTCCTCGGCAATGTCGGGGTGTTCCTGCGGCGTCTCGATCACCAGCGGGATGCCGTGCGCGCGCTTGTCATGCAGGAGCCAGCGGAACGGTTCCGCACCGATCTTCCCTTCTCCGATCAGGGCGTGCCGATCCTTGTTCGATCCGAAGTCGCCCTCGGAATCGTTGAAGTGCATGAACGACGGCGCCTCGCCGATCACGTCGACGAACCGGTCGAGGAGCGCCGTCGCCGCGTCGCGCGACGAGACGAAGTCGTGCCCGCTGGCGAAGAGGTGGCAGGTGTCGAGTCCGTATCCTGCGCGCTTGCGAAGCTTCGCCGGAATGCGGGCGAGCATCCCGGCGATCTCCTCCGCCGAGCGCCCCATCGTTCGCCCGGCGCCGGCGGTGTTCTCGATGAAGATGCGCGCCGAGTCGGGGACCTGCTCGAGCGCGAAGGTCATCGCGTCACCGACGCGCTCGATCGCCCCTTCGGGATCGCTCTTTCCGGCAGAGCCGGGGTGGAAGCAGAAGCCACGGATCCCGAGCGTCGTCGTGCGCTCCAGCTCCTTCGCGAGCCCCAGCTTCGCCCGCTCGTACTTCTCCGGCTCCGGCGATGCGGTGTTGAGCACGTACGCCGCGTGCACGATGCAGTGATCCTTGTCGATTCCCGCCGCCGCCATCGCCTCTGTGAAGCGCGCCGCCTTCTCCGGCTTGACCGTCGCCTTCTCGTTGTAGAACTGCGGCATCGCACTAAAGATCTGCAGAGCCTTCATGCCGGCGGCACCTGCGCGTGCCGCCGCCATGTGGATGCCTCCATTGCCGATTGTATGTGCGCCGAGAAAGAGAGTCATTGCGAGAAGACGAGTTTTCAGAAGACGAGAAGACGAGAGTTACGACCCATCTACGTTACCTGCGGTTCGACTCCCCCGACAGCACGAAGGGCGCGAAGGCTCTCGCCCCCGCGCCCCTCGTCCTCTCGTCTTCTCGTCTTCTCGTCTTCTACTTCACTCTGACAACCGCCATCCCCACGTTGGCGGGCGGGACGCCACCGGTCGTGCTGCGGATCGCCAGGACCTGAGGCGTCGTCTGCGTCCCCGAGATCTCCCACGCGGCGAAGCCACCGCCGGGGAGCGCGAAGACGTTGCGGATCGCGCTCGGGAAGGTGCCGAACGACACCGATCGCATGTTGATCGGCCACGGCTTCGGGAAGGCTTGCGACCCGTCCGAATAGCGGAGCGACGCGCTCATCGTCGCGAGGATGTTGCGCGTGTTCCAGCTCTGCAGGCGCGCCCGCGGATCGGTGATCGTGCCGCCCGGATAATCATCGGACGCCGACGCGAGCGACCAGTAACCGAGCATCTCGGCCCACGTCCTCCCCGTCCGGTTCTGCAGGTTGTTGATCCCGCGGTCGTTTTGCTGCTGAACGAGCGAGCGCAGGAACACCCCTTCGTCGGCGCCGCCGTACGAGTCGGTCACCCAGCGCGCGAACGACCACGAGCTCCCGTAGATCACGTTGTCGCTGCTGTTGATGATCGACTTCGACTCGTTCGCCGTGTAGTGCGAATACAGGAAGCCCATGTGGTGCCCAATCGCCTCGACTGGGTCGGCACAACGCGCGTCGCCCGGACGGACGTAGTCGCAGATGAGCCCATCGGACCACGTGATGTTCGCCTTCTGTCCCCGGTTGGAGTACAGCTTGCGCGCCCAGAATTCCGTGGCCATCTGCGCGGTTGCCTCTTCGAGCCACCCCTCCTCGGCGAAGCTGGCGTCGCGCGCGATGCGCTCGGCGAACATCACCACGTGCTTGAACTCGTGCAGCATCGTGCCGCGCACGTAGTGCCGCCAATCTTCCAGCGACCAGTTCGAATTCCCGGTCGCGTTCGGGTTGGGAACGAAGGCGTAGAAGTACTCCCCTTCGTTGCTCGGGAGGCAGGCATTGTTCGGGTTGGGATCCGTATTGGGCGCGAAGTCGCACGACGTCACGAAGCCAAGCAGGCTCCCGCCGCTCCCGACCGTATAGTTGTTGACCTTTGGAGAGAAGATCGCGATCACCCGCCCGTTGTTGTCGGTCTCGGCGTCGAGCACGAGCGGATCGCCGAAGTTCGCCAGGTAGCCGTACATGTCGCGGTCGAACTCGGTCCCGATGGCGACGTACTCGTTGT
>CAZWVG010000252.1:0-8345 GCA_964637355.1 uncultured Gemmatimonadaceae bacterium
CCGGCGCCAGTACCTCGCCCCCCTCGTCGACGCGTACCGGCCAGTAGGTGAAGCGGTCGGTCGGGTCGCCGGGGCCGACGATCAGCCCCGGGCGCACGATGGTCGTCCCATTCGGGAACGCGGCGTGCACGAGGTTCTCGGAGATCGCCTTGGTCAATCCGTACGGCGCTTCGTCTCCATCCTTGAAGCTCGCTGCCGGCGCAAAGCGCTCGGCGCTTTCGTCGAGCGGCGTGGTGCGCACCATCCCCGCCGTCGCATAGCTCATGTTGTCGGTCTTGTACGCCGAGATCGACGAGACGAAGAGATAGTGCGGCGTGGAGTTCCGGAGCGCGGCGGTCGACCGCGCGACCCAGCGATAGTCGCGCGCGTTGTTGTCGAGCACCGCGTCCCACCGCCGCGATGAGAGCATCCCCATGTCGCCCTCGCGGTCGGCGATGATGTGCTCCACTCCCTCGACCTTGGTCGCGCTCTTGCCACGGGTGAGGATGGTGACCTCGTGTCCGCGCTCGAGCGCGTACTGCACCATGTGCGGCCCGATGAAGCCGGTTCCTCCGAGGATGAGGAGCTTCTTGGGAGCCACGCGGCGGGGCGCTGGCGCCTGCGGCGCAGGAGCGTTGGAGCGCGTCGGTGACGCGGGTGCGATCGAGGGGGCGAGGGCGAGGCTCGCGCCGGCGAGCGACGCATGGCGGATGAACTCGCGGCGCGAGGAGGACATGGTGAACTCGTGGGGGGAAGGGAGATCCTGAACATGTGGCGCGGGACGCAACCGCTCAATGCCCCATGCGACACATCCTGCGTCTTCGCCGTTAGGTGCAGCGCGGGAGGTGCATGCCGCGAGGCAATTGCCGTCACCGCTCTTCCGAGGATCCGCTGGGGCACGTAGGTTCTGCCGTCAGACCGCGTCCGTCTGGACCAATCGCGCGCGCGTCCCGGTCGCGCATCACGCACCGCGTTCGATGAGCCCTTCCCGCCCGCCTCGTCTCCCGCGCACAGCACGGCCACAAGGCTACCGCGACCCGCTCGTGCGCATCGCGCTGTTGGTCACGCTCGCCGTCGCCGTGCTCTTTCCGGCAGGGATCTGGCTGCAACGCGCCCTCGCGGAGCGATTGATCGAGTCGCGCATCGACGACATGCAGCGATCGCTGGCCGCCGAGTCGGCGCGGGCCATGCGCCGCATCGACCTCGCGGAGATGCGGGTCGGACGGCTCGCCGCCGGACTGGCGGTCGCGGCACGGGATGCGGACACGTTCGACCCGTCGCATGCCTCGCTGTTCGATCTCACGACGCGCCGTGCAGCTGACGGCACATTGCGCTGGAAGTCGAAGGGCAACCCGCCTCGCGCAATGCTGTGGAGTCCGCGCGACTTTCAGTTCGATGCGTTCTGGAAGTCGTTCATTCTTCGCACCACCGATATCCTGTCGAACGTGGGAGCGGGCGCCGTCGATGAGTCGGCGGACGACTTGTGGTTCCTGTCGTCGCAGGGCGTGGAGCTGATGTACAGTCCGCGCGACACCATGTACGTCGACCGTCCGTCACCTCCATCGTACTCGCCCGAACGGTGGCTCGCGCCGGTTCGTCGCGACCAGGATCCGAGCGGTGGACCGCGCTGGCTGGGCGCGCAACGCTCTCCGATCCCGCCCCTCTGGTTCGGTACGGTCATCGCTCCGGTGTGGCTCGACGGCAAACTCCTGGGATCCGTCGGGATCGACCTTTCCCTGGCGGTGCTGCTGCGCCAGTCGTCCTGGCTTCCGCCCGCTTCTGGCAATGCGCAGTTGGTCGTCGAGCGATCGCGCGACCAACTGGTCGTCGACGGGACGGGCGAAGGGCTCGATCGCGTGGCGACGGACTCGTTCTCGTTGCGCGACCTGCGCTCGCCGCTTCGCGACTCGCTCCAGGCGATGGTGACGCGTGCCGCGAGCTTGCCGGCGCAGCGTGTGTTGCGCGGTGCTGTCGACGATCGGGTCATGCTGGCGGTGCGTCTCCCGCGCCCGGACTGGACCATCATCACGCTCATCGACCGGGCAGCGATCGTCGCGCCGCTCCAGGAGCCGCTCCGCCTGATGCGCTTCGCGCTGGCGACGATCGTCGGGCTCATGATCCTCGCCGTCCTCGGCATCGCCACGTCCGACGTGCGGCGTTACCAGGCGGTCGACGAGGCACGCGTACGCGGCAGCGTGCGCTTCAACCGCCTCTTCCAGATGCTCCCCGTGGCGGTGACGCTGACGCGCGCCGACGGGCACACGCTCGTCGAGGCCAACGAGGTCGCGCGACGCATGCTCGACCTCTCCGCCGACGAGCCACTCGGCGACCACGTGAGCGACGCCGGGCTCTGGCCGAGTACCGACGAGCGCGACGCCGTCGTCCGTCAGGTGCAATCCGACGGATCGGTCAGCGATCGCGCCGGTGCCATCCATCGCCCCGATGGCACCACCGTCGAGACGCGTACGTCGGCGCGCATGATCGAGCTCGACGACGAACCGCACCTCCTGACCGTCGTCCAGGACGTGAGCACCGAGCGACAGCTCGAGGCCAAGCTCGCGCAGGCGCAACGACTGGAATCGGTCGGCCGCCTGGCCGGCGGCGTCGCGCACGATTTCAACAATCTCCTCACCGCAGTGATCGGCTACGCGCAGCAGATCCGCCATTCGCTCGCACCCGAGGATCCGCGGCATCATGACCTGGAGGAGATCCTCGCCGCAGCCAGACGCGGCGCTACGCTTACCCGTCAGCTGCTCGGCTTCGCACGACGCCAACCGTCGCAGCCGCGTGAAGTCGACGTGAACCAGGTCGTGCGCGGGCTGGGCGGAATGTTCCGGTCGCTCATCGGCGAGGACGTCCAGGTCATCACCGCACTCGACGACAGAATCGGGAGCGTGATGATCGACCCTGGACAGTTGGAGCAGGTGATCACCAACCTCGCGATCAACGCGCGCGACGCGATGCCCGATGGAGGCGTGCTCACCATTCGCACGCACGATGATGGCACGACCGTTTCGCTCGAGGTGGCTGACACTGGAAGCGGCATCGACGACGACATCGTCGCACACATCTTCGATCCGTTCTTCACCACCAAGAGCTTTGGCGGTGGGACGGGCTTGGGGTTGGCGACGAGCTACGGCATCGTGCAGCAGGCCGGAGGGACGATTCGCGTGGAGAGCAGCGTGGGGAAAGGCTCCACGTTCGTCGTCGAGATCCCTCGCTTCAGCGACGCTCCTGTGCCCGCGCGGCAGGAACGAGCGCGACCGCGGTCGATGCCGCTCGACGCCGCTCAGCGCATCCTGATTGTCGAGGACGATGGGTCGGTCCGTCGCGCAGTGACGGCGATGGTGCAACGCGCTGGATACTCGGCGGTGGCGGTCGACGGCGCCTTCAAGGCGCTGGCCCACCTGCTCGAATCGCCCACGCAGACAAACCTCGTGATCTGCGACGTCGTGATGCCGCGTCTGAGCGGACCGGCTTTCGCGCACGTCCTGGCCACGACGCACCCCGAGCAGCGCGTACTCTTCATGTCCGGCTACGCGCCCGACGGGGAGGTGCAACGCGCGTTGCAGACGCTGGGCCACCATTTTGTGGCCAAGCCGTTCACCGACGACGAGCTCCTCGACGCCATCGCTGGCGCGCTCGCCGGCTCCTAACGACTTTGTGTCCTCGGAGGGCGCGCGTGAGGCACGAGCGCCGGGAGACGACGGGTGTGAGGGTGTTCGTCGCCGGAGGTCGACGACGCACGGTCCGCGATGCATCGTTGGCGGGTTCGTGCAGTGCGGTCTCACCCGCGTGATGAGGACTCTGGATGCCCCGTGAATTGTGGACGTTGTGCCTCGGCGCCGTGGTGGCGTGCGGGGGTGGTGGCGGCGCGTTGCGCGCCGGCGGCGATGGCTACGACATCGTGCTGCAGGGGGGGCGCGTGATCGATCCCGAGACGGGACTCGATTCGGTGCGCAACGTGGGCATCTCGGGCGGTCGCATCGCCACGATCTCGACGGCGCCGCTCAAGGGGGCGCGGGTCATCGACGCGAGCGGACTCGTGGTCGCGCCTGGCTTCATCGACCTGCATCAGCATCAGCAGGATTCGTCAGGGTACGCGCTCAAGGCGATGGACGGTGTGACGACCGCGCTCGAGATGGAGACCGGCGTTCCCGATTACCGCGCCTTTCTCGCCGCGCGCGACGGGAAGACGCGGATCAACTACGGTGCGACGGCGAGCCAGGAGGCGGCGCGCGTGCTGGCGTGGGACGACACCCTCACCCGGAGCGTGATGGGGCCGGCGGCGGCGATCGACGATCCCGCGTCGGGGCCGGCGACCGACGACCCGCCGACCGACGAGCAGCTGCAACGAGAGCTCGACCTGCTGAAGGCGCAGCTCGACGCCGGCGCCCTCGGGATCGGGATGGGGCTCGAGTATACCCCGGGCGCGACGCGCCTCGAGGTCGTGCGAATATTCCAGCTTGCCGCCAGTCACAAGCTCCCCGTCTTTGTCCACATGCGGAGTGCAGGACGCACCGAACCGGGATCGAGCATCGAGTCGGTGCTGGAGATGATCGGCGCCACCGCAGTGAGCGGGGCACCGGTGCACATCGTGCACGTGAACAGCAGCTGCCTGTCGCAGGCGCTCACCTGCATCGAGATGATCGTCGGGGCGCGGGAGCACGGGCTCGACGTCACGGTCGAGGCCTACCCGTACGGTGCCGGGATGACGAGCATCGCCTCGGCGCTGTTCAACCCTGGTTGGCGCGAGCGGCGCGGGATCGACTACAGCGACATCGAGATCCCCGAGACGGGCGAGCGCCTCACCAAGCGGCGCTTCGACGCGCTGCACAACAGTGCGACGCCGCAGTACGTGCTCATCCACTCCAATCCGGACTCCGTCGTCGACGCGATCGTCGAGAACCCGAACGTGATGATCGCCAGCGACGGGCTCTCCTCGCATCCGCGCTCGGCGGGGACGTACAGCCGAGTGCTCGCGCACAACGTGCGGGAGCGCGGGAAGCTCACGTTGCTCGAGGCGGTGCGGAAGATGTCGCTGATGCCGGCGATGCGCCTCGAGACGATCACTCCCGCCGCCAGGCGCAAGGGGCGCGTGCAGACGGGCGCCGACGCCGACCTCGTCGTGTTCGATCCGGCAACGGTGAGCGATCGCTCGACGTATCGCGAGCCGCAACGGGCGAGCGTGGGGATGAAGTACGTGATGGTCGCCGGGACGCTGGTGGTCGACGGAGGGTCACTCGTGCCCGACGCCGCGCCCGGAAAGGCGATCGCCATCGAGGCGGCCGCCGATACCACCAAGCCCAAGATGCCATGATCGCAGTTCCGAACCGTCCCGCCGGTTTCGTGCCGTTCGTCAGACTCGTTGCGTTCGTTCTTGTGACGTCGCTTCTCACGTCACCTGCCCTGGCGCAGCGTGCCGACAGCACCGCGCGTCCCAAGGTGCTCGTCATTGCAACTGGCGGCACGATCGCCGGCGTGCAGGACGCGCCGGGGACGCTCGGCAACTATCGGGCGGGAACGCTCACCGCCGAGCAGATCATCGCGTCCGTCCCGGAGCTCGCGAAGTACGCAACGGTGGAGGCGGAACAGTTCTCCAACGTCCCGAGCCCGGCGATCACCACCGAGCAGTGGGTCGCGCTGTCCAAGCGCATCGACCAGGTGCTGAGCGGTCGCAAGGACCTGGCCGGCGTCGTCGTCACGCACGGCACCGATCGCCTCGAGGAAACGTCGTTCTTCCTCTATCTCACGGTGCATTCCGACAAGCCGGTGGTGGTCGTCGGGGCGCAGCGACCGGCGACCGGGATATCGCCGGATGGTCCGATCAACCTCCTCTCGGCGGTTCGCGTGGCGGCATCGCCGCAAGCGGTTGGCAAGGGGGTGATGGTCGTGATGGACGACCGCATCCTGTCGGCGCGCGAGGTGCGGAAGAACTACCAGCGCACCGGCGGCTTTTCCACCGGCGACATGGGGATGCTTGGCGCAGTTGGAGGTGACGGCCCGGAGTTCTTCTTCTCCCCCGTTCGCCGCCACGGTTCGACCAGCGAGTTCGACCTGTCGCGCATCGAGACGCTCCCGCGCGTGGAGCTCGCCTTCTCGTATCCCGGGGGAACAGGACCGCACTTCGACCCGCAGCCGGCCGGCGTCGTCGTGGCGACGACCGGGTTCACGCGCGACGAGTCGACGGCCTATCGGGCGCTTCGTACCGCGGGTGTGGTCGTGGTGACGGCATTCCCGTCGGGGGACAATGTTTCCAGCACGCGCTCGTTTGCGCCGCCACGCCCCGACGCCGAGAAGCCCCCGGTTACGCCAGAGGACTCGGCCAGGGCCGCCGAGCGTGCGGCGCCACCGACCGTGGCGGCGCAGCACATCACGCCGCAGAAGGCGCGCATCCTGTTGATGCTCGCGCTCACGCGCACGCACGAGCCGCGCGAGGTTCAGCGGTATTTCCTGGAGTACTGACCGGACGACGCGCGCCGCCGCTGTGTGCATCGCGCGGCGGCGCGCACGACGGAGTCGTGACGCCGACGAAGCCTAACGAATCTCGACGGGATCGCTCAGCCGCGACACGCCGTTCTCGTCGAAGCTCTCGATGGCCACCCAGTACCGCTGCCCTACGGTCAGCGCACGCAGCTCGAGCGCCGACCCCTCGTCGGCAAAGCGCTGGTAGGTCTGATAGAGTTTGTCGGGGGAGATTCCCCAGCGCAGGTTGTAGCCGACGACTCCATTCACCGGCGCCCAAGCAATCCGCGCGTTGCGCGCGTCGTTGTCCCGTCGCGCGAGCAGGGCGTCCGGCGTGCGTGGAGGCGCGCCACTCCCGGTACCGAAGACGCGGATGTCGCTGATGGCCAGGTTCGCGCCGCCGACGTGTGCGTGCTCATAGCGCACGTAGCGCGCGCGGACCGGCGCGGGAAATTCGAGGTACGCCTTGGGGCGATCGCGCTGCTCGCGCGACAGGTCGGCGACCGTGCGCCAGCGGATGCCATCGAGCGATGTACGAATCCTGAAACGCATCACCACGGTCGAGTCGGTGCCGTAGAGGCCCGCCTTGTAGTCGGCGTAGTTCACCTGGATCGCGCGCAGCGCGAAGGGCTCGAGCAGGTCCAGCGTGAGCCACTCGCCGGGGCGATTGGCGGCAGCAACCCAGTACGAACGCGGATTCTCGTCGGTGACCGCCGCGGGCGAAAAGCCGTCGCGCAGCGACGACGCTGTCACCGGCTTGCGGTACGAGAGGAGCATCCACCCGGTGAAGGTGTCGCCGCTCGACCGACGTGCGCGCGTCGGGAGCCAGTGTGGAAAATCTCCGAATCGCGTATCGACGTACATCTGCCCATCATCGTCGAAGCCCGCCGGGTGCAATCCGATGCGCCGCTCGAAGTTCCAGTTCACCCCGATCCACGGCGTCCCGGTGTTCCACCAGTTGCCGTAAACGTCCTGAAACGTGTTCCCGTGCCCTGCCCCCTGCACGAAGCCGCCGGGCTTGTAGGCAATCGGGTTGTAGGGTGCATAGCGAAACGGGCCAAGCGGTTCGTCGCCGACATAGACGCCGGTCGCGTAGACGTTGTACTCGGTCCCGGGCGCACCGTACTGCAGGTAGTACTTCCCCTCGTGCTTGGTCATCCATGCCCCCTCGATGAAGGGGGTGATCGTGGTGTCGCGATGATCGCGCCCGAAGCGCTCCCACCCATGGTGCGCCGGGTCGAGCCCGAAGAGCCAGGTTGGTTTCCCCTTGTAGGCCAGGCGTTTCGACTTGTCGAGCTCGATCCCGTGCAGCGGGTACGCGTTCGACGAGTTCCAGTAGAGGAACCAGCGCCCGGTGTCGGGGTCGTGAAAGAACTGTGGATCCCACGGCCCTGGCTGCACCGAGTCCGGCTTGGCCAGCGTCTCCCCCTCGCGAAAGCGCGCCATCGGGAGCCAGGGGAGGAGGCGGTTGTAGAACTCCACGCGCCCAGTCGCCGGCTTCGTGAGCATCAGGATCGGGAGCGGCGTGGTGGTGCTCGGGAGGAGGTAGATCGTGTCGTGCGCCGAGATCACCGCTGGCGCCACGACGTCGGTGAGCGGCCACCGCGTCGGCGTGATGTGTCGCCAGCTCCCAAGATCGGTCGACTCCCAGTAGCCGTCGCCCAGCGTCTCGAAGAGGTAGTACTTCCCCTTCTGCTCGACGATGACGGGATCGGCGCCGGAGCGATACGAGATCCCGTCGTTCATCTGTTCGAAGTTGTACTTGTAGTCGATGTCGATGGGATTGGCGTAGGTGCGAGGGCGCGGCGAAGGCGCGCGCGTCGCGACCTGCGCGTGCGCGGGGACAGCGACGAATTGCAGCAGCACCCACAACATCGACCACCGCTTCATCGACCGCCTCG
>CAZWVG010000253.1:0-8320 GCA_964637355.1 uncultured Gemmatimonadaceae bacterium
GTTCTCCGCGTTCTCCGCGTTCTCCGCGTTCTCCGCGTTCTCCGCGTTCTCCGCGGTTTTGATGCTTCTCGCTGCTGCCGGGGCCAACGCTCAGGCACCAGCGGCGCCCAGTGCCCCGTTCCGCATCGAGGAAGCGACGATCGCCGACGTGCATGCCGCGATGCGCGCCGGTGCCCTCTCCTGCCGCCAGTTGGTGCAAGGGTACCTGCGCCGCATCGAGGCGTACGACAAGAACGGCCCGGCCATCAATTCGCTCATCGTGGTGAATCCTGCCGCGCTCCCGACGGCAGACTCGCTCGACCGTCGTTATGCACAGGGTGGGTTCGTCGGTCCCCTGCACTGCATCCCGATGATCGTGAAGGACAACTTCGAGACGAAGGACCTCCCCACGACCGCCGGAACGCTCGCCCTCGAGGGGTGGCGGCCGAATCGCGATGCCTTCCAGGTCGCGCGCGTTCGCGCCGCAGGGGCGATCGTCCTGGCCAAGTCCAACATGGCCGAACTGGCCTTCTCACCTAACGAAACGGTCAGCTCGATCCTCGCCGGCTACACGAAGAATCCGTATGCGCTCGATCGCGTCACGGCCGGCTCGAGCGGCGGGACGGCGGCCGCGGTTGCGTCGTCGTTCGGCGCGGTGGGACTGGGGAGCGATACCGGGAACTCGATCCGCGGACCGTCGTCGCACCAGGCGCTGGTCGGGATTCGCTCGACGATGGGGCTCACGTCGCGCGATGGCGTCGTCCCGCTCTTCGACTCTCAGGACATCGCCGGACCGATGGGGCGCACCGTCGCCGACGTGGTGGCGGTCTTCCAGGTGATTGCGGGCGAGGATCCGGGCGACGCGGTCACGGCGGCGGCGCGTACGTATCGCATTCCCACGTACGCCGACTCGCTCCGTCGCGACGGCGTTCGCGGTGCACGCATCGGCGTCATCCATCAGGCCTACGACACGCCGACGCTGGACACCGAGATCGACACGGTCTTCCATCGCGCGCTCGCCGATCTTTCGCGACTTGGCGCCACGATCGTCGACCCGGTCGCCGTTCCGGGGCTCGATTCTCTCCGCCGCATCGCACGCGGCGGCTGCAACGCGTTCAAGCACGACTTCGATGCCTTCATGGCCCGCGAGGCTGCTTCGCATCCGCCGGTCAGCACGGTCGACGAGATCCTCAAGTCGGGGCGATATCACCCGTCGATCCAGGCGCGGCTCGAGGGGGCGCTGCGCGTGACCGAGTCGCCCGATGCGAGCGCGGGGTGCCGCAATCGCGAAGAGTTCCGCGCCGCGCTGCGGGTGGCCCTTCGGCAGATGATGGACTCGCTCAGGCTCGACGCGGTCGCCTATCCCACGTGGAGCAATCCGCCGCGACTCATCGGAGACCTCAACACTCCCGGCGGCGACAACTCGCAGTTCTTCTCCCCCTCGACCGGCTTTCCGGCGATCACCGTGCCGATGGGGTACACGCGCGCCCTTCTCCCCGCCGGACTGCAGCTCCTTGCGCGCCCGTTCGCTGAGGGGACGTTGTTCAGGATCGCCTTTGGCTACGAGCAGGGGACGCATCATCGCCGCCCGCCTCCGACCGTCCCCCCGCTTCGCTAGCCGATCGCGCCGCGCATATTAGGCGCATGCCTCTCGTTCCGCTTCACGGTCACGATGCGCTGCGCGCCCGCCTCTCGGAGGCGCGCTCGCGCGGACTTCTTCCGCAGAGCCTCCTCCTCCACGGGGAGTCCGGCATCGGAAAGCAGCGCCTCGCCCTCTGGCTCGCGCGGGCGATTCTCTGCGAGCGCGAGACGGCGCCGTGCGGACAGTGCCAGCAGTGCCGCTACTCCGCCGAACTCACGCACCCCGACCTGGTGTGGGTCTTTCCGCGCCCCAAGCTCAGGGATTCCGATCCCGCGCTCGACGACATCAAGCAGGATCTGGAGCAGGCCGCCGTCGAACGCGCCAAAGCCGACGGGCTCTACGCGCCCCCAGTAGGCACCGACGCGATCTTCGTCGCGACCACTCGGCTCCTGGTGCAGATGGCGTCCGTCACGCCGGCGATCGCGCGGCGAAAGGTTTTCATCGTCGGTGACGCCGATCGGATGTCGCCGCCCCAGGAGAACGCCGAGGCGCCGGCGGCGAACGCATTCCTCAAGCTCCTCGAGGAGCCCCCCGCGGACACGAACCTCATCCTCACCAGCAGCGCTCCCGGCGCACTCCTCCCGACCATTCGGTCTCGCGTCGTCTCGCTGCGCGTGGCCCCCATCGGCGAGGGGGCAATGCGCGAGTGGCTGCGCGAGGAGAAGGTCGCCGCCGCGCTCAAGAAGCTCGAGGTTCCCTCCAGCGTCGACGAGCAGATGCGGCTGGCGGCCGGGGCGCCCGGGCGACTGCTCGCGTCACAGGAGACGAGCGCTGCGTCGGATGCGGCGCGGCGAATCCTCGAGGTGGCACTGAGCGGTGACAAGGGGAAGGCGCTTCGGCTGGCGATGGGGCAAGGGGTGTCGGGGGCGCGCGGCGCATTCACCGATATCCTCGACGCTCTGACCGTCGCCCTGCACCGCCGCACGCGCGACGCGGTGTCGGCCTCGGACGAGCGCGCGGCGAGCAACGCGGCCCGGGCGATCGCGATGCTCGAGGAATCCAAGCAGCTGGCGGGGGGGAACGTGAACCCCCAACTGATCACAGCGAATCTCCTCTTCGACCTGTCGCGCATCCTCCGCGCCTGAGCGCGAGCGGCGGGTCGCGGTGCCTGACGAGCCCTCTGAATTCATTCTCCGATGACTGACCTCACACACGTCGACGCGAGCGGCAAGGCCCGCATGGTGGACATCAGCGGCAAGGCGGCGACCCACCGAATGGCCCGGGCGCGCGGAAATATCCGGATGCGCCCGGAAACTCTTGCTTCGATTCGCGACAACCAGCTGGCCAAGGGCGACGTGCTCATGGTGGCAAAAATCGCCGGGATCATGGGGGCCAAGCGGACGTCGGAACTGGTTCCCCTCTGCCATCCGATCGCTCTGTCGGACATCGACTTGCAGCTGACGCTCGATGAATCGCTTCCAGGCGTGATGGTCGAAGCGACGGCAAGAACGACCGGGCAAACGGGGGTCGAGATGGAGGCGATAATGGGCGTAAGTGTGACTCTGGTCACACTTTACGATATGGCGAAGGGGGTGGATAAGGGGATGGTGATCGGCGACATTTCTCTGGTCGAGAAGCGCGGCGGCAAGAGCGGAGACTGGGTTCGGGGGTAATGGTCTTCCGCCGCTTCACTCAAGAATCGATCGCCCAAACGTTCATCGGAGTTAGGGCGATCGATTGACGATAGAGGTCGTCATCATATGAAGGATTACAGCCATTCGTATGTGCACCGCGGCGACGCGGCGCGACGAAAGCGAAGAGTCCAAGGCGCATTCATGCTGGCCGGCGTACTCGTAGCCGGAACCATGGCCGCGAGGAACTGGGAGCCAACCGAGGCAGCCGCCACTCCGCTGGAGCGCACCCTGGCCGAACGCGCCGAAGTGCAGCGACTCCAGACCCAGATCGAGCAGGCGCGCGGCGACCTGCGGATCGCCTCGGCGCAGTTGGAGCGCTGGAACCGCATCTTCCACTACTCGCACAAGTACCAGATCCCGGCGGACGTCGCCGGCGCCGTCTACGACGCGGCGATCGACGAGCGGATCGATCCCGATCTCGCCTTCCCATTGGTCAAGCTGGAGAGTGAGTTCAAGCAGCGCGCTCGCAGCGAGGTCGGAGCCATCGGGCTCACGCAGCTGATGCTGTCGACCGCCAAGTTCTACGACTCGACGCTCACGCGCGATGCACTCTACGATCGCGACACCAACCTTCACATCGGCTTCCGCTACCTCCGCGACCTGATCAAGGAGCAGCGCGGCAACGTGCAGATGGCGCTGTTGGCCTATAACCGCGGTCCGGCGGCCGTCGAAGTCGCCAAGTCGCTCGACCTCGATCCGTCGAACGGCTACGACCGCATCATCTTGAAGGGGTACCGCGGAAAGGGGATCATCGACTGATCCCCTGATCGCAGGCTCCGACCGAAATCACCCAAGCCGGCTTCTCACGAAGCCGGCTTTTTCGCGCTCGTCGCCTTGGCGGTGGTCTTCCGTGCCGCCGGCTTGGTGGTCGTGGACTTCCGCGCTGGGGAGGATTTGGCGCTCGACGACTTTGCGCTCGAGGACTTGCTGGCGGTCGACTTCTTCGCCGTGGACTTCCTGGCGGTCGATTTCCTGGCCGCCGACTTCTTTGCCGACGAGCTCTTGGCCGACGAGCTCTTGGAACTTGTCTTGCGCGCGGTCGAGCTGCTCGAGCGTGCGGAGCTGCTCCCGCGCACGATGATCGTCTGCCCCGGGTAGATCACGCTCTTCTTGAGCCCATTGAGGCGCGTGAGCGTGGAGACGCTGGTGCCGTACTTTCGCGCTATTCCGCCGAGCGTTTCCCCGCGCCTCACCACGTGCGTGACCCGGCCGGAGCTCGAACGCGAGGAGGTGCCGTACCGTTCGATCGACGGGTCGGGGATGTCGAACGCCGCTTCCACGACCGATGACGAGGGGATGAGCACGGTCTGCCCCACCGGGAGGCGCCCCTTCTTGGCACTCAGCGTCCGGTTGTACCAGGCGAGCTGCCTGGACTGAAGGCCGTGCTTCTTGGCGATGGTGGCGAACGTCTCCCCCTTCTTGGTCTTCAATGGGGTGAGCCCGCGGCGTTCGGCCGAATCGAGCGCTGCGAAGCTCGAGTCGAAGAGCGCGCCGGTCCCTGCCGGGATGCGGAGCATGAGCTTCGAATCGGGCGGCGTCACTCCGCGCAGGACCTGCCCGTTGAGCGCCTGAATCTCCTTCGTCGTCACTCCGCTCGCCCGGGCGACGGCGGCGAGCGGCGTGGAGGGCGGGACGACCACCGTATCGAAGGCGAATGGCGCGACCGAGTCGATGGTCAGCCCGTAGCGCGAGGGGGCCTTCCCCAGGAGCGCCGCCGCGATGAGCTGCGGCACGTAGTTCTTGGTCTCGGTCCGCAGGTAGTCCTGCTCGGCGAGCGCGAAGAAGCAGTCTTCCCCCGAGACGTCGCCCAGCTCGTCGTCGAACTTCTTGAGCCCGCGCGACACGCGTCCCGGGCCGCCGTTGTACGCCGCGGCGGCGAGATAGAGAGAACCGAACTGCCCCTGCAGGTCACGAATGAAGCGCGCCGCGGCCCATGTCGACTTCACGGGATCGCGGCGCTCGTCGACCCACCAGTCCACCCGCAATCCGACGCCGCGCGCGGTGGAGCTCATGAACTGCCACATCCCGACGGCTGCAGCGCGTGAGTAGGCTTGCGGGTCGAATCCGCTCTCGACGAGGGCGAGGAAGTACATGTCCTCGGGTATCCCCGCGGTGCGGAAGGTCTCGCGGATCATCGGCTCGTACTGCTTGCCGCGCTGCAACCGTTCGACGAAGCGCGTGCGCGAGGGGCCGAGGAACATGTCGACGTAGCGCGCGACCTGTTTCTGCGTGACGTACGAATCGACATCGATGTCCCACGTCGCTTCGGCATCGCCGGCGTGCGAGGTGGAGTCGACATCAACGAGCAGGTTGGAGGCGTAGCCCCGCACGACGGAGTCGGGGACATCGAACAGCGCGCTCACCTGTTCGATCGCCTGCATCATCGCGGCATTCACCGAATCGGGTACGACGCCCGTCGATGCGACGGCGGGAGTATCGGCTGCGCCCTCGGGCGCCGTGGTCACGCTGTCGGGAGCGTGCGACGCAATGGTGGGAGGACTCGAAACCGCAGGGCGAAGGGCCGGGGCACACGCACAGAGCGCGGCAATCGGGAGGCTCGTCGCGAGGACACGTACGCGGGCGAGGAGAGAAATACCTACCTCCAGCGGGGCGTGGACAAGGACGCCGCAATCTGCCATGACGCCCGGACATTGGGAACCTCCTACCCGATTCCGGTTGCCGTGTTGCTCTACCGTGCAGCGCGCACGGTTCGTCACCCTCGTCAGCCGACTGCCTGACGAGTGCGCCCCTAACGCGTAGCGATCGCGTTCCCGAGCAGGCGATTCGTGGCCTGCAGCGCTGCCACGACCGCCCCCTTGAGCGGATCCGCGTCGGCGAGGTGACAGCCGAGGAGGCGGCGTTCCTGCTCGCGGCCGCTGGGGTCGATGCAGAGCACGCTCACGATCACCACGTTCGCGTCGAAGGCACGCATCTGCTTGACGCCGAGCAGGTCGAAGCGGAGCGTTCCCCGGGCGAAGATCTCGATGGCCCGAAGCGTCGCCTCGGCGGCGAGACGGATGTCGCCGAGCGACGTGGCGACCCCCTCCGCGCGACCGACCACCGAGTCGCCCGGCTGGTACTCCAGCTCTACCTCGGCGCTGCAGTGTGCGGTGGGGCTGCGCTCGAAGGCAAAGCGGACGAAGCGTAACCGTTCGCGACGCGACCCGTCGGACGATGTGCGATCGTCGAGGGAGGCAAGATTGAACGGCAGGGTCGAATCGTCCGCGAGGCTACTCATCCTGCGCCATGGTCGGAGAACGGCGTCACCAGCGTTGCGGGTACCTTGTCACACGATCCATTCGCCACGAGGCAACATTTGCCTGCGTTCCGGACCCACGCCCCCCTTTTCGCTCGACGATGAAACGCGTCCTATTCGTCCTCCTCGCCGCCGCCGGCGCGCTGCGCGCCCAGCCCTCCCCGACCGGCACGTCGCTCGCTGCGCAGATCGCCGAGCGGGTCGCGCGCGTTCCCGGCGCCCGTGCGGGGGTTTACTTCCATGACCTGGCGACCGGCGAGACCGTCGCGCGCGACGCCGACACCGTGATGCACGCCGCGAGCACCATGAAGCTCCCGGTGATGATCGAATACTTCCGGGGCATCGACACCGGGCGCTTCGCCCCCAGTCAGTCCATCACGCTCGAGAACCGATTCGCCTCCATCGTCGATGGCTCTCCCTACCAGCTCGATGCCGGTGACGATTCGGATTCTTCGTTGTACCAGCGGGTCGGTCAGCAGGTCACGGTGCGCGAGCTGGTCGAGCGGATGATCACGCGCTCGAGCAACCTCGCCACCAACGCGCTCATTGCGCTGGTCGATGCCAAACGCGCGAATGCGACGGCGCACGCGCTCGGCGCGTCGACGATGTCGGTCCTGCGCGGGGTGGAGGACAACGTTGCCTTTCGGGCTGGGCTCAACAACACCACATCGGCGCGCGACCTGGGACACCTTCTCGAGGCGATCGCCGATGGAACGGCCGCATCCTCAGCATCGACGCGGGCGATGCTCGAGATCCTGGAGCACCAGGAATTCAACGACGAGATCCCGGCTGGGCTCCCTGCGGGGACGCTGGTCGCTCACAAGACGGGGTGGATCACGGGGATCACGCACGACGCCGCGCTCGTACTCCCCGAGGAACGCCCCCCGTTCGTGCTCGTCGTGCTGACCCGGGACATCGCCGAACGCACCGTGGCGCAGCGACTCATTGCCGACATCGCCACGCTTGCCTGGCAGCACGCGATGGCGGCAAAGCGTTAGCCGGCGAAGCGTTAGCCGACGAAGCGTTGGCCGGTCACACGTTGCGCAGTCACCCGTTAGGCGGCGACGTCGAATTCGGCGACTCTTCAGGCTGTGAAGCGTTAGGCGAGGTGGCTGGCGTCATGCGGCGCGTTCACGGCGCGCCGACGTCGCCCGAGGGCGAACGCGCCTAGCTGACCACCAGTCCGCGGGAGGCGCGGAGCGCCCGCTTGCGCGCCTCGGTGGTCTCGACGGTCGCCGACGACTTGGCGAAGGTGAGACGGAAGGTCGATCCCTCGCCGACGGCGCTCTCGACGTCGAGTCGCCCGCCGAGCATCTCGCTCAGCGCGCGACAGATCGCGAGTCCGAGACCAGTCCCCCCGAAGCGGCGTGAGGTGCTGGTGTCTTCCTGCTCGAACGGGAGAAAGATCGCGTCGAGGCGATCCGGGGCGATCCCGATCCCCTCGTCGCGCACGACAATGGCGACGATGGCGCCGCTGCTCGCCGCCTCCAGTTCGAGCGTCACGTTTCCGCGCTCCGTGAACTTGATGGCGTTCCCCAGCAGGTTGACGAGGATCTGCCGCAGCTTGCCGCCGTCGGTTCGCAGGAGCGGGGCAACCGTTGGTCCTTCGTAGCGGAGCACGACCGGCTTTCCCCCCACCTGCCCCTCGAGGTGCGAGAGCGTCTCGTGCGCGAGCGCGACGACGTCGATGTCGTCCATGTCGATCGCGGTTCGCCCGGCCTCGATCTTGGCGATATCGAGAATGTCGTTGATCAGCGACAGGAGGTGCCGACCGTTCGCCATGATGCGCTCGAGGAGGTCGACGTCGGG
>CAZWVG010000254.1:0-8318 GCA_964637355.1 uncultured Gemmatimonadaceae bacterium
GCTCCAAACGGAGGCTCCAAACGGAGGCTCCAAACGGAGGCTCCAAACGGAGGCTCCAAACGGGGGCTCCAAACGGAGGCGCGAGCCGAGGCGGGAACCGATGTGCGAACCTTGGAATGAACCGTGGCGTGAACCGTGGCTCGAAACTGTGAGAGGTGCGCGTCGCACGGAGCTCAGCGACGCGGCCGGCGCCGAGCGGTCATTCGAAGCCGGCAGGAGATATCGACTGACGCCTCGATGATTCGGCGCTGTCGCACCCGGCAAGACGAACGAAGGGGACAGATTGAGAGGGGCGGATGGCGCACGCACTCCCTCCCGCGGCAGCCAAAATAGTTCGTATAATATGTGTTATGTAAACTCATTCCGTGGAAAAGTGCGCAGCCGTGGAGAAAGCCTGGCTGGCGTGGGCGCTTCCCTGTCCCTTGCGAAGGCGCTGATCCTGAACGACTTGGATCAAGCGGGGCCGACCATACTGTCTGAAAATCGAATCCTGCCGCGACGAGAGGATCGGTCTCGCCGAGCTCGTGCGGAATTCATCGCTATTCGCAGAGCCGGAGACGCGAGGTGGCTCGCTGGATTTGTCGTCGTCGCGTCGGTCGCGTCGGCGTGGATAGCGACAGTGGGTCCGAGCAACTTGGGGCTCGGGTCGGAGCGCCGGAACCGGCTCAGAGTTCGCCGAGATTGCCGGTGAAGACGATGCGTCCCTCGCCGCGGAGGACGGGCGGGCGTGCGGACTCACTCGGGTGGGCGCCGGCGGTGAGGATGCTCCCCGACCGGGTCGTCAGCGGGACGGCGCCGCGCGTGATGCCCCAGGCGTCGAGCAGCGCGGCCGAGGCGACCGCCCCTGTTCCGCACGCGAGCGTTTCCTCCTCGACGCCGCGCTCGTACGTCCGGATCGTCCATCCACCGGACTTGGCGGGCGAGACGAAGTTGGCGTTTGCTCCATCGCGGAGTACCTCGAGACGGCGGAGTTCCCGTCCCCGGCGCTCGACGTCGACCTGCTCGACGTCGTCGACCAGGACCACCAGATGTGGAACGCCGACGCGGGCGTAACCGATCCGGTTCTCGCCGCCAATGCGGCGCGTTTCGAACGACGCCTGCAGCTCAGTCACCGGAACCATGTCGATCTCGGGAGAGCCGTCGACCAACCGCCCCGTAACGGGCCCTGAGACCGTCTCAAAGGCGAAATCGCCCTCGCCGACGATACCGAGGTCGCGCGCGAGCCTGGTGCTGCACAGCGCGGCATTTCCGCACATTTCGGCGAGCGAGCCGTCGCGGTTGAAGTAGCGCATCATGAACGGGAGCTTCGCATGCGGTTCGAGGAAGACGACGCCGTCGGCGCCGATCCCCGTACGCCGTTCGCAGAGCCTCCCAATCATATCGGGTGTCGCCAAATCGCCGGCCGGCTCGAGCATCGCGTCGAAGAACACGAAGTCGTTCCCCGATCCGCTCATCTTCCAGAACTTCCGCCCGGGCATGCTCACACCCTCCGCGTGATCGCCCACCAGCGCAGCCGCCAGACCATCCAGATGGCCTCTCGGACGATACGCTTGGACATCTTGCTCTCCCCCTCGGTGCGATCGACGAAGACGATCGGGATCTCCGTGATGCGGAATCCCTTGCGCCAGGCACGGAAGCTCATCTCGATCTGAAACGCGTAACCGTTTGATCGAACGTCGTTTAGATCGATTGCCTGAAGTACTTTCCTGCGAAAGCACTTGAAGCCGCCGGTGGCGTCGAAGAGCGGGAGCCCGGTCACGATGCGGGCGTAGATGTTGGCGCCGTAGCTCAGGAGGAGGCGGTTCATCGGCCAGTTGACCACGGTGACCTTTCCGTCGCGGTAGCGCGAGCCGAGGACCACGTCGGCGTCCTTGGCGCTCTCGAGGAACTGCGGGAGATGCGACGGATCGTGCGAGAAGTCGGCGTCCATCTCGAAGACCAGCTCGTAGTCGTGCTGGAGCGCCCAGCGAAAGCCGGTGAGATAGGCCGTCCCAAGTCCCATCTTCTTCTCGCGATGGATCACGTGCACGCGCGAGTCGATGGCCACGCGCTCGTCGACCAGGGCGCCCGTCCCGTCGGGGGAGCCGTCATCGACCACGAGCACGTCGATCCGCGGATCCTGCGCGAGGACGGCGTCGATCAGGCGGATGATGTTTTCCCGCTCGTTGTACGTCGGGACGATGACCAGGGAACGTTCAGGCACGTGCGGCCGCGCTCCGCCTATCGAGGACCAGGCCAGCTGCAAGGAGGATGAGGCTCAGCGCCACCGCCGCCCACGTCACCTTCTTTCCCACCTCGTATGCCGGGTTGGTGAAGGTGAGTGAGACGTTTTTCGCTCCGGCGGGGAGCGCCACGCCGATGAGCGACACAGCCGCCTTCCCGATGACTCCGGGCTTTCCGTCGACCATGGCGCGCCACCCGGGATACCAGTTCTCCGAGACCATCAGCGCCGCACCCTCCGGGGCTGGCTTGTCGAGGGCGATGTCGATGAGTCCCGGCTCGTACCGGGTGACCTTGGCGGAGATGTCGAGCGGCTCGGGGAGCGACGAGAGCTGGGCCCCCTGCACCGCCGCCGACGTGTCGAACACGGCGACTCGCCGCACGTCGAAGCGTGGGTCGAGCACCGTGGCCATCACCGTCGCCTCATCGGCCTTCACGATTGCGGGCGTGACCCAGGCATAGGACATATCCACGGGGACTTCGTGCAGGTAGAGCTCACTCCCGGATGCGTCGCGCACTGGGCCGGCGATCTGCTTGAGTTCTTTCAGCCCAATGTTGTCAGGCGAGTTGGTGAGCACGTACCGCATGTTCATCAGGCGCCAGAAGTTGGGATTCGCGACCTGCCGATATCCTTCCTCGGTGCCCACAAGGCGATCGTACGCTCCAAGTTCGTTGCCGTGATATCCAAGAACCGACGAGACCCCATGGATCATGAGTCCGTCGAAACTCAGGTAGGGATCGTTGATCGCGTCCGACGGCGCAGTCTGAAACGAAAGAACGCGGAAAGGCCCCGGCTTCGCCGTGAGCGAGTCGACGATGGAGTTGCTCGCATAAATGACCGACGCGGGCTCGTCGAACTCCCAGTAGCGTCGAAGGACGCTCCAGCAGTCGAGGGAAACCACCAGGATCAGGAGGATGCCGCCGAGGTCGCGGGACACGCGCCGGGAGGCAACCACCATCGCCACGCCGACGGTGAGGAGAATGAAGACCATCGACCGCAGCGCACCGATGCGGAGCGCGCCGTCGTTGGCGAGGACACGGTCGGCACGTTCGGGACCGGCGATCGACACCCCGAGATTCGTGAACGCACCAAGCGCACCGAGCAGACCGATTACAACCGCGGCGATCGTCCAGCCGATGAGGTAGCGGCGGCGCTCCTCAAACCTCACGATCCGCTCAGCGCCGAATGCCGCGAGAACGGACGTCGAAAACGCGACGATGAAGAGCATCGTGCTCGGCGCCCGGAAGTATTTCGTTCCGGGGACTATGGCGTAGACGAGCGAATAAAACGGTGTATTGCCGCCTAACGCCCAGAGCAACGAGATAACGAACGCGCCGAACCAGAACCAGACGAGTCTCCGGTGCGAGCGCAGCGCCCATGCCCCGAAGGCCATGCCGGCCAGGACGAGGACCGCAGCGCCGAGGTACTCCGAGTGAAAATGAATGACGTTGCGACCCCAATAGCGCTCGAGGATGCCGGAGAACTGCGGCACGAGGAAGTTGAAGGTCTCCTCGGGAGGCATCGAATACGAGACCGCGTGCTCCCACCCCTTTCCTCCGGCGCGCGGCGAAAAGTTCACATACGCCTTCACTGGCCAGAACTGAATCGCACCCATCACCATTCCGACGGCAACGGAGCCTAGCGCGGCCGCGAGACGCAGCACGCCGGTCTTGCGCGCGATCGGCGCATCCGACGCGAAGCCGAGAGAGAGGAAGACGGCGAACGCACCGGTGACCAGGAGCATGTACTGCAGGAGCTGCGGGTGCGGCGAGAGCACCGCGAGGCCCACGACGAGCGCCAGCGGACCCCACGCCCAGGCGCGGCCGTCGCGGACGCCGCGCACTACGTAGAAGAGTCCTAACGGGAGGAGCGCTGCGATAAAGAGCTTGCCGTCATGTCCCGGCGAGACCAATCCGGCGATGTTGCCGCCCATCTGATACGCAACGCCGCCGATGACCGAAGCGAAGAAGCTGAGCCCGATGGAACGGAGGAACAGGTAGCAGAACAACCCGGCGAGAAAGACGTGAATGATGAGGCCCCACGTCATGCCATGATCGGTGCCGATCAGAATTCGAAGGAGCGCCGTTGGATAGAACGTGTCTCCGTGCATCGCATCGACGAACGGCATCCCGCCGAACAGATAGGGATTCCACTGCGGAATCGCCCCGTGCTTCTCCCAATACGCGCGGGCGAACTCGCGGAACGAGTAGCCGGCCTTGTACTGATCCGAATACGGATTGACCAGAAACTTCCCTGCGAGCGCGGGAAAGCCGAGCGCGAGGGTACACAGCGCATGAATGAGCGCCGCCCAGGCGACCGCGTAGCGCGGTCCGGGCGCAACGGCCGTGGCATTCCCTGCGGAGGTCGACGTTGCAGCTGTGGCGACGTCAGACGTTCGGGTCATGTAGGGGGAGTTGGGCGTCGACGCCCGCGGAGCGCGTCGACAGCGAGAAATCCGAGTCCGGGAAGGACCTCCAGCACGGTCAGCCAGAGACGCGACGTGAGCGAGATCACGCCTGCCGCCCCCGCTTGCGCCAGACTGAACTGGCCTAACGCGAGCATCAGCGACTTCTCGCGCACGCCGATTCCACCCGGTGCAAACAACGCAATGTACCCAGCCAGATACGACCCCGTGAAGGCGGCGACGTACGACGCCGTGCTCCCAGGCGCCGCGCCCAGTACGCCAGCGACAAAGATGCGGAACGCGATGCCGTACAGTACCCACGCCACGAGACACCCGATCGACGCGAGCCAGACGGCGCTGTCGGGGAGGCGCGGAACGTCGAGCGGTCGTCGCAGGATCCGCCCGGCGACCTGCGCCGCCAACGGGACGATGCGCGGCGCGAGGACGATGCCGGCAACGAGTACGACCGCCAACGAGAGCGCCGCACCTCGCGCATGGAAGAACTCCGCGCCCGTCACCAGTACGAGTCCGAATCCGGCGAGAAGGTTTACCAGATTGATGACGAGCGCCGACCCGGTCGCGGCGACGACCGAGACGCCGCGCTCCTGCGCCATGACTCCCATGGCGCCGATCTGCCAGACCTTCCCGGGGAGATAGCGCCCGAGGTTGGAGATGAACCAGATGCGGGCGGCATCGAACCAGGAGAGTTCGGCGTCCCACGCGCGCACCGTGCGTCGCCACGTCTCGACGAGCACGGCATACGCCGCCAGGACGATGAGGCTCGAAGCCCCGATGACGTGCCAGCGCGGCTCAAGTTCGGCACCCGACGCACGGAAGGCGCGCCACTGATCGACGATTTCGCGCCCCGCGAGCCCGACGGCGAGGACCGCGAGAATGGCGAAGGCGATACGCCAGGACCTAGATCGCAACGAGAGAGCGATAGAGAGTGGCGTAGCGGCGCGCCGACGATTCGGGGGCGAAGTCTCCCAGGGCGGCCATGCGCCCTGCCCTGCCCAGTCCCAGGCGCAGTTCGGGGGCATCCCAGAGTTTGTCGAGCGACGCCGCGAGGGCATCGATGTCGCCGGGTGGGACAAGGAGCCCGGTTTCGCCGTGCACGATCGTGTCGGTGATGCCGCCGGAGTCGAAGGCGACGACGGGAGCCTCGCACAGCTGCGCCTCGACGGCGACGAGGCCAAGCCCCTCGCCGATGCTGGGGACCACCAGCGCGCTGGCGCGCTGGTAGAAGGCGGGGAGTGCGGTCTGCGGCTGCGCCCCGTGCCAGGTGAGGCGATCGGCAATCCCCAGTTGTGTGGCCTGCGCGCGCAGCTTTGCCTCGTCGGGGCCGGCGCCCACCAGGTCGAGCTGGACCTCGTGTCGCATGCGGGCCACGGCATCGAGGAGGAGGGCGACCCCCTTCTGCGCGTTGAGGCGCCCGACGAAGAGGAGGCGATCGTTCGTACGCCCGGCACCGGGGTGAAAGATCTCGGTCGACACCGGCATCGGGGCGACGAGTGGTTCGATGCCTGGCGCCATCGCGCGCACCTCCGCGGCGAGCCAGCGCGAGACGGTGGTGACCGCACGCGAGTGGTGCATGACGCGGCGGAAGAGCGGGCGGGCGAAACTGCTTCCTCGGGCGAGACGCACGTCGGTGCCGTGCATCGTGGTGACCATCGGGACGCCGGCGAGCCCCGACGCCCACGAGCCCACCAGTCCGCCGGGAAACCACCAGTGCGCGTGCACCAGGTGCGGGGCAAACTCGCGCCGGGCACGCGTCGCCGCGGCGAAGCCGCTTCCGAGGAATCCGAGCAGCGCAAGTCGCGCGCTCCAGGAGCGTTGCACCTGCTGGGCCATCTCGCCGGTGTAGGCGAGGTTTTCGTACCTGCGCGGGGCGTAGTGGAAGCGGGCGACGGGAATCCCATCGAGCACCTCGTCGGCGGGGAGCTCGGCGCCGGCCGGGGCGACGCCGGCAGGTGCAACGACGCGTACCTCGACGCGCTCGTTGCGCAGTGCATTCGCCAGGTGCAGCAGGAACGACCCGGCGGCGTCGCCGGGGACGCGCGGGTACGAATGCGTGAGGAACAGGACGCGCAGCGGCGCGTCAGCCATCGCGTCGCCCTGCCGGCGACTCGTCACGCTCGGCGGCACGCAGGTCGTCGGTGACGCGGCGCAACTCGCGGAGCTGCGCGCGCACGCCGGCGATCTGCTCGCCTAACAAGCCGGTGGCGAAGAAGATCGACCCGAGGATCAGGACGGTCTGGATCAGGGTCCAGACCCAACGCAACCCGATGCCGGCGATGAAGAGCCAGGCCACGGCGGCGAGGCCGGCGAGCGCCCCCACCGCGAACAGTCCCGCTCCGAGCATCCCGAACAGGAGGAGCGGCTTGGCGGCGAAGCGCAGCTCGAACCAGACCGAGAGCATGTCCAGCACACCGACGGGGATGCGCCCGATGCCAAACTTCGACTTGCCGGCGTGGCGCGGGTAGAGCGGGACCGGGATTTCGGTCACCGTGTACCCCTGCGCGGCGGCGATGACGATCATGTAGCGGTGCCAGTCGGGGCGCGTCGGGAGAATCTCCATGATCTCCCGCCGGTACGCCTTCACGCTGTTGAGGTCACGGACCGGGACGTGGAAGAGCGAGCGGCTCAGCCAGTTGTAGATCGACGAGACGAACGCCTTCTCGTACTTCCCCTCCTTGAAGCCGGTGACCATGTCGGCTTCGTCGCGGATGATCGGCGCGACGAGTCGCGGGATGTCCTCGGGCTTGAACTGCAGGTCGGCGGGATAGAAGACGAGGATGTCGCCGCGGGCCGCGAGGTACCCCGACCGGAGGGCGTCGGCGATGCCGCGGCGCGAGCGATGCCTAACGGTCCGCAAGAACGGGTAGCGCTCCTTGAGCTCACCGAGCAGCGTCCATGAGTCGTCGATCGACCCGTCGTCGACGACGATGACCTCGAACCCTTCGGTAAAGTCGTGGAGCGCCGCGGCCGTCTGCTCCATGAACATCGCGAGGTTTCCCGCTTCGTCCTTGGCGGGGACGAGGACCGACAAACGAATCGGAGCGTCGGTGGTTGCAGCCGGTCGAATCGAGAAGCTCGGCTCCGTGCCTCTCATACCCGCTTGCGCATGCGGGCCGAGAGCACCCCCAGCTGGTCGCGGTACTTGGCGACGGTGCGTCGGGCGATGTTCACCCCGCTCTCCCGCAGGATGTTCACGATCGCCTGGTCGGTGAGCGGGTTCCGGGCGTCCTCGTTGCTCACCAGCTTCTCGATCTGGTCCTTGATGCCGCGCGCCGAGACATCCTCGCCCCCCGTGGTGCTCAGCCCCGACGAGAAGAAATACTTGAGCGGGAGCACCCCGCGCGGCGTCTGCACGAACTTCTCGTTCGTCACGCGGCTCACGGTGCTCTCGTGCATCTCGATCACCTCCGCCACCTCGCGCAACGTGAGCGGCTTGAGGTATTGCACGCCCTTCTCGAAGAAGTCGCGCTGCCGGTCGACGATGTAGTTCATGACCTTGAGCATCGTCTGCCGGCGCTGCTCGATCGCCTGGATCATCCAGTTCGCCGAATTCAGCTTCGACGAGATGAATTCCTTGTTCTCGCCCTCGAACTTCTTCTTGTCGCGGGCAATCTCCTGGTACGCCTTGCTCAGCTTGAGGCGCGGGAGGTTGCCGTCGTTGACGAAGACGTGGTA
>CAZWVG010000255.1:0-8288 GCA_964637355.1 uncultured Gemmatimonadaceae bacterium
GCGCCGATGCGACGCTGGTGGATGCGGCGCTGGCGGATGCCAGCGCGAGGCCGGCGGCGAGTGAAGCGAATAAGGGAGCACGCATGTCGATCCTCCGTGGTTGGGGGGCGCCAAGGCGCCTTCCCTTGGTCAGACGCGCAAGTGCGAGGAGCGTTAAGCGCTCCCGTCCGCGGATGCCGGAGCGGCGTCGCCGGCGGCATTGCATGGTTGACGCTCGGGCGCGCGCGCATCATCCCTATGAGGTGTCGATCGGGGGCACCCGCGGGCAGTCGTGCGGTGGTTACTGTTGCCTAACGCGAACCGGTGATTCTGATGCGTCGATTCATGACTCCCTGCCGTGCCACCACGGGCTCGTTCGTTCGCTCCGCGTGTCGCACGCTCCTGTTTGGTGTGTGGGCCAGCGTGGGGGCGAGCGCGTTTCCACGCGTCGTGCGCGCACAGGCGATGGCGAATGCGAAGCCGGAGATCATGGCCGTGGTGCAGCGCCTCTTCGACGGGATGCGGGCCGGCGATTCGGCGATGGTTCGAAGCGTCTTCCATCCGCAGGTCCGCCTGTTGAGTGTCGGCAACGGCAAGGAAGGGAACGTGCGCCTCAACGTCGAGCCGTCGGCCGAAGGCTTCGTGCAGGCGGTCGGGACGCCGCACCCGCAGCGATGGGACGAGCGCTTCACCAACGAGCGCGTGGAGATCGATGGACCGCTCGCCTCGGTGTGGGTGGACTACACCTTCCACCTCGGCGACAAGCTGTCGCACTGCGGGATCGATCACTTCCTTCTCGTGCAGGGCGACGACGGGAAGTGGTCGATCATCTCGCTCGCCGACACGCGACGCACGACGGGGTGCGGCGGGTAGCACGACGCGTGGCGTTTGGCGCTTCCATCCGGCGCGACCGAAGTGCATCGTTGCAACGCCGCGCAGCGCGTTCGCTGCGATGTGCACCACACCCCGATCGCTTCACCTCGTCCCTTCCGGCTGCTCGTGCCTTTTCGTCGCCGCGTAGTGCCGCTGCTCCTTGTTGCACCAGTGACGTGTGTCCTCCTCGCCTGCCAACCGGGCGAGGGCGGGAGCGGAGACAGCCTCGCGGCGCGCGCGCCGGGCGACGCGGCGCGTGAGTTCGCGATCGCGGTCGACCACGAACGTCCCAACCTCACCGTCAAGGACTGGAAGGGAGAGACGGGAGAGCGCGCCGTGGCACTGACCGGCTACGCGTCGGGCGACACGCTGCGCCTCGTGCGCGAGGTCGTCACCGGCGGGGACCGCGAGAAGTCCTCGTCGCGCTATTACTTCGACGGCGCCCAGCTCCGCTACTACGAATCCACGGCCGACATACTCAGCGGCGAGCCACCGGCGGCACACAAGGAGCGCCTCGTCCTCGCCTTTGACAAGCTGGGTGCAGCAGTGGAGATCTCGCACCAGATGGATGGTGCGACGGCCCCGGTCGACAGCGTGCGCATCAGCGGCGTGCGGAGCCGCGCCGCCGAGCTGGCACGCCAGTGGGCGACGACGCCAGCAGCTTCCAAGGATTAGTTTCAGCCAGCGGAGCGTCTGGCGATGCGCGAGGGCGCCGCGGCCAGTGGCCACGGCGCCCTCACTGTGTTGGCGCTCGATCAGCGCACCGCGATTACCACTCCCACACGTCTTCAGGGGGACGCGGCGGGCCAGGGGGGCGCAGCGGGGCGATCATCTCGTAGCTGGCCGGCGGCTCCTCGTGCAGCAGGTAGCGCACGAAATAGTCCCACCGCTTGCGGATGCTGAACGCCGGGAGCCCGTGCGGCGAATCGGGGAACACGAGGAAGTCGAAGTTCGTCTTGTTCGCCTTGATCAGGGCATCGACCATCTTGATCGAGTTCGCCAGGTGCACGTTGTTGTCCATGTCGCCGTGCATCAGGAGCAGGTGCCCCTTGAGGTTCTTCGCCAGCGTGTAGTTCGCCGCCGAATCGTACGACGCCTTCTCGTACGGCCCCTGGTAGCGACCGGCCCAATACCACGCGTAGGTGTTCGGGTTGTGGTTCCCCGACCCGCTCACCGCGACCTTGTAGAAGTCGGGGAAGCGCAGGATGGCATCGGTCGAGGCGAGCCCGCCCCCCGAGTGCCCCCAGATCCCGACGCGCGTGATGTCGATCCACGAGTGCATCCCCGCGAGCTGCCGGATCCCGGCGACGTGATCGGGGATCCCGTTGTCGCCCATGTTGCGATAGTAGAAATCGTGGAAGGCCTTCGAGCGGCGCGGCGTCCCCTGGTGATCGATCTCCACCACGATGAACCCGAGCTCGGCGATCGCCTGCGATTCGCCGGTGCCGGACCACCCCCAACGCCCCACGCTCCCCACCTGCGGCCCCGGATAGATGTGGTCGAGGATCGGGTAGCTCTTCGTCGAGTCGAAGGTGCTCGGCTTGTACATCAGCCCGTAGATGTCGGTCACGCCGTCGCGCGCCTTGAGCTTGATGATCTCCGGCGGGCGCCAACCGACGGACTGCAGGAGCTCAGAGTCGCCGCGCCCGAGTTCCATCACCACCTTGCCGTCGGCCGCGGAGCGGAGCGTGATGACAGGCGCCTTGTCGACCGGGGCGAAGGTGTCGATGAAGTACGGCCCCTTGGGCGCGAAGACGATCGAGTGATCGCCATCCTCGGGCGTGAGCGCGGTGAGCCCGCTCCCGTCGACATTCACCTTGTAGAGGTGCGAGTAGTACAGGAAGCCCGGGTCGCGCCCCCACGCGCTGAAGTACACCGATTGCGGCGACGTGCGCGTCGCGCTGTCCACGCGGAAGAGGCGATCGACCACCGAGTTCCCCGACTCGATCTGGTTCTTGATCGTGCCGTCGGGACCGACGCGATAGAGGTGTCCCCATCCGTCGCGCTGCGACCACCAGATGAGGTCATCGCCCCCCTTCGGCACGTCCCAGTTCTCGCGCCCGAATGAGTGCGACAGCTCCACCCACGTCGCCGACGAATCGCGCACGAGCAGCTTCGCATCGCCGGTCTTCGCATCGACGAGGTACGCCGAGATGCGGCTCGGCCCGCGATTCGCGTTGAGCGCGAAGTACTTGTCCCCCGCCTTGTTCCAGAACGTCTGCGAACTCACCGTGGTCTGCGGGACGGGTGGGAGCTTGGCCTGCACCGCGCTGCGATCGGTGATGTCGACCGCGTACACCACGTGGCTCGGGACGATCGAGTCGCCGGGAACGGCGTAGTGATAGCTGTGATCGATCGGCTGGTCGCCGGTCGACGAGTACATCGGATAGATGCGCGTCCCGCGCAGGTCGGGGCGCGCGACGGTGAAGCGGCGCGAATCGGGCGTCCACTCGATGTTCACGCGCGCCGGCCGCGGCTTGGCGGTGTCGCCGGCGACATCACGATCGGTGTTGCCGTAGGCGTACAGCCGCTCTCCGTCGGTAGTCAGTGCGATCGATCCCTTCGGGAGCGGGAGCGAGTCGCGCCGCGCCCCTCCGCGCCCGCCGCGGCCACCAGCCGGCCGTCCGGCACCACGTCGTTGGGTCGTGTCGCTCCGCGCCTTCTTCGCCGAGTCGGCCGAGACGACCGCGTCGGAGTCGGAGAGCGCCGACGGGCGCAGGTAGAGGTTGTAGCGCCACTGGAAGACGTCCCACTTCTTGTCGGGGGAGCGGCTCGCCCACGACGGGCCGTCCTTGAGCGTCTTCGCCAACGCCCAGTCCACACTGTCCTGCGCCGTGCATTTGTAGCTCGCCGGATCGCAGCGGAACGCCTTGGTGTGGAGGAGGAGTTCGATCGCGCTCCCGTTGTCGACCGGCGAGAACGACGGGAAGCGCGCCGGGTCGAGGAGCGTATCGGCGGCGACGGAGAGCACCGCAGCCATCCGGTTCTGGTCGAAGTACACGCGTCGGCTCGCGCGCGCCGGATCGACGAGATAAACCGTGCCGCGGTCGTTCTTCCCGAGCGACGTGTACACGAAGCGCACGCTGTCGTCGAGCCAGAGCGGCGTGACACTCGCGCCGAGGACAAAGGCGCCGGCGGTGCGAATCACGTCGGCGCGGGTGTAGTCCACCGTCGGTGCTGACTGCGCCGCCACGTTCGCCGCAGCGAACATCAGGGCGGGGAGAGCGATCCAGGGCTTCATGGGACGAGGAGCGATGAGGAGAGAGGGAGGGTGTGTCGTTATACGCGACAACCCTCCCGCACGCTCAGTCCCACGCGCTCAGTCCCACACAGTCGTTCCCGCGCGCTCTCGCGCGAACGCTCGGTCACGCCTGCGCGATGAGGCGCGCGCTCAGTCCCCCGCCGGCGGCTGCCACAGCTCGACCTTGTTCCCCTCCGGGTCGATCACCCACGCGAACACACCGAAGTCGTCCTGGGTGATCTCTTCGAGCACGTTGCACCCTTCGGCCTTGAGCGCGGCGTGCAGCGCACGCGCGTCGTCCACGCGATAGTTGATCATGAAGGGCGCAGTGCTCGGCGCCATCGTCTTCGAGTGATCGGGAAAGATCGACCAGACCGTCGTTCCGGCCATCGGCTTTCCGTCGTCATCGACCCACTTGAACGCGGTCCCTCCCCACGTCTCGACGTCGATCCCCAGGTGCGTCTTGTACCACTCGCGCAGCGCCGGCGCGTCCTTCGCCTTGAAGAAGATCCCGCCGATCCCAGTGACTCGCTTCATGTGATTCCTCCGGTGAATGCTGCGTATCTTCTTCCCGCGAACGTCGCCCGACTGGTGCCGTCTCGCGCCGCGATCGCCCCTCGCTTCCCCCTCACGCGCCTGCGGCATGTCCTCCGCCCATCTATTCGTGTACGGATCGCTTCGGCGCAACCGCTCCGGTGCATCGCACCCGCTCCTCGCCGGCGCCGATCATCTCGGCGACGCGACGGTGCAGGGGACGCTCTACCGCGTCAGCTGGTATCCGGGGCTCGTGCTCACCGGTGACGGGCGCGTGCATGGTGAGGTGTTCGCCCTCCCTCCGGAACGCGCCGCAGCGATGATCGCCGCGCTCGACGAGTACGAGGGAACGCAGTACGCCCGCGACGTCGCCGTCGTGCAGCTGGCGGACGGAGGCACGGTGCCCTCCTCCGTGTATACCTATCGCGGACCGACGGTGGGGCTCCCGACAATCGCCAGCGGCGACTTCGGAACGCCAACGCACCGCGCCCACCCCGACGATCCGCCGCCGACCGGGCAGGACTAACCGATTCGTGCCGGTGGAAGTGTGTCGCGAGCACAGTGGCACGCGCCCGCTCACGCCCGCCAATCCTCGCGAACCGCCTCGGCGACCCGGTCGGCCAGCGCCATCACGGTGAGATAGGGATTCACCTCGACCGAGTCCGGGAAGAGTGAGCTGTCGGCGACGCGCAGCCACGGCATCCCGTACACACGTCCGCGCGAGTCGGTCACCGCGCTCCCTTCGGCACCCATCGCGCACCCTCCCATCATGTGCGCCGCCGAGATCGACAGGCGCCCGGGAATGAAGTGCTTCTCGACCACGAGATCATCGAGCCGGTACGCCTGGTCGCGTTCGATGAGCGGGGGATCGGCGGACGGGGCGTGCACGCGCCGCGCTCCCGCCGCAAAGAAGATCCGCGCGCTCATCCGCGTTGCCAGCACCATCGATCGAATGACGTCGGGGGTGAAGGAGTAGTGCACCACCGGATGTCCAGCTGCGTCGACGGTGATCCGGTTCCCAGGCACCGCCTTGTCGCACGCGAGGACGAGGATCATCTGCAGGCGCGGGAAGGCGCGCATGAAGGTGCTGTGATCGCGCCCGAAGCCGGTCAGGTTCTTCGCCGTGACGAAAGGGAAGTACATGCACGTCTCCAGCACGTACCCTTCCTGCTCGGCGCGGTCGACGTAGTAGCTCTTGGGATGCCCGACGTCGTTGGTGATCTCGCGGTCGTGCTCGGCGACGAGGATGTGCGCCGGGTGGCAGGTGAAACGCTCCCCCAACCGCGGAATGCCTTTCGTGACCGGCGAGCGCAGGAGGAGGGCGCTCGTCCCGATGCTCCCGCCGCACGAGACGATCATCCGCGCGGTGATGCGGTGTTCTCCCGGCGCCCACCCCGAGGGGAGCCCCTTGTCCCCATCCGTCTTCTCGTGCACGCGCACGACGACCGCGCGCTCCTCGAGCCGCAGCGCCTCCGCGCGGGTCACCACCTCCACGCCAGAGCGCTCGGCGTTAGGCAGCTGGACGCGATGCGTCCCCATCTTCGCCGCGTTGGGGCAGCCGAGGTTGCAGAGTGACGACCCCTTGCAGCCGCGCAGGTTCAGCGGGAACTGCTCGGCCTTGGCCCCGACGCGCGCACAGCCGGCGACAAAGAGCTTGTTGTTCTCGTTGAGCAGGACGCGCGGGAGGAAGTGCACGTCGTTCTGGGCCATGAACTTGTGCGAGCGGCGCTCGATGTCGGGGAACTCGAGCCCCGAGACGCACCACTCGCGGATCACCCGGTCCGGGGCGATGAGGCTCGTTCCGGTGTAGACGACCGTCGATCCGCCGTACGCGCGTCCGAAGGCGAGCGTCATCGTCCCGTCGGCGGTGAGGAATCCCCCGCCGTCCTGGTAGAGCGCCGCCGACATCTCCAACTCGCGCCCGGTGTACTCGTCGTCCTCGAGGCGCGCTCCCTGCTCCAGCACCAGGACGCGCACCCCCTGCGCGACCATCGGCGCAAGCTCCTGCGCGACCGTCCCTCCCCCCGCTCCCGATCCGATGATGACGACGTCATACTCGTGCGTCAGCATCGCACCCCTACACGCATAAAGCAGGACGGCCGGCGCCCGCACGACTCGAGGCGCACAGCGGGAATACCGTCAGCTGCCACGCGCCCCACCGTCGGTATCGATCGCCACGATGTCGGGGCCGGCAGGCGCACGACGCGCGCTCCACCCATCGCGGTGCGCGCGGTACCCCAGCGATTCCTGCACCGCTGGCCGCGTGTAGTAGCCGAGGAAGACGAGCGTCCGCACGCCCCACATCCCGCGGCGGAGCACCAGGCGCCCCGACCGCTCGAGGCGCGACAACACCTCCGTGCGCGCCGCCGGCGCAAGCCGCGAGAAGCGATGGAAGTGACGCGCCAACGGGAGGTACTCCACCAGGCGCAGGAAGGTGACAAGCTGGCGCCGCACGCTCTCGGGGCGCGACCACAGCGCGCCCTCAACGAGATCGTGCATCTCGCGCCATCCGTCGGCGTCGAGCGACGCGGTCTCCGGCACCACGGTCTCGGCCACCGCACGAAACGTCGCCCGCACCGGCGTCAGCACCAATCCGCTCATGCGTCGTCACTTAGGGTTGCATGGCCTCCCCCTCCCGACACGCGGCGACAAGCTACGGAGCACCCGGGAAGGCAGCAACACGGAGCACGGTCGCTCCCTCGTCACAATCGCTCGTGAAGCGTTTCCAATCGCCCCTGCGGTGCGTCTCCGAACGTAGCCCCTCTCTGGTGATGCATGGCGATCGACCGTACAGAAGCACCCAACGCTCCCGCACCGTCATTGTCAGGCGGCGACGCCGAGCCTGCAGCGCGCGTCGCCATGTCCGAGGTGGTCGCATCGCTCTCCCGTGCCCTCGACCTCACCGAAGGGCAACCGCTCGGTCACTCGCTCCGCGCCTGCGTCATCGGGATGCGGCTCGGGCAGGAGCTGGGGCTGGACGACGATCGCCTCGCATCGCTCTACTACGCCCTCCTCCTCAAGGACGCCGGGTGCTCCGCGAACGCCTCGCGCACCTCCGCGCTCTTCGGTTCGGACGACCATGTGGTCAAGCCGAACATGAAGATCGTCGACTGGGACCAGAAGATGGCGCTCGCCGTCGAGACCTGGCGCAACACCGGGCTCAAGTCCTCGCTCGTCTCGCGCGTGGGGCACTTCCTCGGCATCGCGCGGCAGGAGCGCATGACGCAGGAGTTGATCGCGGCGCGCTGCGAGCGTGGCGCCGACATCGCCGAGCGACTCGCCTTTCCCGAGGAGACCGTGAGCGCGATCCGCTCGCTCGACGAGCACTGGAACGGGAACGGCTATCCATCGGGGATGCGCGGCGACGAAATCCCGCTCTTCTCGCGTATCCTCAACATCGCCCAGACCGCCGAAGTCTTTCTCGGGCGCGGCGGGAGCGACGAGGCGCTGCGCGTCCTCTCGGAGCGGAGCGGGCGCTGGTTCGATCCTTCGCTCGTCGACGCAGTGTTAGGCTGGCGCGGCGATCGCAACTTCTGGTCGAGCGTGGTTGCCCCCGATGTGCACGATCACGTGGTCGCGCTCGAACCGGCCGACCGCACGCGCGCGGTCGACGACGCGGGGCTCGATCGCGTCGCCGAGGCGTTCGCCGAGATCATCGACG
>CAZWVG010000256.1:0-8212 GCA_964637355.1 uncultured Gemmatimonadaceae bacterium
CACCTCATCGCGCAGCAACCCTTGCTCGATCGCAAATCGCGTGAGCCCGGCAGCGCTCCGGATGCCGAGTTTTCGCACCATGCTGTCGCGGTGCGCCTCGACGGTGCGCACGCTGATGCCGAGCTGCACGCCGATCTCCTTGTTCAGGAGGCCGCGCGCCACGAACGACAGTACCTCGCGCTCGCGATTCGTGAGAAGGTCGAGCGTGGGAGCGGTGGGAAGCGTGGAGAGTGCGGCGGCGACCGGCGGTGCCGGCGCCGTCTCGTTGCGCAACACCTCGGTGAGGCGCTTGGCGACCACGGGACTGAAGTAGCCGTTCCCCGACGCCACCGCCTTCACCGCTGCGCGCAGCTCTCCCGGCGTGGTGTCCTTGCGCAGGTAGCCATGCGCCCCCGCGCGCACGCTTTCCATCACATACTCGGCGTCGTCGTGCACGCTGAGGATGAGGACCCGCGCGTCGGGGACACGTTCGCGCAGCTGTTGCGCGACCACCAGCCCCGAATCTCCAGGCATCGTGATGTCGAGCAGGACCACATTCGGCTGCAATCGCTCGGCGAAGGCCAGCGCCTCTTTCCCGTTCGCCGCCTCGGCGACCACGTCGAAATCGCCATCGGCCTGCAGCACCTGGCGCAGCCCTTCGCGAACGATCACGTGGTCGTCGACGACCAGGACTCGGATCTGCGTCACGCCGCCCCCTGCGGATGCGGGACCCGGATTGCGAGGCGCAAGCCACCGGTGGGACGCGGCGTCACCGTGACTCCCCCCCCCAACGATCCGATGCGCTCCCGCATCCCGGCCAGTCCCATGTGCCCGTCGCGTTGCAGCTGATCGGGGTCGAGCGGCGCGTCCGTGCCGCGCCCGTCGTCCTCGACTTCGAGGAGGAGCGCACCATCGCGGTCGCGCAGCGAGACGCGCACGTGTCGCGCCCGCGCGTGTCGTGCCACGTTCGAGAGCGCCTCCTGCATCGCGCGAAAGAGCGCCAGCTCCGCGTCGTCCGACAGCGCGAGCGATTCTTCGGTTGCGTCGAGTTCGACCTCGATCCCGCACTGCGCCTCGAAGCCGACGGCGAGTGAGCGGAGCGCCGGCACCAACCCGAGGTCGTCGAGCACCGTCGGGCGCAACGTCTCGGTGACGTTGCGGATGCTGCGCATCCCTTCGTCGACCAACGCGACCGCGCGCTCGATGCCGGCCGCCACGTCGCCCGACACGCGCTCGTGCAGGAGCCCCAGCTGCAACTTCACGGCGGAAAAGACCTGCGCCGTCTCGTCGTGCAACTCGAGCGAGATGCGCCGCCGTTCTTCCTCGTGCTGGTCGATCATCCGGCTCGAGAGTCGCGTGAGATCGGCGGTGCGCGCCTGCAACCGGCGCGTGAGCTCCGCCGAGTCGAGTGCCGACCCGATCTGCTGGCCGAGTGCGACGAGGAAGGCGTCGTCGAGCGCCGTGAACGGATTGCGGACGTCGCCCACGAGGAGGAGCGCCGCCATCCCCTCGGTGGCGCGCGGGATCGGGAGCGCTGCCGCGTACCTGAACGCGGGGGCACTCGCGTCGGCCCCGCGCGGCCACCCGCCACGCACGCTCGCGTGCTTCGTGTCGATCGCCGCGCTCACCAGCTCCGTCCCGCTAGGCGGGAGCGCATCGCCGGACCAGGTCGCGCACGCCCCCACGCCGCGCACGAGCGTCACGGCGCCATCCTTGCGCGTGAAAAGAGCGGCGCCGCGCGTTGCCGGAAGCGTCATCGCCCGCCCGAGCAATCCGTCCAGATCGTTCTGCTGTGCACCGGTAGGGGTGATCCCGGCGAGTGAGGTGAGCGCCGCGAATCCCTGGCGCAGCTCGTCGAGCACGAGGAAGGTGAGGCCGGTCGCCGTGGCGAGGAGGAAGGCGACGTCGAGATAGTAGCCCCACGGCGACCACGCGCCGCGCGCGCGCAGGAACGGGTAGTCGAGATGGTGCAGCGCCCACAGGAAGAGCGCCACCGCGAGGAAGCGCGCCCCGTTTACCCGAGTGCGCTGCCAGTGGCGCCAGAAGACGGCGCCGGTCCACAGCGTCACGAACGAGAGGAAGAGGACGGCCGGGAGCGCGGCCCAGAAGAAGTCCTCCATCACGTAGATCGCGACATACGACCACGCGACCGGGAAGAGCATCGCCAGCAGGTAGCGGCGACGGAATTGCAGCTGGCGAGAGAAGACCAGCGCCGACCAGAGGAGCGCGATCGCCGTCCACCCCGTCACCACCTGGTGCCAGTAGAGCCAGGCGCTCTCCTGCGTGAGGAGGAAGGCGATGATCGCCAACAGTCGCAGCAGGTAGAGCGCCCAGGTCGCCGAAAACCAGGCGAAGTACGGCTTGCGATACCGCCGATAGAGCGAGCCCGCATACGCCGTCAGCCCGAGCGCGACTGCCACCTGCAGCAGCGCAGCGTCGAGTTCCACGGTCGTGGCCGCAGTGGGAGGGAGCGTTACCTGAAGCACGCAACAATAGAAGACGAGAGGACGAGCAGACGCTACGGGGGTGGCGGGAAAAAAAGAAGACGGCGCCCCGAAGGGCGCCGTCGAGTGATGCGTCGTGTACGCCGTTGCGATCAGCGCAGCACAGCCTGGGCGACGACGATGCCGAGCGCGAACAGCGCGGCCGCGGCGGCGAAGGCCACCGCGGGGTTCATCCGCACGTCGCGGCGATACCACGGCGCCACCGCGCTCGCAGGTGCAACCTGCGGCGGGAGTGCGTCCATGATCCGCGCCGACAGGTGCGCCGGCGTCATCATCCGGCGGCGCTTGTCGGTCTCTTCACCGAGCCGGCGCCAGAACTCCACCGAGCGCGCCGCGTCACCACGCAGCCCGGTCGGCTCCGGAAGCTCACCATCGAGCCAGCGATTGATCACGTCAGGCGTCGCAACCGGGGAGAGCGGCACTTCACGCTCGAAGGTCCCTCCCATGTCGTCCGTATTCGGTCGCAGCGGGCGCTCACGCTCGGAGCGGCCGTCGCGCTCATTATGTCTGTCGAGCATTAGGCGTATTTCTCCTCTAAAAGAGCCTGGAGCGCTTCACGCGCGCGATGCACGCGCATCTTCAGTGCTCCGACCGTGGTACCCAATAGATCAGCCATCTCTTCGTACGAACGCCCTTCCACGTGCTTCATGATGAAGGCTTCCCGCAACGAGGGCGGCAACTGCGCCAACGCCACGTCGAGGTCATCGCGAAGCTCCGTGCGGTCCAGCTCCTCGGCCGGCGTCGCGTACGAAGACGGTTGGTCATCTTCTTCGTAGCTGCTGTGCGTCCGGCGGATGTTCTTCAGCCAGTCCTTGCACCCATTCGCTACGATACGGAAGACCCAGGCATCGAAGCGTCCACGCACCTCGGAGAGATGCTGGTACGCCTTGATGAAGGACATCTGAAGGATGTCCTCCGCTACGTCCGGACTTCCGGTCATGCCAAGCGCATGCCGGTAGAGCGGATCCTGATAGCGGTGGATCAGGACACCGAAGGCATTGCGGTCGCCCGCTAACACCTTGGTGATGACCTCCAGGTCGGCCTCGAGCTGATCTATCGGAGAGGCAGGTACCGTCGTCTTCACGGCGCTAGCATAACCGCTTTTCGCGGCCCTCGATAGTCCTGCACGCGGCGCATCGGCGTGAGTAAGTGCAGTCACGTTCTCAAGACGCGCGCCCCCAAAAAGCGTCACAAGAAAGGGGTAACGTCTGCACGATTTCGACCGATACTTGCCCCGCCGCCCACCCAACCGCCCGTCACGCCGATGCGCGCGGTGCTCCGCCGCGACGCAACGAGCGCGCGACGTCACGCGCGTTGGCGTCTACTCACGGACCAGGGAGACCGACTCGCCACCGAGGCGATGCGCGAGCGCGAGCGCCGCGGCGAGCGTCTCGTCCGCCCCCGCGACGACGGCGCCGTCCGAAAAGGCGACCACCGAGTCCGGGGGGATGCCACGCCACTCGATAGGCATCCGCTCCGCCGTGTACTCGATCCAGCGCGACACGGAGATGCCATACCCCTCGCGCAGCGGATAGACCGACGGATTCCCCGAACCTCCACCGGTCGTGTCGCCGACCACCGTCACGTTAGGCAGGGCGCGCATCGCCGAGACGAATCCCTCGGTCGAGCTGAAGGAGCCGCGTCCCGTCAGGAGGACGACCGGCTTGGCGAACTGCCAGCTCCCGCGCGGCGTCACGGAGCGCGGTGTCATTGCCGTGAAGGCATCGTGACGCAGCCCGTTTCGGAACTGGTAGTACCCTCCAACGCGCGCGGTCGACGTGAAGCGCCCGGCGACCTGATACGCGAGGGCGTCGTTCCCCCCGCCGTTCATGCGCACGTCGATCACCAGCGCCGGTGCACTTCGATGCGTGGCGAGGAGGGCATCGAAATCGGCCGGGTCGAAGGCGCCGGTCGCGAACGAGGAAATCGCGATCACCGGGATGCCGTCGATCACCCCGCCCCCGACCGCCGGAGATTCATCGCTCCACCCTGACTGCTGCCGAAGTCCCTGCAGCATCGCCGGCGACCAGTTTCTCCGCTGCGTCGGGATGTACGTCGGCAGCATCCCCCCGCCGGGCGCGAGAATCCAGACGTGCACGTCGCGAAGCGTCGAGAGCGCGTCCCGCACCACGCCGACGAGCTCCTCGGTACTCCGAGCCGCCTCGGCGCGCGGACGGTACTCCCGACGCACCTCGGTCCAGTCGATCGCCTTGTAGTCGAAGTACGAGTACTCGCGGTCGACGGTGAGCCACATCCGGTCGAACGATGTAATGAATGGCTCGGTCGCCGGCGCCGACACGTCCCCGCTGCAAGCGGCGCCGGCCAGCATGATGGCGGCGGCGGCAACGAGCTGACGGGGGAGGGGGGACGTCGCCATGACGCGACCGACTACACCGCTGGGATGAAGTCGTTTCCTATCGATTCCCGATCGGTGGGTGTGCGTTCCGGCCGTCGCCCGTTGTTCACAGGATCGAGACCGGGGATGGAGAATGCGTGCTCCTGTAGAGGTGTGATACTGGCCGCTTACTGCTGTATGATATGAGCGCGATTTTTGGAGAAAGTCGGCCGAAAAACGTGCCAGCGTGCTTCACCCCGACTTGCGTAGGCTCCGAAAAATCATATACTTACCGCCGCTAGACCCCCCTCTGCGTCGCGACAACCACTCCAACGCGCGGGTGAGTCGACGTGAAGGGGGTCGGCGACCGCGCGATGGCACTGCGTGCATGTCGCCGGAGCTAACGCTTCTACCACTCATATGGCGTCCACCGACGATAGCCCCGAAGGCGAAGAGCAGGCAGCGCCCTCCCCCACCCCCCCTCGGCGCGGCCCGGGACACCGGGGGCAGGACGTGCGCGACACCATGGCCGAGATGGCCGCCAAGGCGCACGAAATCTCGCTCGAGGCCGGGAGCCGGATGGCGGGCACCATGCGCGAGGTCATCGGCGCGGCTGCCGGGCTCACCCCCTTCGCCATCGAGAGCGCGCGCGACCTGGTGCAGTACATGGTGCGCCGCGGGCAGATGTCGCAGGACGAAGCGGATAAGCTGATGCGCGAAGTCGAAATCGCGCACGCCACCTCCCCGCGCCCGCTGCTCAAGCAGGACGCGCCGAAGTCCGATTCATCGAAGAAGGGGACTGCCGCGGCGACTGCCACGCCGGTCGCGCCGCCGCCGGTCGTGGTGATCGACGTCGAGCCGCCCGTCGTGCCGCGACCGATGCGCGCGGCCTCGCACGAGGCGGTCGACGATGACGACGACGATTCGTTCTCTGAACCGGAACTCGATGACGAGATCGATGACGAGGTCGAGGAAGAGCCGGTGAAGAGCGGCGCACCGGCCAAGGTCCCCGCGCCGGCACCGGTAGGAGTACCAGCAGCGAAGGGCGCGGCGGCAACGACCGCCAAGATCGCTCCCCCGAGAGGGACGCACGCGCCCGCTCCAAAGAGCCCGAAGGCGTCGGCGCCGAAGCCGGCGGCCAAGACTGCGACGAAAGCGCCCGCGAAGGTCGCGGCGAAGCCGGCGGCCAAGAAGGTCGCCAAGGTTGCAGCGAAGGCTCCTGCACGAAAGAGCGCTCCCCCCAAGAAGAAGTAGCTCTGCGATTGCAGCAGCGCACGGCGCCACGTCGCGAGATGTGGCGCCGTGTGCTTGTTTTGGGACATGCTCGCACTCACCGCCCGCGCCCCCACCCGCATCGATTTCGGCGGCGGCTGGACCGACGTCCCGCCGTACGCGGAGGAGCAGGGGGGCTTCGTGTGCAACCTCGCGATCACGCGCTACGCCACCGTGCGATTGCGAAGCGCGGCAGCGGGCGACGCCGTGCAGAACGCGCCGGGCGAACAGGCGCTCGCCGAGGCGGCATTGCGCCTATCGGGTCTCGCGGGCGTTCAGGCGCAGCTGCACAACGACTTCCCGTTAGGCGCGGGACTTGGCGGCTCGTCGGCGGCGGGAGTGGCGATGGTGGGGGCGATCGAGGCGTGGCAGGCGCTCGAGCGCACCGGCCTGGCCTCGACGTCCTCGGCGCAGGTGATGGCACCCGCGGCCGCACGCGACCTCCTCGCCTCGGTCCCGCACGACCGCGCCGCACTCGCCGAGGCGAGCCGCCGCGTTGAAGTCGACGAACTCGGCATTGCCGGCGGACGCCAGGATCACTACGCCGCAGCGCTCGGAGGCGCGCTCGCCCTCACGTTCGGGGAGAAGGTGATGGCGCGGCGAATTGCGCTCACTCACGCCACCGTGCGCGCGCTCGAGGCCCGCTGCGTGATCGTCTATACCGGACAGTCGCGCATCTCGGGAGAGACGATTCGCGGCGTGCTCGACGCGTATGGCGCGCGCGATCGCGAAGTGCTCGACGCGCTCTCCCGCATGCGCGCGCTCGCCGAGGCGATGGCCGATGCGCTCGTGTCGGGCGACGTCGATGCGTTAGGCATGCTGGTCGGGGAGCATTGGCGTCACCAGCGCGCCTTGCACCCGGCGATCTCCACGCCGCTCATCGAGCAGATCATCAGCGTGGCGGCACACGCCGGCGCGATCGGCGGAAAGGCACTCGGCGCCTCGGGGGGCGGATGTGTGCTCCTCATTGCGGCACGCGGGTTCGAGGAGCCGGTGCGCCGCGCGGTGCAGGAGCTGGCGGCACCACTCCCATTCGCGATCGACCATCAGGGCTTCGCCTGGTGGCCTCCTGGAGACCCCCTCGCCCCTCCCCTCCCGTGACCGAAATCCCGAAGGGCGACGCGCAGGCCCTGCTGCGAACGCTCGTGGCAATTGATTCGCGCAATCCGTCGTTGGTGAGCGGCGCTCCCGGCGAGGGCGAGATCGCACGAGCGCTCGCCGGCGTGCTGCGCGCGTGGGGGTTCGACGTCGACGTGTCCGATGCTGCACCAGGACGCCCGAACGTCGTCGCGCGCATCGGGCCGCGCGGCGGGCGCGCGATCCTCTTCAACGGCCACCTCGACGTCGTGGGCGTCGACGGGATGACGCATTCCCCGTTTGCGCCCGAGGAACGCGACGGGCGACTCTACGGTCGCGGAAGCTGCGACATGAAGGGGGGCGTGGCGGCGATGTGTGCCGCCGCCGCGCGCGCCGCATCGAATGGGCTCCAGGGAGAGATCATCGTCACGGCCGTCGCCGACGAGGAGTTCGCCAGCATCGGGACACGGGCGATCGTGAACAGCGGCATTCGCGCCGACGCCGCGATCGTCACCGAGCCCACGCGCCTCGCCGTCAATCCAGCGCACCGCGGCTTCGTGTGGGTGGAGTTCGACTTTGCCGGACGCGCCGCTCACGGGAGTCGCTACGATATCGGCGTCGACGCGATTCGCCACGCCGGGCTCCTCCTCTCCGCGCTCGACCAGCTGCAACGCGAGTCCCTCGATGCGCGCACGCACGCGCTCCTGGGACATGCATCGCTGCATGCCGCGACGATCGAAGGAGGGAGCGGGTGGTCGACGTATCCCGATCGATGCCGACTGCGCGTGGAGCGGCGTACCCTTCCCGGCGAGACCACCGAGTCGGTGATGGCCGAGTTCGAGGCGGCGTGCGCGCGCGCGCGAGAGATGGATTCCGCGCTCCGCGTCGAGCTGCGGCATGTCCTCACCCAGGGGCCGAGTGACGTGGCCGCCGACGCACCGATCGTCCGCGCGCTCGAAACGGCAATGGTGGCCGAGGGCGAGTCGGTGCTGCACGAAGGGATGAGCGCCTGGACCGACGCCGCAATCCTCAACGACGGCGGGAT
>CAZWVG010000257.1:0-8193 GCA_964637355.1 uncultured Gemmatimonadaceae bacterium
TCGCACGCCCTCGACCTGCGCGACCGGCGGGGGCTCTCCGACATCATGTCGGGTGACGCATCGTTCGCCGAGAGCATCGTCTCGGTCCCGCTACCCGGCGGCGGGCGCGCGGACGCGATTGGCGCGGGAAGCGCGGCGCGCGCGGCGGGCGTGCCGCAGATCGTCGAGGCGCTGCGCGACGTGATGCGGGAGGCGTCCCACTACGACCTCATCCTCATCGACACCCCGCCGATCAACATCGTGGCCGATGCGGCGGCGCTCGCCCCGCTCACCGACGGGGTGCTCCTCGTGACGCGCGCGGGTGAGACGACGATGGCGGCGATCGACGTCGCGCTCGACCAACTGCAACGTGCAGGTGCGGTGGTGCTCGGGACGGTGCTCAATCGCGCCGAACTCCAGCGGAGCGAAGGCTACGGCACGCTGCAGCAGTATCACGCCTATTCCCTGTCGCGCGCATGACGGTCACGCTCAAGCGGTCGGACCTTGCGCCGGCCGAACCCGAAGCACCGTGGCCGCGGCAGGAACTGCAGTCGGCAGCGCGCACGAACCGGCGCCGGCACGCTCGGCGCCACCTCGCGCGCCTGACGACGCTCTTCGTGCTCGACGCCATTGGGGTTGGACTCGCGCTCTTCGCGATGCTGGTGATCGATCCGGCCAATGGCTGGGGCGCGGTGGTGCGATGGAACGATCCGGCGGCGAGCGCCGCGTCGGTCCTCGCTCAGCACGTGATCGCCATCTGCAGCGGGCTCTTTCTCCTCCACACGTACGACGAGGGCGACGCGGTCACCGATGCGTGGCGCCTCGTACGCGGTGTCGCGTTAGGGCTCCTCGTCCTGTACTGGTCGATGCTCTGGCACGACGGGCGGACCGTCGTCACCTCGTACCTGCCGACGGTGGCGCTGTTTGCGGCCGCGGTGTGGGTGGAGCGCCTGATCGGCGAGCGCCTCTTTCGCGCGGCGAGCTGGCCGGGGGTGCTCGAGCCGGCGCGCGGGCTCTTTGTCGGTCGTACGAATGACATCCAGGCGGCGATGCGGCGTGGATCGCTCCCCGGGCGTCACGCGGTGGTCGCCGTGGCGGAACTCGACGTCTCGCGGGTGATGCGCTCGGTCCCGAACCGACACGGTGCGCTCGACGAGCTCCTGCAGTCGACGATCCACGATCACGAAGTCGACACGATCGTGCTCTGCTCGCAGTTCAGCGACGCCGAGTTGCTGCACATCGTTGGAACGTCGGAAGCGGCAGGGTGCCGCGTCATTTCGATGTCGCGTGCCTTCCGCGTGGCCAAGCGCGGGCCGACGCTCCGTTCGTACGACCGTACACCGATCGTCGAGCTCACGCAGCCGGGGATCCGCGGGCGCGACGTCGTCCTCAAGCGCGCCTTCGACCTGATCGCCGCCAGCATCCTCCTCGTCGTGGCGCTCCCGGTGATGCTCATCGTCGCGCTGCTGGTGAAGCGGTCGTCGCCGGGTCCGGTCCTCTTTCGGCAGGAGCGCGTGGGTTACGGCGGGAAGATCTTCCGCATCTTCAAGTTCCGCACGATGTGCCTCGACGCCGAAGAGCGGCTCGAGGCGCTTCGCAAGGAGAGCGTGTACGACGACGGGCGGCTCTTCAAGCTGGTGCGCGATCCGCGCGTGACGCGTGTGGGGCGCTTTCTTCGCCGGTCGAGTCTCGACGAGTTGCCGCAGCTGCTCAACGTCCTCGCCGGCTCGATGTCGCTTGTCGGGCCACGCCCGCCGCTCCCGCGCGAAGTGGCGATGTACGGCGACAGCTCGTTCCTCCGCTTCGACGTGAAGCCCGGGATCACCGGGCCGTGGCAGGTGAATGGGCGCAACAGCGTGACGTCGTTCGACGAGGTGATCGCGCTCGAGTCGGCGTACGTGACCGGGTGGACGATCTGGCGCGACTTCGTGATCCTCGCGCGCACCGTGCCCGCGGTGCTGCGCATGGAAGGGGCGCACTGAGATGTACGTGACGCCGACGCTCACGGTACTCCCGTCGCGCCCGCGCGTTGCGACGTGGTACGACGCGCGGAGAGCAGCCGCGCGTGCAGCTCGGGCGCACCTCGTTCGGCGTGACCCGTCGGCGCGCCTTCGACTGCCGGTATCGGCACTCGGCGTCGCCGCGCTGCTGCTGATGGTTGGAGTGACCGCGGTGCTTCTCGTGACGCACCACTCGGCGCTCCTGACCTATGCGTTTCCGGCGATGTCGGTGGCGATCGGCGCCTGGCTTCTCTTCACCGATCCGGCGCGCTACCTCGCCTTCACGCTCTGGCTGTGGATGTTATCGCCGTTCGTTCGTCGCGTCGTCGACGCGCAGAACGGCTGGAACCAGCAGAACGCGATTCTTCTCGCCCCGCTGCTCGTGTGCGCGTTGGCGGCGCTCGACGCGCTCTATCACGCGCCGCGCCTCAAGCGCGTGGTGGCGATGCCGTTCGTGATCGGCGTGCTCTGCATCCTCGGCGGCGTGCTGGTGGGCCTCTTCCTCACGCCTCCCAAGCTGGTGCTCTACGCGGCGCTGAGCTGGTCGGCCCCGCTGCTCATCGGATTGCACGTGGCGATTCACCCCGAGCATCGCGAGCGATACCATCGTGCGATCGTGGGCGCGTTGATCGCCGGGATCATCGCCATGGGGATCTATGGCGTCGCGCAGTTCGTCATGCCTGCCGAGTGGGATCGCCTCTGGATGATTAACTCGCGCATGGATTCGATCGGACAGCCGCTTCCGCTCAAGGTGCGCGTCTTCAGCACGATGAACGCGCCGGGGCCGCTGGCGCAGTTCCTGACCGTCACGCTCCTGATCGTGCTCGCACTGCGAAGCGCGATCAAGTGGCCGACGATCGCCGCGGGACTCCTCCTCCTCCTGATGTCACTGGCGCGCTCGGCGTGGCTGGGATTTGCCGTGGGCGTGCTGTTGCTCCTGGCGGTGGCGCCGCGCCGGCCGCGTCGTGGCGCGGCGACGCTGATCATCGGAGGGGTGGTGGCGTTGATCATCGCGGCATCGGCTCCCCTTCCGACCGCACTCGCCTCGATGCGGCACACCATCGCGTCGCGCCTAACGACCATCGGTGACCTGTCGATGGACGACAGCTTCCGGGCGCGGCGTTACCTGATTCCCGCGGTGCTTTCGGACATCTCGGAACAGCCGCTCGGGAGCGGCCTCGGTTCGACGCTCGTGGGCGGGGCGCGCGGACGCGCCTCGTCTCGACTCGCCGACCAGGGACTCTATCTCGACAACGGGATCCTCGAGGTCTTTCTCGTGCTCGGCTGGTTTGGGGGGATCGTCTTCCTCGGGTGCGCAGGGGGGGCGGCATGGCTCGCCTGGCGCGGGACGCGCGGTCGCGAGGCGGGGTACGGATACTTCGCCGGCGCAATGGCGATCCTCGCACAGGTGGTGGGGGCGACGATCTTCACCAACGTGGGTGGCGCGATGTTGTGGCTGGCGGCGGCGATGGCGATGACCACGGAGGGAGACCGATGAACCCGCCGTCTCCCCTCGCGCGGCCGCGCCAGCGCGTGTCGGCGGTGATCCTCACGCGAAACGAGGAGGCGCTCATCGAGCGCTGCCTGCGCAACGTGCGCGATGTCGTCGATGACATCGTCGTCGTCGACTCGTGCAGCACCGATCGCACGCGCGAAATCGCCACGCGCATGGGAGCGCGCGTGGTCGAGCAGGCGTGGCTGGGGTGGATTCGCCAGCGCGCCCTGGGGATCCAGCTCGCGGAGCACGACTGGGTGCTCATCCTCGAGGCCGACGAGATCGTGACGCCGTTGCTTGCAGCGTCGATACGCCAGGCGCTCGCCACTCCGATGGATGCGAACGACGGCTACGCCATCGATCGTCGTGATGACTTCCTCGGGGCGTTGCTGCCGAGCATGCGCCGTCGCAGCAAGCGCCGGAACTTCGTGCGGCTGTTCAATCGCACGCGAAGTGCCTACGACCCCACGCTCAAGATTCACGACGAGGTCCGCGTTCCGGGGCGCACGTTCCAGTTGGACGGAATCCTCATTCACTGGCGCGGCTTCACCATCGTCGAGCAGGTGGCGCGCTACACGCACTATGCGCCGCTCGAAGCCGACGTGATGGAAGCACGAGGGGATCGCGTGGGGATTCTGAGCCTCATCTGGCGCCCGTTTCTCCGCTTCGGCTGGTGCTACGTCGTCTGCGGCGGATTCCGGCTCGGCGCGCGCGGCTTCGCCCACGCGCTGATGGTCGCCTCGTCCGAGTACCTGCGCTTCGCCGCCGTGTGGGAGCGCCAGCATGCGCCGGCGACGTTGCACCCGTCGGCCGAAGTCACACAGACCTACCTCATCGAAGTAGCACCGTCACTTGCGCGCGGCTCCGCGCCCTCTCCGATATCCCGAGGCATCGCATGACCGTTCGGACGCTGTTCCTGAATCACTCCGCTACCATGGGTGGCGCCGAGCAAGGGCTGTACGATCTCGCGCGCCGCATGCGCGACCACTCGCTCGTCATCCTCCTCGAAGACGGTCCCTTCCGCACGCGGCTCGAGCAGGAAGGCGTGCGGGTCCATGTCATCGACGCCGGCGCGATGCACAACGTACGACGGCACAGCCGAGTCCCGAGCGGGGCGGCCCTGGCCAGCGTCTGGCGCGCGGCGCGCGAGGTCGCGGAGATCTCGCGCGACTTCGACGCGATACACGCCAACTCGCAAAAGGCGTTGATTGTTGGCGCGCTCGCCACGTATCGCACCGACACTCCGCTCCTCTGGCACCTCCACGACATCATCGAACCCCCGTACTTCAGCCGGCTGAACATCAAGGCCGACGTGATGCTGGCGAACCGTCGCGTGGAGCGCGTGATCGCCGTGTCGCGTGCGACCGCTGACGCCTTCGTGCGTCAGGGCGGGGCGCCCGAGAAGGTGCACGTGGTCTACAACGGCACAGATGCCGCGCCGTTCGAGGCGAGCGCACCGGAGACCGGGGGCATCAGGCGGGAACTCGGCCTCAGCGACGTGCCGCTGGTCGGTTGCTTCAGCCGCATCGCCGAATGGAAAGGGCAGCACGTGCTGATCGAGGCAGCCGCCGAGCTTCCTGGCGTGCACGTGCTCATCGTCGGCGGGCCCCTCTTCAACGAACATGCATACGAAGCGCGACTGCACGAGCGCGTGCGCGCACTGGGGATGGAGGGTCGGGTGCACTTCCTCGGTCATCGATCCGACGTCGCCGTGCTCATGCGAAACGTCGACCTCGTCGTGCATCCATCGACTGCGCCGGAGCCGTTTGCCCGCACACTCATCGAGTCGATCTTCGCCGGCCATGCGCCGATCGCGTCTGCGTGCGGCGGCGTCCCCGAGCTGATCGACTCCGGGCGCACCGGGTATCTCTTCCCCCCTGGCGACGTTGCAGCGCTGCGCACGATCCTGGAGCACCTCTTCGACAACCCGGACGAACTGCGGCAGGTCGCGAAGCAGGCGCGCGAGCATGCGTACCGACACTTCGAGATGCAGGCGTACGCCGATGCCATCGCGGGTCACCTGCAGGCGGTCGCGGCGACGCGCCGTGGCAGCACGAGTCGCCCGAGCCTCGTGGAGGTGGCGTCGTGAAGGTCGCACTCGTGCACGACTACTTCTTCCAGGCGGGCGGCGCCGAGCGCGTGATGGAAGTGCTCCACCAGATGTTTCCCGAGGCGCCGATCTATACGACCCTCGTCAGGCGCAAGACGCTGTGGCCGCGCCTGCGCACAGCCGACATTCGCACGAGTTGGCTGCAGCCGCTCGCCGACGTTGGCTTTCCGGCACGTGCACTCCTCCCGCTGTACCCGAGCGCCATCGAATCGCTCGACCTGAGCGAGTACGACCTGGTGATCAGCAACAGCTCGGCGTTCGCCAAGGGGGTCAAGGTCCGACACGATGCCGTGCATCTCTGCTACTGCCACACGCCGATGCGATTTGCGTGGCGCCAGGGCGCGTACATGGAACGCGAGCGCTTCGGGGCAGTCACGCGGACGGCACTGCGCCCGCTCCTCGCCTACATGCGGCGCTGGGACTCGCGCACCCGGCACCGCGCGCACGTCTACCTCGGCAACTCGTCGGCGGTCGTGCGCCGGATCCGCGATACCTACGGGATCGAGTCCGACGTCATGCACCCGCCGGTCGACGTGACGCGCTGCCGCTCGGCCGCGACGCGCGACGACTTCTACCTCGTGGTGTCGCGGCTCTCGCCCTACAAGCGGATAGATCTTGCGGTGCAGGCGTTCAACATGCTCGCCCTCCCGCTCGTCGTGGTCGGTGGAGGGCCCGATGCCGAGTCGCTCGCGAAACTTGCCGGCCCCACGGTGACGCTGCGCGGGCGGCTGTCCGATGAGGAGGTCACGGACCTGTATTCGAGAGCGCGTGGTTTCATCCTGCCGGGGGAGGAGGACTTCGGGATCACCACGCTCGAGGCGAACGCGTCGGGCGCACCGGTCATCGCCTACGCGGCCGGTGGCGCGCTCGACACGGTGATCGACGGCGAGACGGGGGTACACTTCGCCGATCCCACGCCGCGCGCCCTGGCCGACGCGGTGCGTCGCGCCGAGACGATCGCGTGGAACCCCGACGTGTTGCGCGCGCACGCCGAGCAATTCAGCGAGAGCGCCTTCATGGCCCGAATGGAGGGGGCGATCCAGCGCGCGCTCGAGCGCCCCTCGCCTAACGAACCGACGGCTGGGACGCTGGCACTCGCCAGCTGAGCGGGGACGACGGTCGCGGAACACGACGCGCGCTCCGGCGAACCGGGGCGCGCGTCGTGTGTCCGGGAGCGTTGGGCGTCAGGTGTTGGCGCGACTCGTGACGCCGAAGCGGACCAGCTGCCGCACGCGATCGCGGATGTGCCGCACGGCGGCGAGCGTGAGGATGGGCGGGAGCGCGGCGCTCACGATGAGCGGCGCCGACAGCGCGCGGAGGACGAGATAGAGGGCGATGCTGCACGCCGTCGCTGTGGCGATACGCATGACTTCGGAGCTGCGCTCCGGGCGGATGTCGGGCGTCGTCACGCCCCAGAGCGCTCGGATGGGCGCCAGGTACATCATCGCGACCGCTATCGCGAGGTAGGGGGAGTGCAGGAGCCGTAGCGCGACGAATCCCGCCCATCCGGCGATGAGCGCGGCGCCCTGCTCCGCGACCGCCGCCCTGGCGCCGCGCGTGGCGATGGCCGCCGGCTGCAGCGACGCCGAGACGACTCCCCACACGGCGTAGGCCACCACGTACCATTGTGCCATCGAGATGGCATCCGCCCAGCGCGGGACGAAGTGGGCGACGAGGGGGAGCGCGCAGATCGAGATCACCGCCATCGGCGCGGCCAACGAGGCGCTGCCGACCAGGCATCGCGTCGACAGTGTGCGCAGGCTCGCACGGTCGGTCGCCAGTCGTGCTGCGGCAGGAACTCCGGCATTCCGGAAACCGTCGAAGGTGACGTTGAGCACCTGCGCGACGCGCTCGCCGAACGAGTAGAGTCCGGCGACGGGGAGCCCGAACAACGCGCCGATGAGTACCGGCGTGCCCTGCTCGCGCAGGATCTGGAAGGTGGAGCCGGCGAGGAAGCCCGACGACTCGCGCGCGACGCCGAGCAAGGGGCGCAGGTCGAGCGAAGGGCGCGGCCCCGGCGCCCAGAAGAAGAGGAGGGCGTTGGCGCTGACGGTGGAGACACCGAGCAGGACGAAGACGCCGATCGAGAACTTGTGGAGGAGCGCGAAGACGACGAGCCCGACATTGAGGACTAGGACGTTGAAGACATCGACGACCGCGAGGCGCTCATAGGAGAGCGCACGTTCGAGTCGTGCCCGCGCGCCGGTACCGAAGGCGAGCGACATCATCGTGGCGACGGTGCACAGCATCGCGAAATGCCAGCGCGTGTCGATCGAACCGAAGCCGAGAATCGGGGCCGACCAGAGAGCGCCGACTGCGACGACGATCGCCCCAACCAGGAGTTGCAGCCCGGCGAGCGCGGCATACTCGCCGCGCGTGGGCTCCTGCGGGCGGCGGACCATCGCCTTCCCGATCCCGAGCTCGGCGATGTACTGCAGGAGCGTGAACGTCCCGCGCGCGACGGCGAGGAGGCCGAGGTCGGTCGGGGAGACGAGTGCGAGGAGGAGGAGATTCGCGCCGATGCTGATGCTCCGCATCACCGCACCGCGAATCGTCATGAGTCGCGTGCCGGTGCGGGCGCGTTCGAGGATGGCGTCCGAGTCGAGCGA
>CAZWVG010000258.1:0-8146 GCA_964637355.1 uncultured Gemmatimonadaceae bacterium
GCCGCCGCTGCGCGATCGGCGCTCAGCCGCTCGGCCTCGCGCGCGAGCGCCGCCGCACACTCGACCTCACGCTGCCCCAGCGCGCCGAGGTCGAGCGCCGCGGTGTCGACGAGATCGAGCTCTTCGCGCGACTCGCGTAACGTCTCGAGCGCTGCCTCCACGGTACCACCATGCTTTCGGAGGAGGCGATACAGCAGGTCGCGCCGCCCCTCGACCTGTCGCAGTCGATCGGGATCGGAGTCCAGCTGCTGGTCGTAGTCGCGCATCCCGCGCGCCAGTTCTTCGAGCTGCACGAAGGCGCCGTCGAGCATCTCCTGGAACCGGTCGAGCGACGGGTCGAGGCGCGCCGCCGCGCCTAACGCCCGCTGCGCCGCGCCAAGCGCCCGCAACGCGCCCTCCTCCTCGCCGTCGATCGCCTCGCGCAACTGTTCGGCGTGCACGCGCAACTCCGCCACGTGCGAGAGGCGACGCGCCTCCTCCTCGAGTCGCGCGTCTTCTCCAACGGTCAGCTTGGCGCCACTGAGTTCGGTCACGACATGCCGCAGGTAATCCGCGCGCTTCTCGGCCGCGGCGCGACGCGTGGCGAGCGACGCAATGGCGCCGCGTACCTCGCTGAGCGCCGCGTGCGCGTCGGCGACACGCTGCGCCTGCGCGGTCGCGCTGCCAAAGGCGTCGAGCACCTGGCGCTGCACTTCCGGGTCGAGCAGCGTCTGCGACTCATGCTGGCCGTGCAGGTTTACGAGGGTGCGCCCAACCTCGGCGAGCGCACCGGTCGTGACGACCGATCCGTTGATCCACGCGCGACTCCTCCCGGCGCTCGAGATCTCGCGCCGCAGCACGACGACGCCGTCCTCGACCTCGATGCCGCGCCCATCGAGCGCACGAAGCACGTCGGGGCGTGTCGTCGCGTCGAACACACCCTCGACGCTCGCCTTGTCGGTCCCCGCGCGCACGAGGTCGGCGTGCCCGCGCTCACCGAGGAGGAGGCCGAGCGCCTCGACGATGATCGACTTCCCCGCCCCGGTTTCGCCGGAGAGGACGTTGAAGCCGGCGCGCAGCGGCAGCGCGACGGCGTCGAGGATCGCGACGTTGCGGATGCGAAGTTCGGTCAGCATGCGCTAGCGGGAATCGCCGCCGCCGGCGCTCCACCCGAGCTTCCGCCGCATGCGCTCGAAAAAGGTCATCTCGGGAAAGCGGACGAGGAGGACGACGCGCGCCGCGCGCCGAACGGTGAGCCGATGCTGGCTCCCGAATCTCGTCTGGATCTGTCCGTCGATCGTCACCAATTGATCGCTGTCATCATCCTCAACGCGCACCACCACCTCTGCGGTCGGCGGGAGGAGGAGCGGGCGAATCGACAGGGAGTGCGCGGAGATGGGGGCAAGGAGGATCGACTCGAGCGCGGGATCGACCACCGGCCCGCCGGCAGAGAGGGCGTAGGCGGTCGAGCCGGTCGGCGTCGAGAGGACGACGCCATCGGCGGCGTACTGCGCAATCTCCTCGCCGTTGACCTCGACGTGCAATCGAACGACGCGCGCCTTCCCACCCTGTCGCAGCACGACGTCGTTGAGCGCGTACGAGGTGGTCGCCGGCTCTCCGCCGTTTGACACCACCGCCTCGAGTACCATGCGCGAGTCGGAGACGTAGTCGCCCGCCACGAAGCGCCTGAGTGCTGCCTCCACATCGTCGCGAGAGCAGGCGGTGAGGAAACCCAGTCGCCCGAGGTTGATCCCGAGAATGGGGACGTTGCGCCCATCGAGGAGGCGCGCGGCGCGCAGGAGCGTCCCGTCCCCGCCTAACGAAAGAAGCGCATCGACCGCCGAGAGGTCGTCGAGCGTCGGAAGGTCGGGGGCGAGCGGGACCAGGTCCGGCTCCAGCACGAGCGACACTCCCAGCCCCGGCGCCAGGCGTCGCAGGGTGTCCAGGAGCGGGAGGAGGTCGTCGTACCCGCGATGCCCGACGACGCCGAGTCGCATCACCCGGCGACCGCCTCGCTCTCGTGAAGGGCGCGCACGCGCGCGGCGATTCCTGCGGCGTCGAGTCCGCACAGCGACAGCTGCCGCACGCGCGAGGCGGCGACGATGATCCGGTCGGGGACGCCGTGCGCCACCACGCGAACCGCCGGCTCCAGCTGCTCGACGATGCGCGCGAGGTACGCGCCGAAGCCGTTCACCACGGTCCCCTCCTCGACGACCAGGAGGAGCTTGTGGCCGGCGAGGAGTTCTGCCAGCGTCGCTTCGTCGTGCGGCTTGAGGTAGCGGCAGTTCACCACGCTGACATCGAGCCCTTCGCTGCCTAACGTTTCGGCGGCGGCGAGCGATGGGCGCACCATCGTCCCCACGGCGAGGATCGCGACCTCGCCGGCGCCGCGGCGCAGCACTTCCCAGGTTGCATCCGGGACCGGGGCGATGTCGCGGATCGGCGGAACGAGCTCGGGGGCGGCGTCGCGCGGATAGCGCAGCGAGAACGGTCCCCCCTCGTGCGCGACGGCGGTGCGCAGGAGGGCGAGCATCTCGGTCCCGTCCTTCGGCGCGGTCACGGTCATGTTCGGCACCGCGAGCATGTAGGCGATGTCGTACAGTCCCATGTGCGTCTCGCCGTCTTCTCCCACGAGCCCCGCGCGGTCCATGCAGAACGTGACCGGGAGCGATTGCAGCGCGACGTCGTGGATCACGCTGTCGTACGCCCGCTGGAGGAAGGTGGAGTAGATCGCGACGACCGGATGCAGTCCACGTGTTGCCAATCCTGCGGCGAACGTGACCGCATGCCCCTCGGCGATTCCCACGTCGAAGAAGCGCGACGGGTGCGCCTTGGCGACGGCAGCCGTTCCGGTCCCGCTGGGCATCGCCGCGGTGATCGCCACCACGTCGCCGCGCTCGGACATCAGCTCGCTCAAGCCGGCGCCAAACACGGCAGTGTAGGCAGGATTCGCCGTCGACGTCTTGCGCTGCTTCCCGGTGGCCGGATCGTGCCCGGGCGGGAGGGCATGCCACTTCTCGACATGTTCACCGGCGGGGAATCCCTTCCCCTTCTGCGTGACGACGTGGACGAGGCGCGGGCCACCGCGCTCGCGCACCAGCTCGAAGGTGTCGATGAGCGCGTTCAGGTCGTGCCCGTCGATCGGGCCGAAGTAGCGGAAGCCCAACTCCTCGAAGAGGACGCCCGGCGTGAGGAACGACTTCACACTCTCTTCCCACTTCCGCACCAGCGTGTTGAGCGCGCCGTGCATCTCGACGAATTCGCCGATCTTGTCGCGCACGCGGTTGTAGAGCGGGTTGCGTTGCACCTGCGTGAGGTAGCGCGACATCGCCCCGACGTTCGGGGCGATCGACATCTCGTTGTCGTTGAGCACCACCACCACGTCGCGATCGGAGTGCCCGGCGTTGTTGAGCGCCTCGTAGGCCATCCCGCTGGTGAGCGACCCATCGCCGATGATCGCCACGACCTTGTAGTCGTCGCCCTGGATGTCGCGCCCGGCAGCGATGCCTAACGCCGCGGAGATCGACGTGGCCGCATGCCCCGCGCCGAACGTGTCGTACTCGCTCTCGCTGCGCTTGAGGAAGCCGGAGAGCCCCCCCTCCTGCCGCAGCGTCTCCATCCGATCGTTGCGTCCGGTGAGGAGCTTGTGCGGATACCCCTGGTGTCCGACGTCCCAGACCAGCTGGTCGCGTGGCGTCTCGAAGACGTAGTGCAGCGCGATCGACAGCTCGACCACCCCCAGCCCCGCCCCGATGTGTCCCCCGGTCCGCGAGCAGACGTCGATGAGCCGCTCACGCATCTCGCCGGCGAGCGTGCGCAACTCATCGCGCGTCAGGCGCCTGAGGTCTGCAGGAGATTCGACACGATCCAGAATAGGCATGGCGGGAAGGTGTAGTGGTGCCGTCGCGGGGGGAAGTTCCGGGAGGTCACGACGCGCGTGCCTCCTGTCGTTGTCACGAGCGCCGTTCGACCGCGTAGCGGGCCAGCGCGTCGAGTCCGTCGGACGCGATCCCCGCGCTGCGCAACGACGCGCGCGCCTCTTCGCTCAACGCCGCCGCGCGCTCACGTGCTCCCTCCACTCCCAACAGCGCAGGGTACGTGCTCTTGTGCAGCGCGACGTCGCGCCCGGCCGTCTTCCCCAGCTCGTCCGTAGTCGCCGTGACGTCCAGCACGTCGTCGGCAATCTGGAAGGCGAGACCGAGGCAGGCGCCGTAGCGGGAGAGCGCGGCGACTTCCGCAGGCGTCGCGCGCGCGGCGAGCGCTCCCACGCGCACCGACGCCTCGATCAGCGCGCCGGTCTTTCCGCGGTGGATGCGCTCGAGCTCCTCGAGCCCCAGCGAGCGCCCTTCTGCCTCGAGGTCGAGGAGCTGCCCGCCGATCATTCCGCCCCCACCCGACGCGCGCATCAGTTCGCGGACGATCGCCCCTCCCTCGCCCGGCGACAGCCCGAGCGCGAGGGCGGCGCGAAACGCGGCCTGCGCCGCGAGCGGAACCATGGCAAGACCCGCCGCCGTCGCGACCTCCACGGTGAACGCCTTGTGCACCGTGGGACGCCCTCGGCGCATGTCGTCGTCGTCCATGCACGGGAGATCGTCGTGCACCAGCGAGTAGGCGTGCACGACCTCGACCGCGGCAGCGAGAGGTGTCGCGTCACCGGTGCCACCGCACGCCGCGTACGCGTGCAGCACGAGAAATCCGCGGAGGCGCTTTCCCTCGCCGAGCAGAGAATAGCGCACCGCCTCGGCCACGGTGGGTGTGAACGCCCCCGCGGTCTCGTCGGAGAGGCGCACGAGCGCGGCGTCGATCGCCGCGCGTTGCGCCGACAACAGCTGCGGTGCCGTGTCAGCCGCCAAGCGGCGCCGCCTCGAGCACGCCATCGGCGCGCTCCGTGAGCACCTTCACTGCCGCCTCGGCGCGCCCAAGTTCCTGCGTCGCCAGCCGCAACTGCTCGATCCCCTCCTCGAAGAGCGCGAGGGCGCGGTCGAGCGGGATTTCGCCGCGGCTCATCTCCTCGACGATCGCCTCCAGGCGGGCGATCCCTTCCTCAAAGGTTGCCATCACCCCTCTCCTCTTCGATCGTGTTCTTGCACCGTCACCGACTCCACGCGCGAGACCGCGACGCCGTCGCGAAAGCGCAGGTGCACCGCATCGCCCTTAGCCAGCGCACTCGCCGAGGCGATGAGCTGGCCATCCGGCGTCGTCGCCGCCACGAATCCGCGCGACATCGTGGCCAGCGGCGAGAGCGCGTTGAGCTGCGCGGCGACGCGCTCGAGGCGGAGCTGCCGCCGCTCGACCTGTCGGTGGGCGTCCTGTGCGAGGCGCCGGGCGCCCTGCTCGAGTCGTCGCCTCCCGTCGCGCACGACGTCCAGCGCCGCACCTTGCAGCTGCCGGCCCAGCGTCGCCACCTCGCGCCGCAGGTCGTCGAGCACCGGGACCGCGCGCTCGGCCGCCGCCGACGGCGTCGGGGCGCGCCAGTCGGCGACCAGGTCGCAGAGGCTCACGTCGACCTCGTGCCCAACCGCCGATATGATCGGGATACCGCACGCTGCGACGGCGCGCGCAAGCTTTTCGTCGTTGAAGGCCCAGAGGTCCTCGCGCGAGCCGCCACCGCGCCCGATGATCGCCAGGTCGGCGCCCCCCCACGCCTCGAGCGTCGCCAATGCCGCGCCTAACGAAGCGGGGGCCGTCTCCCCCTGCACCGCCGCCGGGATGAGCACGAGCTCCACCAGCGGATTGCGCCGGCGCACGACCGAGATGATGTCGTGGAGCGCGGCGCCGTCGCGGCTCGTGATCACCGCGATGCGACGGGGGAAGAACGGGAGCGGACGCTTGCGCGCGGGATCGAGGAGGCCGTCGCGCTCCAGGCGGGCGCGCGCCTGCTCGAACGCCTTGCGCCAGAGCCCGTCGCCAACGGCGTCCATCGACGTGACCGTGAACTGCAGGTCGCCGCGCGCGGCGTAGACGGTCACCTGCCCGAGCGCAAGCACCGTCATCCCCTCGTCGGGAGCTGCCGGGATGCGGCGCGTGTCGCGCGCCCAAACGACGCAACGCAGCGAGGCCGCCTGGTCGCGGAGCGAGAAGTACCAATGCCCGTTGCGATGTTGCTTGAAGTCGGAGACTTCGCCGCGCACCCAGAGCGGCGGGAAGGCGCCCTCGAGGACGTCCTTCACCGTTTGCGTGACGGTGGCGACGGAGACGGCGCTCGACGGACTCTCCCCCGGCGCGGCCTGGCGCGCGTCGAGCAGCGACTCGGCGCCCTCGCGATCGCGCGGCACCGAGAGCGCGTCGTCAGCCGCAAAGAGGTCGGGCGACGGATTCGTCGCACCGCTGCGCCGGGACGCGGGCGTCCCGCGGGTGCGACGAATCGGGCTCACACCGCTGCCTGTCGAGCCGCCCTCACGGTGTTCCGGAGGAGCATGGCGATCGTCATCGGACCGACACCGCCCGGAACGGGGGTGATGAACGACGCCACCTGCGCCGCGCTCTCGAAGTGCACGTCGCCCGCCAGGCGATACCCGCGCGCCGCGCTCGCGTCGGGGACGCGAGAGATCCCCACGTCGATCACCACGGCGCCGGGTCGGATCATGTCGCCGGTGATCGACTCCGGGCGCCCTAACGCGGCAATGACGATGTCGGCGCGCCGCGTATGCGCGGCCAGGTCCTGCGTGCGCGAATGGCAGACGGTCACCGTGCAGTCGGCGCCCTCCCCCTGCTGCATGAGGAGCGCCGCCATCGGCTTCCCGACGATGTTGCTGCGTCCGACGATCACCACATCCTTTCCGCGTGTAGTGATCCCGTAGCGCACGAGGAGCTCCTGCACACCGGCCGGGGTGCACGGCGCAAAGCCGTCCTTCTCGCCGATGAGAAGCTTCCCGACGTTCACCGGATGAAAGCCGTCGACGTCCTTCTCGGGGACGATGCGACGGACGACCGTGTTGCCGTCCATGTGCTTGGGGAGCGGGCTCTGGACGAGGATCCCGTGCACCGTCGGGTCGGCGTTGAGCTTGTCGATCAGCGCCTCGAGCTCCGCCTGCGGCGTGTCGGCGCTGAGCGTGATCGTCTCTCCCTTCATCCCCGCTTCGCGGCTCGCCTTCTCCTTCGCCTTCACGTACGTCTGGCTCGCCGGATCCTCGCCGACGATCACCACCGTCAGCCCCGGGACGATCCCGCGCGCGGTGAGCTCGGCGACCTCGCGTGCGACATCCTCGCGCACCGCCTTGGCGACAGCGGTCCCGTCGATCTTCTGTCCCGTGGCCATCGCGTTATCGGGCGACATCGGTGGCCCTCGACTCGCGAATGATCACGACCTTGATCTGTCCGGGATACTGCAGCTCGGCCTCGATGCGCCGAGCGATCTCGTCGGCGAGTGCCGACATGCGGTTGTCGTCCACGCCCTCCGGCGTCACTAGCACGCGCAGCTCGCGTCCGGCCTGGATGGCGAAGACCTTGTCCACGCCCTTGTAGCTGGACGCGATCTTCTCCAGCCCTTCGAGGCGCTTCACGTACGTCTCGAACGCCTCGCGACGCGCTCCGGGGCGCGAGCCCGAGATCGCATCGGCCGCCTGGACCAGGACCGAGATCTCGCTCTCGTGCGGGACGTCGTCGTGGTGCGCGGCGATGGCGTTGATCACCAGCGGATGCTCGCCGTACTTGGTCGCCACCTCGACGCCGAGCTGAACGTGCGTCCCTTCGTGCTCGTGCGTGAGCACCTTGCCGATGTCGTGGAGGAGCGCACCCCGCTTGGCCATCGCCACGTCGAGCCCCAGCTCCGACGCCATGATCCCGGCGAGGTGGGCAACCTCCTTCGAGTGGTCGAGGATGTTCTGCCCGTAGCTCGTCCGCCACTTCATGCGGCCGATGAGCTTGATGATCTCCGGGTGAAGTCCGTGCGTCCCCGTCTCGTAGGCCGCTTCCTCGCCCAGCTCGACGATCTGCGTCTCGATCTCCTTGCGCGACTTGGCGACGACTTCCTCGATACGCCCCGGGTGAATGCGCCCGTCGGTCACCAGCTTTTCGAGCGAGAGCCGGGCGATCTCGCGCCGGATCGGGTCGAAGCAGGAGACGACCACCGTGTCGGGTGTATCGTCGATCACCACGTCGACGCCGGTGGCGAGCTCGAAGGCACGGATGTTTCGCCCCTCGCGCCCGATGATGCGCCCCTTCATTT
>CAZWVG010000259.1:0-8130 GCA_964637355.1 uncultured Gemmatimonadaceae bacterium
GCTCACCGGCACCGGTGAGCACCACCACCCGCACGGCCGAGTCGTCGCGCGCCCCGGGATCTCCCGTTCCGCCAGCTGCAAACGGGTGCTCGGGGGGAACCGGGCCGCTCGCCGGCGTGCCGAAGCCGGCGAGCGCGACGCGCACGATGCGCGAGCGATCGATCGCCGCGCTCACCGCGTGGCGCACGCGCGCATCGTCGAACGGCGCTCGCGCGACATTGAACACGAGGCCGAAAGAGAAGCTCACCGGGTACGAAACGACTTCGAGCGTCGGGTCGCGGGCGACGAGTGCGGTCATCGTGGGTGAGATACCCGCCACGTCGAGGTCGCCGCTCACCAAGCCGGCGAACTTGGTCGTCGGCTCGTCGACGACCGCAACGATGAATCGCCCGAGACGCGGCGGGCCGCCCATGGACGCGGGAAAGGCGTCGTTGCGATCGAAGATCCACCGCTCACCGGCGCGCCGCTCACGGAAGACAAACGGGCCGTTGCCGACGGGCGCCGTGGCGAACCTATTGCGCCGAAAGTCGGCACGCGGCACCGCGCGCAGCACGTGCTCAGGGACGATCGGGAGTTCGCAGAGGATGTTCGGGATCCCGGCGAGCGGGCGACTCGCCACGAGCGTGACCGTGCGGTCGTCTCGCACCTCGACGCGCTCCAGCCACGAGAGCTCACTCGCGCGCGGTGACCCGGTGGCCGGATCGCGCGCCGCATCGAGCGTGAAGGCCACGTCGCGCGCCGTGGTCGGCGTTCCGTCGTGCCAGCGAAGGCTCGGCTCGAGGGCAAAGGTCACGGTGCGCCGATCGGCCGACCAGGTCCAGCGGCGCGCGTAGTACGGCGCGGCGCGAAGCGAATCGTCGTATCGCACCAGCGTGACGAAGAGCGCGAAGCGTTGCACCTGGCGCGCGAGCGGGTGCACGGTGACGAGCGGGTTGGCCGACTCGAGGTCCGCCCCCGATGCCATCACCACGACTCCCCCGTTCGGTGCGGCGGGAGTCGCCGACGCGCGTTCGCACCCCGCGATCGACGCGACGAGGAGCGTCGTCACGATCGCAAGCGTTGCGGTGCGGGGAAACGCGAGGGGCGACGTACGCGGGATGGTCTTGGACGGGAGCGGGTGGAAGAGCATTATGTCGTCGTGCGCGTGCTCATCCAACGCGGCGCCGAGTCGCTCGTGCGCTTCTGGCTCGTCGTGTCGCTCACCTTCCTCCTCGCCCACCTCGCTCCCGGGGACGCGGCCGAACTCCTCGTCTCTCCCTCGGCGTCGGCCGATGAGGTGGCGAGCCTGCGACGCACGCTTGGACTCGACGCCTCGTTCCCGGAGCAATATGCACGCTGGGTCGGAGGTGTGCTGCGCGGCGACCTTGGCGAGTCGTTCGCGCAGCGGGAACCGGTGGCGACCGTCATCGCACGCGCGCTCCCCGTCTCCCTCGCGCTCGGCGCGACGTCCCTGCTGCTCACCTTTGCGATCGGCGTGGGGGTCGGCCTGTATCAGGGGGCACGGCGTGGACGATGGGGCGACCGCGTGCTCACCGCGGCCGGCATCGCCGTCTTCGCGGCACCGAGCTACTGGCTCGCGCTGGCGCTCGTGGCGCTCTTCACGACGGGAGCGGCGGCGTGGGGATTTCCCGAGTGGCTGCGCCTCCCGGCGTTCGGAATTCGCAGTCCCGCGTCCACAGCAACGGGGTGGAATGCGCTCGTGGAGGTGGCGCGACACGCACTGCTTCCCGTCAGCGTGCTCACCGCGATCGGTGCTGCGGGGATCGCTCGTTATGCGCGGGCGGCGTCGTTGGACCTGGTCGGGAGCGACTGGGTGCGTACCGCGCGTGCCAAGGGGGTTTCGGAGCGCGGGGTGCACGGGCGGCACGTCCTGGCGAATGCCGTCGCGCCGCTCGTGACACTGTTCGCGCTGTCGATTCCTGGAGTCGTCGCCGGCTCGGTCTTTGTGGAGGGGATTTTCGCCTGGCCGGGAATGGGGCGGCTCCTCCTCGGCGCCATCTCGGCGCGCGACTACCCGGTGGTGATGGGGGTGACGGTGGTGTACGCGGGATTGGTGATCGTGGCGAACGCGCTCGCCGACGTGGCGCTCTACGCGCTCGATCCGAGGCGGCGATGAGTGCGGCACCTCACGCGTTCGCGCGCGAGGAGTCGCGATGAACCGCTCGGCGCGCTGGGCGCTCGGCGCGTTGCTCACGCTCTCGGTGCTGGCCGTCCTCGTGCCAGCGTTGTCGCCCGTCGACCCGCTGGCGATCGACGACGTGCTCGGCGCGCGCCTCGTCGCGCCGTTCGCGCGCGACGCGCACGGCGCCTGGCATGCGTTAGGCACGGACCGCTTCGGGCGTGACATCCTCGTGCGGATGCTCCTCGCGGCGCGCATCTCGCTGGCGGTCGGCGTGGGCGGTTCGCTTCTCGCGACGGCGTTGGGCGTCGCGATCGGCGCGGCGAGCGGATGGTGGCGCGGCGTGGCGGACCGCGTGGCGATGGGAGTCGCCGATGCGCTCCTGGCGATACCGAGACTCATCCTTCTCCTGTTGTGCGCGGCGCTGTGGCGTCCCGGGGCAACTACCGTCGTCCTGGTGCTGGCGGTGACGGGGTGGATGAGCGTGGCGCGGCTGGTGCGCGCCGAAGTGCTGCTGCTCGGGACGCGACCGTTCGTCGAGTCAGCGCGCATCAGCGGGGTGAGCGAGTGGCGCACGCTGTGGCGGCACGTGATTCCCAACGCGCTCGGTCCGGCGATCGTCGCGCTGACGCTCGGCGTTGGAAATGCGATCCTGCTGGAAAGCGGGCTCGCCTTTCTCGGACTCGGCGTCCAGCCGCCGACGCCGAGCTGGGGAAACATGATCGCCGGGGGGCGTGACCTGATCGTGACGGCGCCATGGGTCGCACTCGCGCCCGGGATCATCCTGATTGCGACCGTCCTCGCCTGCACGGTGCTCGGGGATGCGCTGCGGGACCGCCTCGCCGGCGAGCGGGTGGCGACGCTCGCCGAGCGCGCCTAACGATATCATCCCGAATCCAGAAAGCCGTGCAGTCCTTGCGGCGCCGTCGGAGCATCGCATTGTTCTCTGGTGCCGCGCGACGTCTCGTGTCGGCATGCGAAGTCAGCCGCTGACCGGCAGACGACGCCGACTCGATTGCAGCTGACCAGAGGTCGTCTCACAACCAGTCGACGCCCTCCGGCCGGCGCTGGCGCGACGGCGACCATGTGGGAGACGACTTTCACCTCAAGGAGCGACACCATGGCTTCCCTGCTCGACGGACTCATGCAGCAGATGGGGGGCGACACGATGCGGCAGCTCAGCCATCAGCTGGGCACCGACCAGACGACAACTGCAAGCGCGGTGAGCGCCGCCCTCCCCGCCCTCGTTGCGGCGCTGGCGCGCAACGCGCAGACGCCCGAAGGTGCGGGGGCGCTGGCGAACGCGCTCGACAAGGATCACGACGGGAGCATCCTGCAGAATCTTCCGGCGATGCTGGGCACCGGCGGCGTGTCCGGTGGCGCGAGCATCCTCAAGCACATCTTCGGCGGAAATCAGGATGTCGTCGCGCAGGGAGTGGGGACAACCACAGGGATGGGGACGGCGCAGTCGCAGCAACTGCTGGCAATGCTCGCCCCGATCGTGATGGGGATGCTCGGCTCGGCGAAGCGCTCGGGGGGGCTCGATGCCGGCGGACTGGCGTCGATGCTCGGTCAGGAGCGACACGCGATGGGACAGCAGAGCGGCGGGGCGCTCGGCTCGCTGATGCAGATGATCGACCGCGATGGCGACGGCTCGGTGGTCGACGACATCGGCGGCATGCTCGGGAAGATGATGGGGCGCTAGCGTCGGAGCAGGATCGTCACGGTGGCGTGAGGCGGCGCGGTGAAGTGCACTGCGTCGCCCTGCACCGGGAGCACTCCGAGGGGCGTTTCGTCGAGACGCGCGAGCCAGGCCTCGCGCACACCCGCCAGCTGCCATGCACCGTTGGCCGGCGCATCGCTCGCGTTCGTGCACCTGACGACGAGCGATGCGCCGTCTTCGCTCTCCTTGCAGGCATCGAAGGCAAGCGTGCTCCCCGTCAGGCGCAACCCGGTCGCGCGCGGTGGGGGATCGATCGCCGAACTCCACGTCGTGCCGGTGAGCGGGAGGAGAAAGTCCTCGGCGGCTTCGCGCACGCGCGCGCGGACGGGGTCGCCGGGAGCCGCGTGCGCAAGGAGCGCGAAGCGCGCCTCGAGCGGACCGCGCGACTGCGCACCGGGAGTTGCAACGGGCCACCCGGCAAAGCCCGGTCGCTCGGGAAGGTCTCCACGAGAAAGTTCTCCCACGGCACGTACGAGCGTGACGGCGAGCGTCCCGTCGGCCATCGCTTCGTACTCGGCGAGTCCGTCGGAAAGAAGGGTCACGCCACGCGCCGCGTCGGAGAGGGTGACATAACGATGCAGCGGGGCGGTCCGCAGCTCGGCTTCCTGCGCGAGACCCATCGGCGACGGGACATCGCTGGTCACGCGTCCGCGATCGACGTCGCCGAACGCCGCATCGGCCGTGACCTGCGGAGTGGCAATACCGCTGCGGATCAGTAGGCGCACACGGCAGTCGTCGGCGCGGTGATCACCGTGCACCGCAAGTGCGATACGCGCCGCTCCCGCGTCGAGCGAGGCATCGACGTGCACGACGACCGTCGCTGCGCGCAGGCGACGCACGATGCCGGCAGCCGTGCGGAGCGTGCGCGCCGGTACGATGGCTCGCAGCGTGAGGCGCATCGTTCCGCGAAGGGGGCCACGCTGGAGGAGACGATGCGCCATGATGCGACCGGTCGCCATGGTACCAGGAATCGGGGAGTGCGTGTACAGGTCTCCCCGATCACCCACGACCTCCAGCGCGAGAACGTCAGGCAGTGTGTTCCCGTCAGGCATGGTGAACGACAGGGCGCCCGACGCGTCGATCGCGATGGTGCAGATCCCGTTGTCGAGGGTGCGATCGGTGGCGACGACTGCATCTGGCGTCAACGCTGGCGCGACGCGATCGGTCGACGAGGCGCGAACGCGCGACCGGCGCGCTGGCTCGAGCGGGACGACGTCGAGCGCGAGCCCATCGACGGGGTGCATCCACGCGAGCATCCGGCGACGATCGACGAGCGTGTTGCGCGGATAGTGGCGCGGCGACTCGTGGCGGACGAACACCCGTTCGCGTGACAGCTCCTGCACGACGAAGGATCCGGCCGCCAGCTGCAACGGCTGAAATCGCGCGGGGGTGCTCCTCCCGCCGCTCCCCGGCCCCACCGGCACCTGCGCCACCGGCGTGTCGATCTCCAACTCCACGATGCCGCCGCGCGGACGCGGGAGATCGTTCCGCACCACGACCACCGAGCGCCACGCCTCAACGTGATCGCGTGCTTCGACCGGGTCGTCGCCCAGTCTCGCGCGTTCGGCGCGCTCGGCGCCCAGTGTGCCGGCACGCATCACCTCGTCGAGGCGCTGGTCCATCGCCTCAGCGACGGCGTCGATCGAACAACCGCAGAGCGTGTCGTGCGGATGACAGGCGAGGAGCGTGTGCCAGAGCGCGCGCGACTCGTGCCGGCGCGAGTGTCCATCCTGCCACCAGGCGAGCGCCCCCTGCGGTTCCACACGATGCACGAGGAGGCGCTCGGCGATGGCGTTGCGCCGCTTCTGCGCGGCGCGCGAGCCAAAGGTCCCCTGCAGCGACCAGGTGTAGTCGGGCGACGATCGCAACTCACCCGTGACTACGGGAAGCGAACGAGTTGCGGCAGCGGAGGCGAGCGTGTCGGCAAGTGACTGCAGTCCCCCTTCCACCACCTGCACCGGCGCCGCGGCATCGGCGAGCGCGGCGATCGCGGCCGTACGGTCGCGTTGCACGGCATGGTGATCGGCGCCGTTGGGAAGGTAGGCAACACCGAGCGTAGCGCGCGGCTCGAAAATCGCGCGCAACCGTTTCCAGGTGTCGCGTGCCTTCGCAAGATCGGCCGGGAGGTTGGCGCCGAGTTCGTAGCCGTCAGGCGCAAGGTGATGCAGGAGCACCTGGCTGCCATCGCGGTCGCGCCAGCGCGCGCTGTCGCCCGAGGGCCATGGCGCGCCGCCGTAGCCCCGCCAGACGACGCAGAGCATCGCCCCGAAACCGGTCGCGAGCCGCGGAAGCGCAGCAGGGTGGCCGAACGAGTCGGGACAGTAGAGGACGCGGGGAGCGCTTCCCCCAAACTCACCGAGGACGGCGCGTCCGGCGAGCAGGTTGCGGATGAGCGCTTCGCCGCCCACGAGGAGGTTGTCGCCGAGCACGTACCAGGGCCCCGCCTCGATGCGATGATGCTCGAGCGCCACTCGGATGCTCGAAGCACGCTCGGGGCGCATGGCGAGATAATCGCGCAGGACGATCGCCTGCCCGTCGAGGAGGAAGTGCGCGCCTCCCGCACCGTCCAGGACTTCATCGACCAGGGTGACCAAGGCGAGCCGGAACTCCTCGGCGGAGCGGTACCACTCGCGATCCCAATGCGTGTGGGGCGTGACGTGCACGACGCGCAGGGGCGGTCTCGAATCGTCCATGGTGCGGCAGTCTGGAAACCGGCGCGAGGGGAAGCAAGGGCATGCGCTGGTGTCTCGCGAATGTCTCTACCACTTTCGGGCGCTTCACACTCCCGGCTCCGGTCGTTTACTTGGAAGCGTGTAATGCCGCTCCGCACTCGAACTTCCAGGAGACTGATCGAAATGGCACATACCCTGGCCGCGCTTCCCTACGCCTTCGACGCGCTCGAGCCCCACATCGACGCGCAGACGATGCAGATCCACCACGACAAGCACCATCAGGCGTACGTCACCAACCTCAACACGGCGCTCGACAAGCACGCCGGCTTGCAGGACAAGTCGCTCGAGTCGCTGCTCGGCAACCTCTCCGGCGTTCCCGACGACATCCGCACCGCCGTGAGGAACAACGGCGGCGGGCACTGGAACCACTCGCTCTTCTGGGAGCTGATGGGACCGGGCGCCGGTGGCGAGCCGGGTGGCGCGTTGGCCGACGCCATCAAGTCCTCGTTCGGCGACTTCGCGGCCTTCAAGGCACAGTTTGCAGCTGCCGGCATGGGACGCTTCGGCTCGGGGTGGGCCTGGCTGGTGAAGGACGGGAGCAAGCTCACCATCTCGTCGACCCCCAACCAGGACAACCCGCTGATGGACGGGACGCCGGCGTCGAACGTCCTGCTCGGTGTCGACGTGTGGGAGCACGCCTACTACCTCAAGTACCAGAACCGGCGCGCCGACTACCTCGGTGCGTGGTGGAACGTGGTGAACTGGGCGACGGTCGCGGCGCGCTTCGGCGCCTGACGGCCCGCGAGGGTTGCACTAAAGCGAAACGACGGCCACACCGCTTGGGTGTGGCCGTCGTTCTTCGTTTGAGCGATGCGTGTTGACGCGTTACCGCGCCGCTTCACCCTCCAGGTACGTGTACCCCTCGAGCCCCGCGACGTACTCGGCGATGAAGGTGTTCGCCTCCTGCCGAGTGATCTCGCGCGCGGCACCGACCTTCCGGCGGAAGGTTGCGAGCAGATGCGCCGCCGAGAACTGCACGTAGTTGAGCACTTCGGTGACGGTGTCGCCGTGCACCAGGTCGGTGAGTTCGTAGCTGCCGTCGGTGAGGCGAATGTGCACGGCGTTCGTATCCCCAAAGAGATTGTGCAGGTCGCCGAGGATTTCCTGGTATGCGCCGGTGAGGAAGATCCCGAGGATGTAGTCCTCGCCGTCGCGGAAGGCGTGCAGCTCGAGGCTCGGGCGCCCGTCGCGTCCGCCGACGAAGCGGTCGATCTTCCCGTCCGAGTCGCACGTCACGTCCTGCAGCGTCCCGCGACGCTCCGGCTTTTCGTTCAGCCGGTGGATCGGCATGATCGGGAAGAGCTGGTTGATGGCCCAGCTGTCGGGGAGCGACTGAAAGAGCGAGAAATTGCAGAAGTAGCGGTCCACGAGAGTGGCGTCGACTTCCTTGAGAATCTCGTCGTACGCTTCGCGATTGTCGGCGATGACGGTGGCGATGCGGTTGATCGTCGCGAAGTAGGTCGTCTCGGCCATCGCCCGCTCGCGGAGCGAAAGGACGCCGGAGTTGAAGAGCTGCTGGGCGCGATCCTTGTCGAACGACGCGTCGTGGAAGATTT
>CAZWVG010000260.1:0-8082 GCA_964637355.1 uncultured Gemmatimonadaceae bacterium
GCTTGATCGCGAAATCCGAGATGAACATGGTTCTCCCCGACTAATTCTTGGTAACCGCCCGGTCGTTCGGTGCGCCGATGCGCACCGGCGTTCCCGGTGTGATGCCCTGCGCCGCACCGATCAGGAGCGTGTCACCGGCGGCAACTCCGCTCACGATCTCGTACTTCTCAGTGGCTTCGTCCTTGAGTCCGACGTCCACCTCGACCTTCTCGGCGCGCCCGCCCTTGAGGCGGAGCACCCACGGACGCACGCCGCGCAGGTCCACGGCATTCGCCGAGACCACCGGCGCGTCGCGCGAATCCGACTGCGCGCGCCCTTCGGCGAACAGGCCGGCCACCAGCGTGCTCTTCTCGTTAGGGATCGACGCCATGATCCGCACCTGCCCCGTCGCCGGATCGGCGGCCGGGCTGATGCGCGTGATCTTCCCGCTGAACGTCTTCCCGGGATATCCGGTGACGGTGAACGACACCGGGACGCCGACCTTGATCGCCGCCAGCTGCGCCGCAGGCACGCTCGCTTCGAGCCGCATCGAGCGCGGATCGATGATCGTGAAGAGCGCACCGCCCGGCTGCACGACGTCGCCGGCCGACACCGAGCGCTCGCTCACCACGCCGCTGAACGGCGCGCGAATCTGCGCGTCGTCGAGCTGCTTCTGGGCGAGTGACAGGCGCGCCTTGGCGTCGTCGAGCTGCGACTGCGCCGCGATGTTGTTGCGGCGCGCCGCTTCGAGATCGCGCTCGGCGATCGCACCGGCTTCGGACAACTTCTCGTTGCGCGCGAGTTCGCGCGCCGCAATGTCGGCCGCGGTCTGCGCGGTCGTCACGCCCGATCGCGCACCAAGGAACTGGTCGCGGATCGTGCGGTCGTCGATGCGCGCGAGCACCGTCCCCGCCGACACGCGGCTCCCCTGCTCCGCGCTGGTCGAGAGGATCGGCCCGGCGACCTGGGCGCGCACGGTCGCCTCGCGCTCGGCGGTGAGCGATCCGGAGATCGCCGGTCCCGACGAGATGCGCTGCACGGCGACGACCTCGATGTTCTCGGCGCTCACCGACGTTGCAGCCGGCGGGTCGGCGTCGCCCTTGGACTTCGCATCGGCCTCGTTGCTGCCGCACGCGGCAGCGAGGACGAGCGCGGTGATGGCACTGGCGCGCAGCATGGGATGGATTGGTATGAAAGACATGGGAGGAGGGGGCTCCGCTATTGGGGGATCTGTGAATTCGAGGCCTGCTGCGTGGTGCTGCGTGGTGCGGCGGTGGCGGCGCCTGCGCCGGTGGCACTCGGCGCGGCGACGGCGCCTGCACTCGCGCCGCTGAAGGCGCTGCCGGCGCCTAACGGGAGGTCCTTGAGCAGCGCCAGCCGGATGCGCGCCACCTGAAGGTTACGCGCCGCCATCGCGCGGTTGGTCCGCGCCTGCTCGAGGTTGAGCCGCGACTCGGAGAGCTCGATCTGCGTGGAGATCCCCTCGGCGTAGCGCACGTTGGCAATGGAGAAGGCCCGCGCCGCCTGCTCGGCGGTCCCGACGCTCGCTGCCAGCGCCGCCTCGGCCTGTCGCAGCTGCGCGATCGACTGCTCGGCGTCGAGGGCGGCCAGCTCGCGCGTCTGGTCGAGGCGCGCGCGCGATTCGTCGACGTCGGCCTGCGCCACCATCTGCTCGCCGCGAATCCGCCCGCCGGTGAACAGCGGGAACGAGGCGCCGAGCGAGACCGTCCAGTTGTTGAGCCAGTTCCCCCAGCTGGGAATTCCCCCCGCGCCGAAGGCAACACGGCTGTAGGCCGTGGACACGCTGATCGTCGGGATCCACTCGTTGCGCGCAATCGAGAGTTGGGCCTCCTTGGCCTTGAGCGCCTCGTCGAGTTGCCGCACGGGCGCGCGGCTCATCACGCTCGTGTCCATCTCGGTCGCCACGGCCGAAGGGATCGTGCTGGCCGCGGTGCGCACGTCGCGCGACTCCGCCGGCTCATTGATGTCGCTCGTCAGGCGCACCTCTTCCTGATACGGAAGGTTGAGGAGCTGCTTGAGTCGCAGGTACGCGAGGTCGCGATCGGTGCGCCGTTGCAGGAGCACCGGAATCTGGTTGTCGCGCGTCACCCGCGAACGCAGGAGTTCGAACTCCGACTGGTTGCCGACCTGGCGCGCGAGCGTCGTCTGCTTGAGCGTCCCTTCGGTCCAGGCGAGCGACGACTCGGCGATGGCCACGAGGCGGTCGGAGAGCACGGCGTCGTAGTACGCCGACGTCACGTCGAGCGCGAGCTGCGCCTTCTGCGACGCCAACTCGATCTCCGACGCGCGACGCCCGGCGCTCGCGGCGCGGTTCTGCGCCTGCACCCGCCCGCCCGACCAGAGCGTGAGCGAGCCGTTGGCCGCGAGCTGGTACTGGTTCTTCGCGCCGAAGCCTACACGCGAAAAGTCGAGCCCACCGCCGCTCGAGGAGCAGCGCGAGTACAGCTCGAGCCCCGCCAGGCGGTCGGCCTCGGTCGCTCCGGTCGGCGCGAGGTAACGCGTACACGGCTGGAAGTACGTCGTCGTGTCCATCGGCGGAACCGGCGGTACCGTCGGCGGCGGCTGCGGAGCCGGACCGGACGAGAAAGCGGAGAACTGCGTCGCTAACGTTCGCGTGTATCCGGCCGACCCGCTCAGCTGCGGGAGGTACTGCGCACGCGCCTGCATCTGCTGACCGCGCGAGCGCATCACGCCTGCCTGCGCGATGCGCAGCGCTTCGCTCTGCGCCTGCGACAGTCGCAACGCATCCTCGAGTGAAATCTGACGCGCACCCTGCGCCGCCAGATCACCAGCGCCGACCGCCAGCGCGATGCCCGTCGCGAGTACGGCGAGGCAGGACCTCAGGTTGTAGGACTTCATGGGAGATGAAAGAGGGGATTCGGGACGCATCTCAGGCCGACTCCGTGGCGGGAGCGGGGACGGTCGCCGCGAGAACGGCGGACTCGTCGCGTGGTGGCACGCCGAGCGCACGCAGGAAGACGCGAACGTAGCGCGCCGTCGCCTCGTGCTCGGGTTGTGGGTAGACGTCGGGAACGATGTCGCGCCCCATTGCGTCGCCGAACAGCGCGCTGAACAGCATCGAGCACGCAGTCACGACATCGGCGCCAGCGGCGGATGGGTACTTGGCAACGACGCGTTTGGCGTACGTCACCAGTTCATTGAAGTGCGGCGTCTGGCCGCGGCACAGATGCGGCCCCATCTCGGGGTGCTCGTGCAAGTCGGCCATCGTCTTCCGGATCATGGCGCGCATCTCTCGAAGCGCGACCGCATGTCCTTCGCACCAGACCTGGAGCTCACTCCACGGGTCGACCGGCTCCAGCGGGAGCGAGACGGTCCCCATGGGATCCTGGCAGTTGATCGCTTCGGCAAGGAGCTGGCTCTTGGATCCGAAGAGGCGAAAGAGGGTCACCTCGTTCACCCCCGCCTCGTCGGCGATCCGTCGGGTGGTCGCCCCCCGGAATCCGACCTCGGCGTAGATCCGCCCGGCAGCGTGCAGAAGCTTTTCGCGATTATCCGTCATGAACGCGCAAAATGGGCGAGATGAGATAGAACGCAAGCAAGCACTTGCATCGAACGTGTATCACGCCGATCCGGTTTCAGGAATTCGAAAGATTTTCCTGATGAACGATTCTGGAGCGACAGAATCGACGGCGCGCGGGTCGGTTGACCCATTCGAGCGAGGCGTCAGCTTCGGCGTTTGCTCGGCGACGAACCGATTCCGGCACGCTTCTCGGGCGCGTGGGGCATGACCGACACTCGCGTGACGCTCTGCGCCCTCCGCGTAACGCAACGAGTGACGCAGATCGCGTAGACGGCGCGACGTTGGTCCGTTTCAATTCGACAGATTCAGGCGCACACTTGACGGCGCGCTACGCGGATCATCCGTTTATTCAGACGATTGCAAACCACTATTCTGCAGTTACATAAGGGACGATCTCGACGACAAAATCGTGTTCGGTGTGCTTGGGTGCGACCGGCGATTCTCCGATCGAATCCGCAGTACCGTCACGCTGCGGGCACGGAGTATCACACTGGCACCGGTCCTGCTTTCCCGACGGCCAAGCTCGGCAGCTCAGCCCCTCCACACGGAGACTTCGATGCTTCGTCCAAGATCGGGATTCACGTTCGTCGAAGTATTGGTCGCGATGGCGGTCCTCGGAGTTCTCTCCGCGATCGCCGTCCCGAAGTACCGTTTGATGCGCGAGAAGGCCTGGACCGCATCCATGAAGGCCGACCTGGGCGAGCTCCGGATCGCCGAGGAATCCTATTGGGCCGAAAACCAGCTCTACTCCCCGGACAGCACGGCGATCGACTGGCGCTCGACCTCCGATATCTCGGTCCAGATTTCGTCGAGCGACTATGCCAGCGGCTTCCTCGCCACCGCCCAGCACACCGCCATGCCGGGCTCCCAGTGCACGATGTACGTGGGGCGCGAGACGATCCTCGGCACACCGTCGGGCGAGATCATCTGCGGTCCGGCCACTGGTTCTGGGCCGGGGGCAGGGACGCTTCCCCCGCCTTGACCTCGCAGCGAACGCGCTACGCACTCGCGGCTCACGCGTGCTCACCGACGCTCCACTGCGACGCCCCGTCTTTGCGCGGGGCGTCGTCATTTCAAGCGGGGGCGCGCCCTACTGCTTGCCGCGCGCCGCCTTGGGAATCACCAGTCGCTCCGCCGTATGCGTGATCGAAAAGGCGGCGACCTTGTTGTCCACGAGTCCGGCCCGCTTCGCCGCGGCGAAGACGTCGACGTCGCGGAGCGACGCCTCCTTTCCCTTGCGATGCACAACCCAGATCGCGCCGTTGGACACCAACGACTCACGGAGTGCGGTCAATCGATCGAGACCGGCCAGCGTCTCGACCCCGTAGAATACGATGTCGGTATCGCGCGCGACGCGCGTTCCGATTGCGCCCACGCGCGACGACAATTGCCTTGCGAAGTCGTCGTCCTTCACCGAGAGCACGACGACCTTCATCCCCTCCTTCACTCCGAGCTTGTCGAGGAGTGATCGCGGGTTGCGGATCTTCTCGAGCCACTTGGCCGCCACCCCGGGAGGGAGTCGCCACACGTGCGACTCTCCTCGGCGTTCCAGGTGGAGCGCGTCGCCCCGCGCGTCGGAACGCGTAAGCTCCGACAGGAGGAGCTTGATCCGCATCGCGTCGGACTTGAAGAGCAGGTGGTCGGACTCGAACAGGGCACGTCCTTTCACCGTGCGCCCGTCGTGTTCAATGGTGCAAGCGGATTCGGCGCCCACGGTTCTTGAGAAGACGAGAAGACGAGAAGACGAGACGAGTCTCAATTGTGGCGCAGCTCTTGGTCGCGGGGAACCTCTTCGCACTTCCGGAATAGCACGCTCAGGCGGTGTGTGATTTCCCGCTACCTTCGCCCTCCCCCCATGTGAGCGAATTGCTTTCCCGCGTCCAAGCTGCCGTCGGGAACGGATACCGCGTCGAGCGTGAGCTGGGCGGCGGGGGGATGAGTCGCGTCTTTGTCGCCACCGAGACCGCGCTCGGTCGGTCGGTCGTCATCAAGCTCCTGGCACCGGAACTCACGAACGAACTCCTCGCCGAACGATTCCGGCGCGAGTTCCAGGTCACCGCGGTCCTCGGCCAGCACCCGCACATCCTCCCGGTCCTCTCCACGGGGACAAACGACGGGCTCCTCTACTTCATCACCCCCTTCATCGAAGGGGAGACGCTGCGCCACCGACTGCGGCGCGAGGGGCGCCTCCCGGTCGACGACGTGGTGCGCATCCTCGCCGAGTTGGGGAGCGCCCTCGCCTTCGCGCACGAGCGGGGGATCGTGCACCGCGACGTGAAGCCCGAGAACGTGCTCCTCTCCAACGGGCACGCGATCCTCGCCGACTTCGGGATCTCCGCGGTCCTCATGCGCCCTAACACTCCCGTGCCGGACGGGGGCGACACCAGGCTCACCGAGCACGGGATGGCGGTCGGAACGCCGGGGTACATGTCGCCCGAACAGGCGGCGGGGGAGAGTGCGATCGACGGACGTTCCGATCTCTATTCGCTCGGCGTGATCGGTTACGAGATGCTGACGGGGAGCCCGCCCTTCACCGGGAGCTCGCCGATGGAGGTGATGTCGGCGCACCTCAACAGCGCCCCGCGCCCGGTCGAATCGCTGCGCCACGACACGCCGCGCCCCCTGGCCAGCGCGCTCCGCCGCATCCTGGCCAAGCGTCCCGAGGATCGGTTCCAGACCGCCGATGCCTTCATCACGTCGTTAGGCTCCGCCTGGTCCGGACGCGGCGCGGCGTACCGATCGCCCACGCGCCGCTGGCCATGGATCGCCGCCGCCGCGTTGCTCCTGGCGATCGCCGGCTACGCGCGCCTCGCGCAGCGCGACGCGGGATCGAGCAACCCCGACCTCGTCGCCGTCGCCCCATTCGAGGTGGTGGGCCCGGAGCTCGGCGTCTGGCGCGAGGGATTCGTCGACCTGATCTCCAACAACCTCGATGGTGCAGGACCGCTCCGGAGCGTCCCGCCGACCGTCGTGCTCCGACGCGCCCCGTCGCGCATGGATCGCGATGGCGCACGCGAACTCGCCGCGCGCACCGGCGCGGGGATCACCATCTTCGGCAACCTCGTGGCATCGGGGCGCGATTCGGTGCGCGCCTCCGCCACGATCGTCGAGACGGCGACCGGCGTTGCCACCGACGTGCAGCTGCGCGACGACGTCTCGCACATCGACCGGCTCGCCGATTCGCTCTCGGTCGCGATCCTGCGCGAACTCGGGCGTACGCGGGCGATCGGCGCCACGCGACTCGCGTCGCTCGGCTCTTCGTCGCTCCCCGCGCTCAAGGCGTACCTGCAGGGCGAGCAGTTCTACCGCCGCAGCGACTGGGACTCGGCCGCGGCGCACTATCAGCGCGCCATCGCACTCGACTCCACCTTCGCCCCCGCCCTCCGCCACCTGAGCAATGCGCTCAGCTGGCGACTCACGACCGATCTCGAGCTCTCGCACGACGGCTATACCTACGCGTTGCGTGCCGGAGCGCTCAATCGCGGTCTCACGCCGCGCGAGTCGCTCCTGGTCGCCGCCGACTCGATGTTCGCCGCGCTCCAACTGGCCGCGACCGCACAGAAGCTGCGCGACAACACACAGCTCGTCCAACGCGTCACCACCCTGCTCGACGATGGGGTGCGCCGCTTTCCCGACGATCCGGAGATGTGGTTCAAGTTCGGCGACGTGCAGTACCACTTCACGCGCTGGCTTCTCCCGTCGCGCAGCTCCATGCGCTCGGCGCGCGACGCCTTCGAGCGCGCCATGTCGCTCGACTCCGCCTTCGCGCCGGCCTACATCCATCAGATGGAGCTCGCCGCGCACGACCAGGACGTCGACGCCATGCGCACCTCCGCTGCGCGCTACCTGGCCCTCGACCCTAACGATGTGCATGGGCGCAGCGTGCGACTGGTCCAGCAACTCATGGACACGACGCACGCGACCACGCTCTCGGGGGACTCGGTCGTTGCCTCGGCCGGCGCGGAGGTGTTGCAGGCTGCCTACGGCATGCTCGGCCCGCTGATGGATTCCGCCGAGACGCAGGTGGCGATGTCGCGCGCCTTGTTCGAAGCGGCGCGTGCCGGGCGGGCACCGGCTGCACTCTCGCGCGAGGCGCGGATGGCGTACGCGGGGGCGCTCCTGACGCGCGGACACGTGGCGCAGTCGCTCGCGCTCTCCGACACCAGCCAGTGGATCCCGCTCTTCGAGGCCTCGTTCCTGCGCGCCGCCCCCACCGATAGCGCGTCGCGCCTCTTCGATCGCTGGCTCGCCGACTCCAACTCCTCGCAGCGCATCGCCATCGGATCGGTCTACTGGTCGTTGAGTGGCGACACCGCGCGCCTGCGGCACGCCATGCAGCTGGCGAGCAACGGAAGGCTGCCGAACTTCCCCAACCGGCTGATCCCCGGACTGCAAGCGATCGCCCGCGGCGACACCGCGGCGGCTATCGGCGCGCTGACCCTCCCCGACTCGGCGTGCGCGGGATGGTGCTGGGAGGCGCGTCTTCCGCTCGCGTTCCTGTTGTCGGCACGAAAGCGCGACCAGGAGGCGGCGGCGGTCCT
>CAZWVG010000261.1:0-7994 GCA_964637355.1 uncultured Gemmatimonadaceae bacterium
CCTCACGTCTTCTCGCCATCAGCACACTCGTCGTCCAGGAATCGTCTTCTATTTCCTCAGTTCCCGCGATTGCTCCAGGTCCTCGAGAAACATCTCCTCCGCCTCGGCGCCGATCGCCGAGTCCTCGATCACCGCATCCAGCTCGAAGTTGATGGCGACGCCGAGGAGGTTGAAGTCGGTCGAGCCCACGCGGACCCAGCGACCGTCTACCACGTTCGTCTTCGCGTGCATCATCTCCCCGCGCCACTCCCACACCCGCACGCCGTTCTTCAGCATCCGCTGGTAGAACGGCGTGATTATGGTGCGGAGCCACGGGTGATCGAAGCGCGATGGCACGAGCACGCGCACGTCCACGCCGTCGCGCGCCGCGCCCGCCAGCGCCTCGACGAGCCCGAGCGATGGCGCGAAGTAGGCGCTGGCGATCCAGATCGTGCGCTCCGCGCCTAACGCCTGCATCTGCAGCGCGCGCGACACCCGCATGCGCCCGGGCTCTCCCTCGATGATGCCCACCAGTGACGGGGGATCGAGCTGCGGATCGAGGTGCGAGGGACTCGGACTGCGGAGAAGGCGCCGCCCGCGCGGCCGCCCCTCGCGGGACCGGGTCCACATGCGCGCGAACGACTCCTCGAGATCGACGGCCGCGGGACCGGCGATGCGTACGGCGGTGTCGCGCCACGGCGAGCGGCGGCGGCGCAGGACGCCGTGCTTCCACTCCTTCCCGATCCCGATCCCGCCCGTCACGCCCGCCGCGCCGTCGACGACCAGCAGCTTGCGGTGATCGCGTGGCAGAATGCCTAACCAGCGATGAAAACCAGGGGGCGAATACATCCGCACATCCACACCCGCGTCGGAAAGCGGGCGAAAGCAGCGCATGGGCGTCCCCATGCGCCCCACCCAGTCCACCAGGAGCCGTACTCGCACGCCGCGCCTCGCCGCTTCGATGAGCGCATCGCGAAAGCGCTCCCCGACCTCGTCGTCGCGGAAGATGTAGCCCTCATAGGCGATGCGTTCGCGCGCCTCGGCGATGAGCGAGCGCATCGCAGCGAATGTCGCGGGACCGTTGCGCAGCAACTGGACGCGGTTCCCGCTGGAGACGTCGGCTGCGGCGATTCGCCAGAGGCCGCGGGCAAAGGTGCGCGTGAGCTGCGCGGGCGGGGGCACCCGCTCGCCCGCCTCGACCGGCGCCCCCGCGCCCGCCTCGACCGGCGCCCCCGCGCCCGCCTCGATCGGCAGGTCCTTGCCCCTCCCGATCGGCACGACCTCCCCCGGCGCCTCGCTCATCGTTGCAGCTCGCGGGACATCACGGGACGCAGTGCCACCCGCGCGAGCAGCGCGCCGATAGACAGCGTGAGTGCCACGAAGAGCATCTGGAAGCCGGTCTGGATCGCCCGGTTCACGTCCTGGTCGACCAACGATCCGAAGCTGAGGAAGCCGATCGTCCCCGGCACCAGGAGCACGGTCGCCGGCTGCTGCAGCACTGCCGAGGGGAGTCGCAGGCGACGCGCCACGATCGCGCTCACCGCCGTCGCGGTAAAGGCGCCAAGGAAGGCGCCGGCGTTGGAGCCTAACCAGAGTCCGCCGCCGTACGCCGCCAGCGACGTCACCACGCAGATCATCATGATCCATCCCGTGTCGCGCCGGCGCGCACTGAAGAGGTGCGTCATCGACAACCCAGCGGCGAGCGGCGACAGGACGCGCACCCACGCCGGGACGTTGCTCGCCGCCGTGAGCACCAGGCTGTCGCGCGTCGTCTCGGTCACCACCTGCTGCCCAACGACCACCCCTACCACGAGCAGCAGGAGCGTCACCACCGCGGCAAGGAATCGTCCCGATCCGGCGGTCCAGTGCCCCTGCGCCAACTCGCTCATCGACACCGTGAGGCGCCACCCCGGAAGGAGGATCACCAGCGACGCCACCAGCACCGGCACGGGACGGATGTCGGCCAGGTGCAACCGGTCGAAGCCGAACGCCGCCGCCGAGGCGATCGCCGCGATCACCACCGTCGACAGCGGCTCCAGCGAGGCGCGCCCAGCCACCAGATGCAACACGATCCCGACCATCGCGCCAAGGAGCGAGACGAGCCCCAACTCGACAAAGTCGGCGCGCAGGAGGAGTGCGGCCGATGCGCTCAGGAGGGCGCAGGCCAGCACGTCGAGAACGACGGTCGACTCGCGTTTCCACGAGAGGAGCGTCGTCAGGCGCTCGGCGGCGTCGCGTGGGGTGATCTCAAGTTTGGCCACGCGCTCGAGCACGCGATGCAGTGCGACCGCGCGCGTGTAGTCGGGCCCCGCCGCGCGTACGCGGATCACCTCGGTCCAGCGGCGCTCCCCCTTGCCGAGCGTGATGAAAATCGCCGTCGCCGTCGCCGTGCAGTCGGCGGTGAAGCCGAGTCGGGAGGCGAGGAACTCGAGCCCTTCCTCGGTGCGGGCAGGGACTTCATCGACGGCGGCGTAGGCGCGGGCCGCGAGGGTGATGAACGATACAGCATCCTCGTCGGTCGTCGGCGCGGGGGAGGGGGGAGCCTCGTACAACGCCGTGAGCGAGAGGGCGGGTGTCTCGACGGTGGTCAATGCGGAGGGGAATGAAGTCGCGCTGCCTGACCTTAGCGATGCGCCGTGCACCGGAGCAAGGCACGCGTGCGCGCCGGGTACGTCATTCCCGCGCCGCTGACTTGCGAGTCCCCCCGGTGGCGAGACATATACCCTGCATGCTTTCCCTCGACCTCACCGGCAAGCGCGCCCTCGTGGCCGGCGTTGCCGACGACAACGGATTCGGCTTCGCCATCGCCAAGTCGCTCGCCGAAGCCGGCGCCTCCGTCTGCGTGGCCACCTGGCCGCCAGCGCTCAACATCTTCCGCAACCTCATCGAGCGCGGAAAGATCGACGACTCGCGGCGCATGCCCGACGGATCGCTGCTCGACTTCGAGCGCATCTATCCGCTCGATGCGGCATACGACACGCTCGCCGACGCTCCCGAGGACGTTCGCAACAACAAGCGCTACAAGGAACTCGGGGACTTCTCGATCGAAGGGCTGGTCGCGCGCATGACCGCGGACTTCGGCGACAAGCCGCTCGATATCCTCTGCCACTCGCTGGCCAACGGTCCCGAGGTTCGGAGCGACCTGCTCGATACGTCGCGCTCGGGATACCTCGCGGCGATCAGCGTGAGCGCCTACTCGCTCATCTCGATGATCCGGCGCTTCGGCCCGCATTTCCGCGACGGCGGCTCGATTCAGTCACTCTCCTACATGGCGAGCGAGCGCGTGATCTACGGCTACGGCGGCGGGATGTCGTCGGCCAAGGCGGCGCTGGAGAGCGACACGCGCACCTTGGCGTACGAGGCGGGGCGCAAGTGGGGGGTGCGCGTGAACACGATCTCCGCCGGCCCCTACGCGTCGCGTGCAGCGAGCGCGGTAGGGATCGTGGAGAAGCTCGTCGAATACTGTGCGATCAACACGCCGATTCCCGAGGCGCTCACCGCCGCCGAAGTGGCGCACGCGGCGACCTTCCTCGCCTCACCGCTCGCCAATGGCATCACCGGGACGACGTTGTACGTCGACAAGGGATACCACACCATGGGAATGGCGGTCGACGTCCCGGAGTGGATGCGGGCCGGCCAGCGGGCGCGCGACCTCTCGCGCGCCTAACGCCGCCGGGTTGCCGTCGAGTCGGGGAGGAAGGTGAAGGGGAGCTGCACCACCTGCTGCACCGCTTTTCCCTTGCGAATCGCGGGGAAGAACTTCTGGTCCTTGAGGGCGAATCGTACCGGATTGATGAACGCTTCGTGCGACGCGATCACGACGTTGAAGGTGTCGAGGTTCACGTCTCCCCTGGCGTCGACCACGAACTCGGCGAGGACGCGCCCGGGCTGCATCGCGAGGTAGGCCGAATCGGGGTAAATCGGGCGCACGAGCTGCGACGAGTCCACGCGCGCCGGCTGGTCGACCTGCTGCGCCGTAAACACCGAGAGCTGCTCCACCATCGCCGCGATCTGCGCCGCCGGCGTGGGATCCCCCTTCTTGCGCTTCTTGGGGCGTAGCTCGCCCTGTCGGGACCAGAGCACGATCGTGCCGCAGGCGCTGCTCACCGAGCGATTCCCCTGGAACTCGGCGGGGACGCTCGCTGCGCCACTGTAGATCTCGATCCCCTCGAAGGTGCGCGGGTCGACCGAATCGAGGTCGAACTCCCCGGCGTAGAGCGGCGAGCCGTCGAGCCACGTGAGCGGGGGGCAGCGCCCGCCGCGGAACCGCACCTGGTTGGTGAAACCGCGCGATTCCACCCGCACGCCGGGGACCATGCGGAAGAGGTCCGTCATGTTGCCGGGATTTCGCTTCTCGACCTGCTCGCGCGTGATGAAGTGGCCGTTGCCGCGCGACATGCGCTGATAGAAGCCGGCCATGCGCCCGGTGATCTCACGCCGCCCGGTCACCACCACGGGATTGAGTTGGAGCGCGAGGCGCCGGAGCGTGACCACAGTCTCGACGGTCGTCCCGGCCAGTACGTTCACCGTGACCGAATCGGGGGAGAATCCGAGCCGGCGCACGTGAATGGTCAGCGGTCCGGCGTTGGACTTGGCGAGGACAAACTCACCCTTCGCCCCACTCTCTCCGGCGAGCGACGACCCGGTGACGAAGATCTGCGCCCCTTCGACGGCGAACCCGGTCGAGTCCTTGACCGTTCCTTTCACTCCGCCCGTCCCGACCTGTCCTTCCTGTCCCTGCAGCGCACCTGCCATCAGGCACGAGACGACGAGCACTGCAGACCAGCGCCCACGAACCACGGGCTGTCCTGCACACATCAGGTTCATGGTGACCTCCTCCGCGAGCTGCGGGCGCGCGTGGCATCCGGGGGGTGATAGCCAACAAGCACAGCTTCTATCGTACCCCTCGAGGCGGCAAAAAGCACGAATCGTTCGCCGAGAGGCCGCAATTGCGGGGTGAACCGCACATCCCGTGCGGCGACGACACGCGAAAGACCGATCGGAATCAGCCAGAGTGCCGCCCGCGGGCAACCACGAGTCAGCGATCTCCCTACCCTCCTGCCGCGTATCCCCCGGCCCTATCTTTGCACCCAGTCCGGCCCGCCCTCCCGCCGCACTCTCGTCCTCTCGTCTTCTCGTCCTCTCGTCTTCTCAGAAAAGGCGTGCGCTCCTGCCCCCAATGCGGCAAGACCTATGGTGACGACGACCGGTTCTGCACGGTCGACGGGGCGACGCTCATTTCCACCGACTCGGCCTCCGGCGACTCGTTGATCGGTACCGTCCTCGCCGACCGCTATCTCGTGCAGCAGCGGCTGGGCGAAGGGGGGATGGGGGAGGTTTACCTCGCCGAGCACGTGCGCATCAAGCGCAAGGTGGCGATCAAGCTGATGCGATCGTGGATGGCGAACGACGCGATCGCGGTCTCGCGATTCCACCGCGAGGCCGAAAACGCCTCGCAGATCTCCCACCCCAACGTCGCGCAGGTCTACGACTTCGGCGAAACGTCGGACGGGACGATCTATCTCGCGATGGAGTACGTCCCGGGCGAGCCGCTTTCCGACATCCTCGATCGCGAAGGGCGGCTGCACACGGTGCGCGCGGCCGAACTGGTGCGTCAGACCGCCGCGGCGCTGGTCGCCGCGCACGGGATGGGGATCCTCCACCGCGACCTCAAGCCGGACAACATCATGGTCGCCCGCACGCGCGCGGGGACCGACGTGGTGAAGCTCGTCGACTTCGGCATCGCGCGGGTGATGAACAGCGGAACGCAGCAGTTCACCTCGACGGGGATGATCCTCGGGACGCCGGACTACATGAGTCCCGAGCAGCTGACGGGGGACCCGCTCGACGAACGGTCGGACATCTACGCGTTGGCACTGATCGCCTTCCGCGTTCTCACCGGACACAACGCGTTCAAGGGTGGCGCGACGACCGACGTCCTCCTCGCCCGCCTGATGCACAAGCCGGCGGCGCTCGTCGACGTGCTCCCGTCGATCGCCTGGCCGCCGGCGCTGCAGGCGGCCTTCGAGAAGGCGCTCAACGTCGATCCGGCGCTGCGTCACGCCGATGCCCTCGAATTCGCCGCCGAACTCGATGGGGCGATCGCCGAGTTGCCGCTGACGGAGGAGGAGCAGGCGTACCTGGTCCTGCTGTCGCAGAGCATGGCCACGCCGAGTCGCGGCGGGATGATCATCGACGGGGCCACGCCGGTGCGTTCGATGCGCGCGGTGGGGAGCACCGGGCAGGTGACCCCACCGTCCCGGCAGCGGTCAGTTGGGCTCGTGACGCCGCCGAGCGAGTCGCACTCCATCGTGCGTCCTCCGCTCGCGGGCGACGCCACCGCCTATGCCGGGATCACGGAGGAGACACCGGCCGCCGTCGCTCCGCCGGCGTCGGCGCCGGATCGCTCCCCCGAGTCGACGCCGACGCGCGCCCCTGTTGCCGTCCCGGTATCTGCCTCAGCGTCGACGGTCGCCGAGCGTTCTCCAACGATTGGAAGCGAACGCGATGCCGTGAGTGCCGCGGCGCTGTCACCACAGGTGGCGGCCGGGCCGGCGACGTCCCGGAGTGGAGCGTGGCGCATCCCCGCGGCGGTCGCCGCCGTTCTCGCGATAGGCGTGATCGGCTATCTCACCTTTTCAAAGGGCGAGACGACCACGGCGACCGCGCCTCCGGCGCCAGCGGTGTCCGACTCCGCGTCCGATTCGACGCTCGCCGATGCTGCCGTCCCCGCCGACTCGGCGCCGGTCGCGGTCACCGCCGACAGCGCGCGCCTCCAGCGCGCCCGCAACGGCGTCCTCGCCTTCGCCAGCGGCAACGGGCGCGGGACTGCCTTCCTCGTCGATTCGTCCGGACTCCTCCTCACGTCGTCGTCACTCATCACGCGTAACGAGCCGGTGTCGCTTTATGTCGATGCCGACCACACGGTGCGCGCCGAGGTGGTATCGACCGACGAGGCAAGTGGGATCGCCGCGCTCCTGATTGCTCCCGGCAGCTGCAAGCGTTGCGCGCCGCTCGCCGTGGCCACCGAGTCCGCGCCGACGGTCGCCGTCGCTGCGGGCGATACGCTGCTCGCCCTCCCGGTCGTCCGCCGCGCCGTCATGGCGCCGCAGGTCACGGTCGTTGCCACGCACACCGGAACCGCGCTCACCACCGCGTCTCCCCTCGCCACAAGTGCCATCGGCGCCCCGCTCTTCGACCCGCGCTCGGGCGAGGTGCTTGGCCTGGTCACGCGGCGGCGCAATGCGGTCACTGTCGTCACCGCGTCAACGATGCGGGCGGGAGCCGCCGCGGCGCGAGTCGCCGCAGCGAAGGTGACCCCAAACGATACGGTGTATCGTACCTGGCCGCTACGGAGCGTGCCGGCGTCCGACATCGCCGCCGCCGAAGGTCGCGCTGTCGACCTCGCACCGTATCGCGTGCAGTCCGGCGGGTACGACGTGTTGGCGATGTCGCCGCAGGTGCTCGCCTGGCGCGTCGCACAGTCGGCGCCGCCGAGCGCCGAGGATAACCCGTTCGCCATCCCGTCGACGCCGGTGCGCTCGGCTGCCGACCCGCTGATGCAGTGGGGGGCGTGGCGCGCGTATCGCGCCGAGCGCCGGGCAGTCGTGGTCTTCGTCATCTCCCCCGACAAGGCAGCCTTCCCGGAGCATCCGGACAAACCGCTCGATGCGAAGAAGGGGGACTTCTACTCGATGGCGCTCACCCGCGACGGGGCGCCGATCGTCCCGCTCGAGAGCCAGCGCATCGCGGCGGTGAGCAACGTCGACGCGTACAAGCGTGACAGGAAGACCGTCCCCAACGCCGGGGTCTACGTCTTCCTTCCGTCGGACTTTGCCAACACCGGCGCGACGTACAGCATGGAAATCGCCGACGTGGACAAGGGGCGACGTGTCACCGTCGCGCTCCCGCCGGCGATGCTCCAGTCGCTGGCGCGCGACCTCTCCCCCTGGCAGAAGTAGACGCGCCCGACGCGCCCGACGCGCCCGACGCGCCCGACGCGCCCGACGCGCCCG
>CAZWVG010000262.1:0-7948 GCA_964637355.1 uncultured Gemmatimonadaceae bacterium
CAGCGGCAAGAGACGCACTGCTGCCGCCTCGTCTCCGGGTGCCGGCGGATCGACCAGCGGACGTTCGACGCCGAATCGGCGCGCCGCGCGCCACAGCGGGACGAGGTCGACCGCCTCCATACGCTGCCGGCGCGCTTCGGCGACCAGCGCATCGACATCGCGCATCGCCAGCGCGCGGTCGCGCGCCTGTGCGATCGCCGCGAGCGCAACGGCCGGCGCGCGATGCGACACTGCGCCCGATGCGGTTCCCACGGTATAGGCGAGGCGCAGGGCCAGCTCGGCGACCCGCGGCGAGCGATTTCCCGTCGTGACCGACTCCATGAATTCGCGGTGCAGCAATCCCGTCCCGTCGACCGGATGCACCGCGATCAGCGAGAGCGCCTCGGGCGGCGTGGCGTAACTCGCCCCCGACTGCGTGCGCGCGAGGATCGCCTCGGCGAGTGGGCGGCGCGATGCTTCGGGAATGAGCGGGTCGCGCAGCACGTAGTCGACCAGGCGAAATGGGCTCCCCACGCCGAGGCGCAGGCGCTCGAGGTAGAGCGCGGCCATCACCGCACCGGGCGACATTTCGCGCGCCGACTGGTGCGAGAGTGCCCCTTCGACCGAGTCGGCCCAGCGCGCGCCTAACGAAAGCTCGTGCGCGATTTCCGGCCGGCGTGGCGACATGGGCGTACGCACGACAGCGACCACGCCCGCGCCAAGCGCGACCGCCGTCGCCGCGACCACCCACGTCGCGCGTGACATCCCGTGAAGCCAGGTCCGTTGCATCCGACTCTCGCGCTCCTCCGATTGCTACGCCTACCAGACCGCTTTCGCTCGTACCCCCGCGCCGTCCCTCAGTACCCGGCAGCGCGCGTGACGTCGCAGCATCCGCGCAGAAGACCACCAATACGATGGCGTCGTCACGCGGCGACCTGCGTCAGCATCCGCTAACTTATGGCCGATGCGTCGTCGCCTTTCCCTGCTCATCCTCGCTTCGCTGCTCGGCGTCGCCTCGACGGTACACGCGCAGGGCGACTCCCTTTCGTCTCGCACTCGCGTCGGTCTCGCCGCCGTCAGTGCCATTGCAGCGAACGCGGGCTATTCCAGCATCCAACGCGGTTATCACGGCCTCTCGATCGACGGCGCCGTCGACTTCGGACATGTCGCGACACCGCGCATTCGACTCCTCGCCGACGTCGAATACCTCCTCTCGTTCCCGAAGTCCGAGTACGTACAGTCGGAGAACCGGACGTACCGCAACAACTTTCGCGACCTGTCGGGGACGATCGCCTTCGCCTTCCACCCCAATTCCCCTGCGTCTGGCTTCACGCCGTACGCGCTGACCGGGCTCGGGGTGCACGTCCTTTCCAGTAGTTTCGGCTCGTTGGCGATCGACACGAGGTACAACACCAACAACTTCGGCCTCCTGGTCGGCGGGGGGGCGCGCCTTCGCGTCGGCTCGGGGCGCCGGGCGCTCTTCGCCGAGGTGCGGCGCGTCCTGTCGCAGGACGTCAGCCGCACCAGCGTGCACGTCGGCGTCGCGGCGCTGCTCGGAGAGCTCAGCGCGCGCGAGCGCTCACCTCACAATCAGGCGTCGGAGTCCGGACGGCGCTGATCGCGTGCGTGACCAGCGACTACCGGCGAGACGACGTGCCTTCAGACGAGCTCGGCGTCGAGTTCGAGGGCAACGTTCCCCTTGATGGCCTTCGAAATCGGACAGCCTTCCTTCGTGGCCGCGGCGACCGCCTGAAAATCCTCCTTCGAGATCCCAGGGACGGTGGCGCGAACCGTGAGCTTCATGGTCGTGACGGTGAACGCCTCGTTCACGCGCTCCACCGTGCACGCCGCCTTGGTATCGACGCGCGTCGCGGGGAAGCCCTTCCCCTCGAGACCAGCGCTGAGCGCCATGCTGAAGCACGCTGCCTCGGCAGCCGCGAGGAGTTCTTCCGGGTTCGAACCCTTCTCGTCGCCGAAGCGCGTCACGAAGGAGACGTTGCCGCTGATGACACCGGACTCACCGGTGAACGTTCCCTTGCCAGTCTTGAGGCCGCCTTCCCAGGTGGCCGATGCGTGACGAGTGGGCATGATGCGCGGGGCTGAGGATTCGGGGAGCAATGGATGTTGATCCCGTACATTCTCCGTGCGCACGCACGCATGCCACCCCCCACGTGGCAACATCGGCGTCGAGCCCCGGCACTGGCACGACGCCGTTGCGTGGTTAGGCTTGGGTGATGCCTTCACCGTCCCCATCCATTCCTCCTGCACTGCAGAAGGTACTGCGGCGATTCGAGTCGCTCGGGCGAGAGGAAAAGATGGCTGCGCTCGTGTCGTACGCGCGCAAGCTCGAGCCGCTCCCCGACCGGTATCGCGACATCGCCGACGAGGCGTTCTCGGTCCCCGAATGCCAAACGCCCGTTCGCCTCTTTCCCGAGGTCGAGAACGGGCGCATCCGATTTCACGCCGACATCGACGTGCGCCAATCGCCTACGGTGGCCGCCTTCCTGAGCCTCGTCTTTCAGGCGGTGAACGGCGAACCGCCATCGACGACGCTGGCGATCCCCGCCGACTTCGTGCGGGTGGTGATGCACAGCGTGGGATTGGGGACGCGTGAGGTCGGGCTTGAGGCGATCGTCGCCCGTCTCAAGCGATATGCCCGCGCAGCCGCCGACCAGGCATCCGATGAACCGGCGGCGCCGACCGCCAGCACGCCGCATCCTGCCTAACGCATCGCGCGCCCTGCTTCACGACGAGCGTCCGCGAGCTTTCGCGAACCTCCGCGAGCGTCAACGTTTCGCCTGTCCGTCCCGTCTCTGATCGCGCGCCCTTTCTCCGGAGCCCCCATGTCCCAGAGCTTCAAGAGTCACACGCGCTGGAACCCCGCGTTCCACTTTGTTGCGTCGCCGATTCTCGCCATCAACCTCTTCCTGCATGCGCGCGACCTGGTGCACGAGCCGACTGGCGCGAGCCTCTGGGGCACCATCCTCGCCTTCGGCCTCTGGCTGGGGATCGCACTCGGGCGCTCCCAGGCCATCACGGTGCAGGATCGCCTGATTCGTCTCGAGGAAACCTTGCGGCTGCAGCGACTCCTCCCGCCGGAGGAGCACGCCGGCATTGCGTCGCTCGACCGGCGGCAGTTCATCGCCCTTCGTTTCGCCTCGGACGCCGAGCTCCCCGCTCTCTATCGCCGTGTACGCAACGGCGAGTTTGGTAAGCCGGCGCAGATCAAGCAGGCCATCGTGAACTGGCGCCCGGATACACTCCGCGTCTAACCTCCCGTCCCCCGTCCCCCGTCCCCCGTCCGCTCTCCATGACCCCTGCATTCTGGCGCCGCTGGCACCGTTGGATCGGCTTTCCCGCCGCGCTCTTCCTCCTGTTCGCGTCGATCACCGGCTTCTTCGTGGCCGGGACTGAATTCTTTGGTGAGGATGAAGCGCTACGCGAGCGGACGCGCGACCTGGTCAGCCCCATGACCACGTCGTCGCCGGCACCCGAATGGAGCGAGCCGATTCAGAAGGCGCTCGCCGCGGTTGCGGCAAAGGACGGGAGCATGCCGATCGACAAGATCGAGATGCAGTTCAAGGGCGACCAGCCGACCATCGCGATCTTCACGGGGAAGCCAACCGGTGGCGAGGATCGCAAGTTCGTGGTGAGCGCCAGGACGGGAGAACTGCTCTCGACCGAAGCGTATGCCGACAAGCCGCTCCTCTATCGCCTGCACAGTGGCGAGGCGTTCGGCGACGGTGGTCTCGTCTTCGCGATGGGGTGGGCGCTCTGCCTCGCAGCCCTCACCATCAGCGGCCTCCTGATCTACTGGCGCATGCGTCGCAAGGACGCGACCGGGCTCCGGCGCTTCTTCTGGTAGGGCGCGTTTCCCCTCGCCGCCGGCGTTAGGCGCGCCGTCGACGGCCGCCGATGCGCCACGCGCCCCCCGCGAGCGTCGCGGGGGGCGCGCGTTCGACCCCGATCCCTCGCGCTAGTTCGTGCGCGAGAGCGAGAGCGAGATCACCACGTTGCGCCGCAGCCCCGGCTCGAAGGCGACCGGAACGTTGTTGACCACGTCGGGATTGAGGAAGGCCGAGGCGAGATAGCGGCGGTCGCCCAGGTTGTTGATCGCCACGAACCCGCGAACACCGACGCCGCCGCCTAACGCAACCGGGCGGTCGAGCGAGAACGTCGTCCCGACGATCGCGTACCCAGGCACGATGACGCGATTGGCATCGTCGGCGTAGTACTTCCCAAAGCCCTGTGTGACCACGCGCCACGCCAGGCCACGCAACGCGGGAGGGGCGATGCCGACCGTGAGCGAGCCGAAGACGTCGGGGACACCCACGACGCGATTTCCCGAATAGTCGGCAAACACGCCTGCCTTCGCCGGGTTGTAGTGCACCGAGTCCACCAGGTACTTCTCGTAGGTGTTGCGGGAGAAGGTGAGCGCGGTCTCCACCAGCACACCGCCGGCAGCGCGCGCATCGAGCCCAAGCTCGAGCCCGCGGCGCCGCGCCTCGCCGGCCGTGAGGTAGAAGCGTCCGCCGCGATACGGGACAATCTCGTTCTGCACGTTCGTCTGGTACGCCGCCACGTCGTAGGAGAGTTGGCGCAGCGCCCCGCCCGAGCTAAAGACGATCTGCTTGGTCCCGACCTCCACGGTCGTCGAGCGGATCGGGTCGAGGAGCGGGTTGATTCCGTACAGCGTGTCCTGCCCGAATGTCCCCACCGGATCCGTCTCGTTCCCCGCTGGTGCCTCCACCCCACCCCCAACGTTCGCGTAGAAGGCCTGCGTCGGCGATGCCCGGAAGGTGAGCCCGATCTTGGGCGTCACCCGCGTGAAGGAGCGCTGGTCGTTGAGCTTCGGGTTGATGAACGAGCGGGCGATGTAGCGAATGTCGTCGTAGCGCGCACCTAACGAGGCCGTCCACTGCTCCCCGAGGTCCATCTCCTCGGTCACGAAGGCGCCGAAGTTCGCCGCTCCTTCGCGCTTGTTGTCACGGATCGTCGTCCCGCGCTCGCCGTCGGTCGTGAGCGAGTAGAAGAGGATCGCGCCGTCCTGGTACGCCACGTCGGCCCCGGCCAGGAATCGGCTTCGCACAGTTGGCGAGAGCGTTGCCCGGTTCTGGTAGGTGAAGTTCCCGCCGGTGTGGTAGCGCGTGAAGTCGCGGAACGTCCCGCGCTCCGAGCGCTGCAGATACTTGGGGTTGACGTACAGCATCCCGCCGACCTCGTTCGCCTCGCCGAAGCGGTGCGTGACCGATGCGCCGAGCCGGCCGAGCCGGTTGTAGCGCCGCTCGCGCCGCGAGGCGTACGTCGCGTTCGCCTGCTCGGGATCTGCCTCGGCCTCGGCGCGGGTGAGCGGTCCCGGAATACTGAAGTAGTTGTTCGAGCCCATCGCGAAGACCCCCACGTCGGTTCCGTCGCCGAGCGTCGCAGTGTAGCCGAGATTGAGAAGCGCGCGGCGCGAGTCCGACGAGACGCGATAGCCGTCGAAGGTGGTATTGGTGAAGGAGCTGAAGACGCGCCCCGAGCCCACGTCGCTCCCGGCGCGCACCACCACGCGATTGAGCCCGTAGCTCCCCGTCGCCAGCTCGGCCGAGATGCCGCTGTTCTCGAACGTCGGGACTGTCGACACGGCGACCAGCCCCCCAGCTGCATTCCCCCAGAGCGCCGACGCGTTGGATCGCACCACATCGATTCGCTCGGCCGCCCCCAGGTCGATCCCGTCGAACGAGGTACGGCCATCCGGTTCGGTCTCCGGGAAGCCGTCGAGCAGGACGCGGATCCCGCGCGAAGTCCCCGCGTTCGAGCGATCGCCCGCCCCACGCGCACCGAAGCCGCGGATCACGATGCGCACGTCGGAGTTTCCATAGCGAGACTGGGCGAGAACGCCGGGAACCGACGACAACGCCTCGTCCAACCCATAGCCTCGCGTGCGGTGGAGCTTCTCCCGGTCGACGATGGTGATCGCAAGGGGGATGCTGATGGTGGAGCGATCGGAGCCGCGGGCCGTGATCGTAATGGGCGCGAGGCGCGCTCTTGCCGAATCGGCGGCGCTTTCGGCGCGTGCGTCCTGCGCCTCCGCCCCGGCCGACAGGCAGGAGACGAGCGATCCGAGAGTGAAGAGTGACAAGCGACGTGACATGGTCGAGCGGGCGCGGGAGTGAAAGCGGGGTGAAGGGGCTGCGCGAAGATAACGCAAAGTCATGAAAAATTAACGATCACCATAAGGGCTTTCGTCGCGCGGCGCAGTCGGGGACATTCCGATCCCGTTTCTGCGCTTCTTCCCGTCATCCAGTCATCGCGTCATGTCGTCGTTTCCCATCCGCATCAAGCACAACGGTCCGCTTTTCATCGCCCTCGAAGACGCCCAGCGCCTTGCCCTTACCGACCACGAGGGGACGCCCATTCGCCTCCCCGAGGGGAAGAACGTGGCGCTGTGCCGGTGCGGAGCCTCCAAGCGCAAGCCCTTCTGCGATGCGAGCCACAAGCTCATCGCCTTCGACGGTGCCCTCGCCGCCGAGGTGCTGGTACCCGTCGATCCTGCCCCACCCGCTCCGCTGACCGAGTCGGCCGGTGGAGGATCGCCGGCGGCGTGAGCGAGTCGGGAGCGGCACTCGCGTCCGGCACCGCCCCGCGCAGCGAGGCGGAGCTGGAGGAGCGCCTCAGTCGCCCGACCGAGCGGGCGATCGAGGCGCTGCGCGCCACGCCGGGCGACGTGCTCGTCCTGGGGGCCGGCGGGAAGATGGGGCCCTCGCTCACCGCGATGGCGCAACGCGCCGCGGCTGCGATCGGCGACGAGAGGCGGGTGATCGCCGTCTCGCGCTGGGGGAACGCGGCCGACGCCGCGCGACTCGAGGCGGCGGGGGTGGAGATCGTCCGTGCCGATCTCCTCGAACCGGGTGCAGTCGATCGTTTGCCCGATGCACCCAACGTCATCTACATGGCCGGGCAGAAGTTCGGGACGCGTGATGCGCCGGCGCTCACGTGGATGACCAACACTGTCCTCCCGTCGCGCGTCGTCGCGCGCTTCCGCGAGTCGCGTTTCGTCGCCTTCTCCACGGGCAACGTCTACCCGCTCACCCCGGTCGACGGACCGGGCTCGCGCGAAGGCGATGCGCTCGCGCCGGTGGGGGAGTACGCCGCGTCGTGCGTGGGGCGTGAGCGCGTGTTCGAGGACGCTGCGCAACGTTGGGGGACGCGCAGTGTCCTGTTGCGGCTCAACTACGCAGTCGACCTGCGCTACGGCGTCGTGGTGGATATCGCGCGGCGACTGCTCGATGGCTCGCCGATCGACCTCGCGATGGGTTACGTGAATTGCATCTGGCAGGGCGACGCCAACGCTGCGGCGCTGGCGGCGTTGCCCCTGGCGGGCGCGCCACCGCTGGCGCTCAACATCACCGGACCGACGCGACTCTCGGTGCGCTCCGCCGCGCTCGAAATCGGCGAGCGCCTTGGGTGCACGCCACACTTTGTCGGGATGGAGGGACGCGATGCGCTGCTGAGCGACACGACACGCGCACAGGGACTCGTCGGCCCGCCGACGATCGATCCGGCGACGCTCGTGGCGTGGGTCGCCGAGTGGCTGCGTGGCGGCGGGCGCACGCTCGGCAAGGCGACGCGCTTCGAGCGCCGCGACGGGAGCTTCTGAGTGGACGCACTACGCGAGCACCTCCTGGCCGGCCAGGTGATCCCGGCGCATCCACTCGCCCTCACCGCCCACCGCACGATCGACGAGCGGCGCCAGCGGGCGCTCACCCGTTACTACATCGATGCCGGAGCCGGAGGGCTCGCCGTCGGTGTACACACCACGCAGTTTGCCATCCGCGCGCACGGCATGATGCGCGACGTCCTCGCGCTCGCTGCCGATACGGCGCACCAGTGGCGTGCGAGCCCACGCCGCCCCGAGGCCGCGACGCCAGCCAAGGCGCTCGCGTTGGTCGCCGGCGTCGTCGGCGATCGCGCGCAGGCGCTCCGC
>CAZWVG010000263.1:0-7943 GCA_964637355.1 uncultured Gemmatimonadaceae bacterium
CGCTGGACGCGCTGGACGCGCTGGACGCGCTGGACGCGCTGGACGCGCTGGACGCTTCGTTCGCGCGCGCGAGCTGCGGATGCAGCTGGCGGTAGAGCGCGTCGCCGATGCCACGCTCCCACTGGCCGGGGAGCTCGTCGGCGAGGTGCTGGTCCATCATTCCGCTGAACATCGCTTCGCCGGGGCCACCATCGGTTACGCCGTCGGTGGGCACGGTCTCACGCATGGCCTTGAAGAGCTGCTCCACGAAGACACCCTGGAGCTGCCCCACGACCTTCTTCAGGCGCTGGTCCCGGTCGGGGAGCGCCGTGCTGACGGGTTGAGCTTCATTGATGTTCGTCACCGCGCGACAACCTCTGCGGAAATGGCGCCGACCTGCTTGAGCGCTTCGAAGATCTGGGCGACCTGGTGAGCCGGTGTGCGAACGGCCGACAATGCCGCCGCCAGTTGCTGCACGGTGGCCCCGGTCGGTACGCGTACCTGCCCTCCGGTTCCCTGCTGAGCAGTATCGGCAGGTGCCGGCCCAATCGAGAGTGTGAGTCCCTGAATGCTCACCACCCCCGGACCGAGGGTGAGATCGCCCCCGGCGACGATGGTCCCCTGTCGCTGGTCGATGACGATGCGGGCAACACGCGCCACCTCGACCTTGAGGTCGCGGATACGGGCAAGAACTGCCGCCGGTCCGCCCCCTGCGCTGTCCTTCGCGGTGATCGAAATTGCCCCCGGATCTTCCACCTTGGCGCTCCCCTGTCCGACGACCGAGTCGATCGTCGCGGCGATCTTCGATGCGAGTCCGATGTCGGGCTCACGAAGGACGAGGCGCGTGCTTGCCTCGAACTTGGGGCGGGGGAGATCGGCCTCGATGACGCCGCCCGCGGCGATGCGCGAGCTGGCCGCGTTGAAGCCGATGCGACGGCGCACGGCGTCGTTCTCGTCGACGTAGAGCGGCCCCTGCGCGGTGGCGAGCGGCTGCCCTCCCACTTCGGCGATGAGTGGCGTCATCCAGAGCACGCCGCCACGCAGCGAGCGAGCGTCACCGACCGAGGCGACCTGCACCTCGAAGCGGCCGCCGGGGCGGAGGTACGGCGACACTTCGGCAGTCACGAGCACCGCAGCGACGTTTCGCGTGCGGAGAAATTCGGCGGGGACCACGACGTCAAAGCGGCGCAGCAGGTTGGCGACCGACTGCACCGTTTGCTGCGACCCGCGCCCGCTGTTGGTGTTGTCGCCCGTGCCACTCAGGCCGGTCACGAGGCCATAGCCGACGAGGCGGACGGGAACGCCCTGGTCGTCGATGACGAGGTCGCGAATCGGGACGCCCTGCGCCAGCGCCGTCCGCGCGAGCGCCGCCTGCGTGCCGAAGCACGAGGCGGCGATGAGAAGGAGCCGGAACGCCCGTCGCAGGCGTGGGCGTGATCGCATCATGGCCAGAAGATTCCGAGGATCTTGGTGACGATGCCCGACTTGGGCTTGCCGAGCGATCCCTTCGCCGCGTAGGCGAGCTGGATGTCGGCGATGTGGTCGGACCCGACGACGTCGCTCGAATTGACGTCGATGGGGCTGACGAAGCCGGCGAGGGTGAGCGTGGTCTTGTTCTTGTCCACGTCGATCAGCTTGGTCCCCTTGACCTGCAGCATTCCGTTGGGCTGAACCGCGACCACGCGCACCGCGATCTCCGCCGCATAGCGCGTGTTGCGGGTGGCGTTGCCCTTCTGGTTGGTGGTGCTCCCGTCGCCCGCGCCGTACGAGGCGTCGATGTTGCCCAGCCCGGGCGTCCCGCTTCCAGTGCTTGGGGGGCTGATCCCGAGATCGAGCGAGCGGCGGCGCGACGCGCTCGCGCTGTTGTCCTTGTTGGCCGAGGCGAGCGCGTACTCGTCGACGACGACCTTGATGATGTCGCCCACGACGTAGCTCCGGCGGCTCGACGTCCACGCGATGTTGCGCGTGGGGGCGGCCTTCGCCGAATCGGCGCGCGGCGGCGTGCCCTGCGCGCCGAGCGAGGCGGCGACGACGCTCAGGAGGAGGAGGAGCGTGGAGAGGGCGCCGACCCAGGCGCCGACCGTGCGTCCCCGGTCGGGGGCGGGCACGGTCGGGATGATGGTGACCTTTCGTGGAGTGGCCACGACGTCGCAGTGGTGGATCATGGATTCCTCGAAGAAGCAATGGCGACAACGTGCGCCGGGCCGGCGACGACGCCGGTGACGCGGCGCCGCGCGCCGAGACGAACGGGGATGGTGTCGCCTAACGAACCGGCGACCGGGGCGATGCCGTCGAGCGTGAGCGCGAGGCCGTCTTCCTGAACGGTGAACGTCACCGTCTGGCCGGCGGCGACCAGCGGGGCCGGCGCGACGGCGGGAGCGCGCAGGACTTCGCCCGCGCGCATGATGCGGCGGACGAGCCATCCGGGGGCGACCGGCGTCTGGCGACGGGCGAAGCGCCCGTCGGCCGCAACGCAGCGCATGGCGATGTCGCCGGCAAGGAGCGTCTCCCCGCGCGTGAGCGCGCGCGCCGCGACCGCGACTTCGACGGAGTCGGTGCCGCAGCGCGCGGGTCCCCCCTCCTGCGCCGACAGCGGCGACCGCCCGGAGGCCATCGCGACCGCCAGCTGCACGACGAGGAGGAGGAACCAGCGAGAGCGCAGGCGCATCGCCATCAGCGGATCATGTTGTTGGCGGTGGACATCATCTCCTCGGCGTTCTTGATGGCCTTCGAGTTGATCTCGTAGGCGCGCATCGCGGTGATCATGTCGACCATTTCCTGGACGATCTCGACGTTGCTCGACTCGAGATGCCCCTGCAGGATGCGCCCCATCCCTTCGTCGGCCGGGAAGCCCACGGTGGGTTGCCCCGAGGCCGGAGTCTCGGCGTACAGGTTCTCACCTAACGACTGGAGCCCCGACGGATTCATGAAGCGCGCGAGCTCGAGCTGGCCGAGCTCCTGCTTCTCCACCGTGTTGCCGCCGACCGAGACCGAGATCTTGCCGGTCGTCGAGATCGTGAGCTCGGTGGCGTCGGTCGGGACCTTGATGCCGGGGACGACGGCGTAGCCGCCGCTGGTGATCAGCGTCCCGGTGTCGGAGATGCCAAACGATCCGTCGCGCGAGTAGGCGATGGATCCGTTCGGCATCTGGATCTGGAAGAAGCCTTCGCCCTCGATCGCCAGGTCGAGCGGGCGCGTGGTCTCTTCGACGGCGCCCTGCGAGTGCAGGCGCTGCACCGAGGCGAGGCGTGTGCCGCGTCCGACCTGCACGGCCGGCATCGTGTTCGTATCGGGATTCCCGACGACCGAGGCTCCCTGCACCGTCTGGTAGAGGAGATCCTCGAAGTGCGCGCGCGAACCCTTGAAGCCCGTGGTGTTCACGTTCGCCAGGTTGTTGGCGATCACCTCGGTGCGGATCTGCTGCGCCATCATGCCGGTGGCGGACGTGCGGAGGGCGGGGTTCATGGGACTCGAGACGGGAGACGGGGGACGGGGGACGGGAGGTGCTAAGGCGCCTAACCAGGAACCTTGCCCAACTCGTTCACGATCGTGCTGCGGATGCCGTCGAGGGTCGAGAGGACCTTCTGGGCGTCGGCGAAGTTGCGTTGGATCGAGATCAGGTCGACGAGCGACGAGAGCGTGTTGACGTTGCTCCCCTCGAGTTCTCCCTGGCGGATGTCGCGGTCGGCGTACGCGACCGTCTGCTTTCCGGCATCAGGGATGAAGTGCGTCCCCCCTTCGTGCTGCAGGACGGCGCCGGTGGCCGGCTTCTCGATGCGGAGGCGGTCGATCTTGATGTTGTCGACGACGACCCATCCGGAGCGGTCGATGGCGACGGCGGAGCCAGCGACCTTGATCGCTCCCTTCTCCCCCAACAGGCGATTGCCGGTGGTGTCGGTCAGGTATCCCTGTGCGTCGACGCTCCAGGCGCCGCCGCGGCTCCAGCGCTCGCCATTCGGCGTGTTGACCACGAAGTAGTCCTGGCCGCGCGTGGCAACGTCGAGCGGGTTGCCGGTGGTCTCATACGACCCGGCGGTGAAGTCGGTCGCCGCATCGGGGACCGGAACGCCATCGCCGACGAGGCGGGCGAAGACACGCTCCCCCTTGAAGCCGGTCGTGTTGACGTTCGCCAGGTTGTTCGACGCGACTTCCTGACGCCGCTCCCAGTAGCGGAGCGCGTGTGCGGCGCTGGCGATTCCGTCTGTCTTCATGCGAGAGGCTCCGAACGAGAGTCACTCGCATGAAAGGCAACGGCTATGCCCGCTGGGCCATCATCGGCCCCGAGTCGCTAAACGCTTGTCAGGCAGCGACTTGGCTGCGTACTGGCTTCGCGCTTCCGCGGCCGAGGAGGCGCTGGAAGAAGGAAAGACGTGCCGCGGGTGGCGCTTTCTGCCGGGAGGCAGGAGCGGAGAGCCCGGCGAGGAGTGCCAGGGCGTCGCGCGAGAGGCCGGTGCGGCGCGCAACATCGGCCGGGTCGATCCCCGACGCGACCAACGCGCGTGCGGTCATCGCGCGCGGACGTCCCGAGGCATCGCGAGGTGCCTCGGCGCGCGCGGGCCAGGCGATGAGCACGAGGAGCGCCAGCAGGGCGACGGCGAGGATCCCGCTCGCCGCGAGCGTGAGCGCGTCGCTGGTGATCAGGTCGACGAGGTGCAGGAGCGTCGCCATCGTTAGGCCGGGGTGCGGAAGTGGGCGAGTTCGGAGCGCAGGCGCGAGAGCGCCTTGGCGCGAATCTGCGACACGCGCGATTCGGTGAGCTCCAGGACGTCGGCGATCTCGTGCAGCTTGAGCTCCTCGAAGTAGTACAGCGTGAGGACGATGCGCTCCTGCTCCTTGAGGCGGGTGAGCGCCTGCTTGAGGATCTCCTTCTCCTGCTCGCGATTGATCTCGTCCTCGATGTTGTTGTCGTGCGGATCGCTCAACGCTTCAGGAGGGAGGAACGGTTGCCCGTCCTGCTCGGTCGTTCCCTGGTCGAGCGATACCTGCACGGCGTTCTCGGTATCGGCCTGCCAGCGCCAGAGCGTGCCGAGGTCGAGGCCAAGGTGCTCGGCCACTTCCTTGTCGCTGGCGGGGCGTCCGAAAATGCGGGTCAGCGTCTCGCGCGCCTGCGAGATCTCACGCGTCTTGCGGCGAATCGAGCGTGGTACGTGATCCTGACGGCGAAGTTCATCGAGGATCGCGCCGCGGATGCGCGGCACGGCAAACGTGGAAAAGGCGAGCCCGCGCGACGGCTCGAAGGCCTCGAGCGCATTCATCAGGCCGATGGTCCCGCACGATACGAGCTCGTCGAAATCCGCTGGTGCAGCGAGCGCCTTGGAGAGCTGGCGCGCGACGTGATGCACGAGATTGAGATTCTCCGTGAGGAGCTTCTCTCGCGCCATCAGATCGCCGCTGGCGAAGGCGTCCCAGAGATTCTCGGTGGACATCTGTTCAACCCTTCCTCAGGAGACGATGCATCGATGGTGGTGCTTCAACCGACTCGGTGAGAATCCGCTCACCGATTGCGCGCACGGCGAGTGCCGCGGTGGAGCCAAGTGAGGCCTCGGCCGTTCCCAATCCGGCGGCGAGCGCGCTGCCGAAGTCGGGATCGTCCGGCACCGCGCCGGCAAACGGCGTGGTCCGCGATAGAAAACGAACGGAGGCCCCGTTGAGATACTCATGCAACCGATCGGCGCTTTGCTCGTCCACGCGATTCGCGATCACATCGACGCGAACATCGGGGAGGCGCTCGTGCAGGAGCTTCACCACCGCGTAGGTCGCAATGAGCGAAATGCGATCGCCGGCGGTGACGGCCAGGAGGCGGCTCACGCCGTCGGCGCACGCCGTCATGAGCGACTCGGCGCTCGATCCGGCATCGACGACGACCAGGTCGACGTCGGCATGGAGCGAGGCGACGCGTCGCATCAGGAGACGGCGCTCCGTCGGGCGCAACGACGGTTCGTCGACGGCCGCCGGAAAGAGCGACAAACGATCCGCGACAGGGACGAGCAGCTGGTGCGGTTCGCGGGCGCCGCGCAGCTCGCCGAGCGTTCCGCGCGGTTCCACGCCCAGCAGGTGATGCAGACCGCCGATCCGCTCGCCGGCGTCGACGAGAAGGACGCGCTGTCCCTGTTCGGCCATCGTCGCGGCGAGCAGCGCGGCGATCGTCGATGTCCCTACACCTCCCTTGCCACTCCCGACCGCAACGACGGGCGTGCGCGCGCTCGCGTCGCGAGACGCGGCGCCCGGGAGTGGACGGTGCAGGGGATCGAGCGGAGCGGTCATGCAGCGCGCGTGGATGCAGTGCCGGTCGAGAGCCCGAGCGCGCCGAGGATGCGGGCGCGCGACGGATGCAGGTCATCGGGGACCGCATGTCCGTCGGTGATCCAGCGGATCGGGAGGTCGACGCGCGCGGCGACATCGGCGATCGCGCGTTCGTCGTGCAGCTCGTCGACCTTGGAGATGATGGCGTGCGTCAGTCGGCACGGCGCCATCGCCTGGACGAGCGAGGGGACGGCGTCGGGACGCAACGTCGCGGGGAGGACGAGGTGGACCTCGTCGGGCGTGAGCGCGCGCAGGAGCTGCTGCCACTGGGCATTGGCGTCCTTCGAGCGCGGCGAGCGCCCCGGCGTATCGATGATGACCACGTCGCGATCGTCGAGGCGCTTCATCACGGCCGGCACCTCGCGCGCATCGTAGAGCACTTCGAGCGGGAGGCTCGTGACTTCGGCGTATTGCTGCATCTGCTCGAGCGCGCCGACGCGATAGGTGTCGAGCGTGATGAGTCCGACCTTCCTGGTGCCGAACACCGCGCGATGCAGCGCGAGCTTGGCCGCAACCGTCGTCTTGCCGGCACCGGTCGGTCCGACGAGGGCGATGAGGAGCGGACCGCTGCGCCCGCGCCCCCCCTGGCCGCGCGGGAGCGACGGCGGAGCCGGTTCGAGGCGCTTGCGAAGCGCCGCCAGGTCCTGCTGCCGTGCCGCGATCACTTCGACGCGGGTGACGCCCCCTTCCTTCGAGACGGCGCTGCGGATGACGAGCACGTCGTCGCCTAACGCGCGCCGCGCGTCGTCGAAGACCCGACGGAGGTCGGTGCCGTGGAAGGTCTCAAGCAGCATGGGTCAGCTCCCAGGTAGCGACGGAGTTCAGCTTCACGGACGTGGGGAGTTCGGCGAGCGAGATCACGGGGAGCGTGGCGAGCACCGGCTCGACCAGGCGCCGGACGCCGATACGCAGCGACGGCGGCGTGATGAGCGGCGGGAGCCGCCCTTCGCTCGCGTGGGTGGTGGCAAGGAAGTTCAGTTCGCGGAGCAGGTCGGCGAGGAGGTCGGGCGTGAGCGGCGCGAGCCCGGCCGGCGCGTTGCGCGGCGAGAAGAGTCCCATGAGCGACGCCTCGAGGCGCGGGCCGATCGTGATGCCGCGAACGGCGCCGGCCGGATCCGAGTAGGCGCGGGCGATGACGTTCGAGAGCGCTCGCCGCACGTGCTCGGTGAGCACCTCGGCATCCTTCGTCTGTTCGACGCCGTCGCCTAACGCCTCGAGGATCGTGACCATGTCGCGGATGGGGATGCGCTCGCGCAGGAGGCGCTGCAGCACGCGATGCAGCAGTCCGAGCGACACCTTCCCCGGGACGAGGTCCTCGACGAGCGCGGGATGCGTGCGCTTGAGCGTCTCGACCATCTCCTGCACGTCCTGACGCCCGAGCAGCTCGGCGGCGTTGACCTTGAGCGACTCCATGAGGTGCGTGGCGATGACCACGGCCGGCTCCACGACCACGTAGCCTAACGACTCGGCCTCCACGCGGCGCGACGAGGCGATCCAGCGCGCGGTGAGCCCGAACGCCGGGTCGATCGTCTCGATTCCCTCGATGCCGTGGATCACCGAGCCGGTGTCGAGCGCGAGGTGGAAGCGCGGCATCACCTCGGCGCGGGCGATCTCCGAGCCGCGCAGCTTGATGACGTATTCGTTCGCCGGCAGGTGCAAGT
>CAZWVG010000264.1:0-1734 GCA_964637355.1 uncultured Gemmatimonadaceae bacterium
CTGCGGCTGGTTGAGGATGCGGGCGGTGTAGCCGTGGTTGTAGTGCGCCCAGTCGGTCACCGAGCGCAACGCGGCGCCGGCGCCGAACTCCCTGGGGGCGTTGAACAGTGCCATCAGCGTCATGAAGCCGCCGTAGCTCCCGCCGTAGATCCCGATGCGCTCGGGGTTGATGCCAAATGTCTTCTGCAGGTAGCGCGAACCGTCGACCTGATCCTGCAGGTCACGCCCGCCCATCCAGCGGTAGATCGCCGTTCGCCAGTCCCGCCCGTAGCCGGCACTCGCACGGTAGTCGATGTCGAGCACCACGTATCCCTTGCTGGCGAGGAAGTGGTTGAACATGTACTCGCGCGAATAGCTGGACCAATAGTTGTGCACGTTGTGGAGGTATCCCGCGCCGTGCACGAAGATGACCGCTGCGCCGTTCGGCGTGGCGTGCATGTCCTGCGGCTTGTAGATGCGCGCCGGCACCTCCACGCCGTCCGACGCGGGGATCATCACGATTTCCGGAACGCGCCAGGGATACGCAAGCCACTCGGCGGTCGGCGACGTCGTCAGCTGGGCCAGCGTTGCACCTGCCCGGTACGGCCCGACGAAGAGTTCGGGGGGACGGTTGGCGGTGGAGAAGACGTCGGCGATCGTGCGGCCGTCGGGAGCAACGGTGACGGTGTGACCGCCGACGGCCGTGGTGATGCGCGTGGCGGCGCCTCCGGCGAGCGGGAGTCGATAGAAGTGTCGCTCGAACGGCGACACCTCGCTCGTGTGCAGCTCGAACGCCGAACGATCGGCGCTCAGCTGCGCGTCGAGGACTTCGAACTTTCCCTTCGTGAGCTGGCGACGGTCGCCCCCGTCGGCATTCATCGTGTAGAGGTGGGCGTAGCCGTCGGCCTCGCTCACGAACCACGCGCCGCCGTTCCCGGGAAGCCACCCACCGCACGGGTAGCACGGGCCGCCGACCCACGCCGAGTCGCGGAGCACGTCGAGCGTCGTCAGGCGCGCCGAATCGGCATCGACGCGTTGGATGTAGCGCGCCTTGAAGTCGCGCTGCTCGGCGAAGAGCAGCGCCTGGGTCCCGGCGTCGTTCCAGCCGAGGAGCGCGGTGATCGACGGGATCGCCGTCGTGTCGCCGGGAATGGCATGCAGCCACCGCACGCGACCGGACGGAAGCTCCATGACACCGGCGCGTCCGCCGCCGAGGACGTCGCCGACCTTCGTACGCACGAGGAGATCCTCGGTGTAGCCGCTCAGCGTGACGAACTTCGGGACGACCGTCTGCTTCGCGTTGCTGGTCGATATCGTCGTCGTGAAGAGGAGCGTGCGTCCGTTGGGGCTGACGGAGAGCTGGGTGACCCGCTCGTTGGGATTCAGGTAGAGGATCTTCGGGTAGCGCGCGAGGTCGGCCTCGCGCTCCGCCTTGGCGATCGAGTCGCGCGTGACCTCGTCGCGCACGACCTCGAAGAGCTCCTTCTGCCGCGCCTCGAGCTGTGTGCGCTGCGCGTCGAGCTTGGGTGTCGTGGGTGGCGCCGGTGCGGGACGGATATCCGTGAGCTGCTCGATGCGCGGCGTATCGAGATCCATCGCCATGATGTTGCTGCCGTCGCGCACGAAGAAGACGCGCTTCGCGTCGGCGGAGAATGCAGGGGCGCGCTCGATCGTCGGCGTCTGCGTGAGTCGACGCGCGACGGCACTCCGGAGGTTGACGAGGTACAGGTCCCCCTCGTACGACACCACACGCTG
>CAZWVG010000264.1:1744-7943 GCA_964637355.1 uncultured Gemmatimonadaceae bacterium
GCGGTCGCGGGAGAGGTCGCCGTCTTCGAGGAGGGGACCGACGGAATCGCGCTGCGCCTTGGGAACGAGCTCGGGCTTCGCGCCGGCTGCTGCTCGCACACGATACAGCTCGGACTCAGTCCGCCAGTCGGTGCCCGGCGGGAGCCACTCGAAGTAGATCCACGCGCCGTCGGGGGTGAAGTGCACGCGTTGGGGCTCGCGGCCGTACAGCTCCGGCCCGCGCATCATCCACGGGATCGTGAGCTCCGGAGCGCGCACCGCAGCTTGCGCGTCGATCGGGGACGGGGCGAGGACCGCCGTCAGGAGCAACGCTGCCGCGCCGGCGAAGGCGCGGCGCACGAGGCGCGGGACAGAGGGGCGCCGCGATGAATGCGCGATGCCGGCGTCTCGCGATGAACGCGCGAGGGCAGCGTCTCGCGATGAGCGCGCGATGCCGGCGTCTCGCGATGAACGCGCGAGGCCAGCGTCTCGCGATGAACGCGCGAGGCCAGCATCTCGCGATAGACGCGCGATGCCAGCGTCGCGCGATGAACGGTTCGTGCTCGCACGGCGCAATGAACGCGCGGCGCCTGACTTCGACGTGCCCGATCGCCTCGGTTGCACTATCAGTCTCCCACCGCGACGGCGCGCGGCTCGAACGGGATCTCGCTGCTCCGCGCCGGCTTGCGCCCCTGGATGACGGCGAGCCACTCGCTGGCCGACGCGGCGATCACGATGACGACGGAGATGAGGAAGAAGGCGGTGACCGCGGCATCCACGCGGTCGTTGACGACGAGCCGGGCGGCGTCGCCCATGGTCTTCACGTTAGGCGGCAAGGTGCCAGCGGCGATCTGTTCCTGCACGACGCGGGCGTGCGAGAGGAAGCCGAGCTTGGGATCGGCGGAGAACATCTTCATCCAGCCGGCCGTCATCGTGACGATGCACAGCCACGCCAGCGGGATCAGCGTGACGAAGGCATAGCGTGCCTTCCCCATCTTCACGATCACCGTGGTCCCTACGCAGAGCGCGACGACCGCCAGCAGCTGGTTGGCGATGCCGAACAGGGGCCAGAGCGAATTGATGCCGCCTAACGGGTCGACCACGCCCTGATAGAGGAAGTACCCCCACGCGCTGACGAACATCGCGCTGGAGATGAGGACGGCGGGATACCAGGCGACGCGTCCGAGCGGCTCGTATGCATGTCGCAACAGGTCCTGCAGCATGAAGCGCCCCACTCGCGTTCCCGCATCGAGCGTGGTGAGGATGAAGAGCGCCTCGAACATGATGGCGAAGTGATACCAGAGCGCCATCGCCGTCGTCCCGCCGAGGACGTTGGAGAAGAGGTGCGCCATCCCGACCGCGAGCGAGGGCGCGCCCCCGGTGCGCGAGAGGAGCTTCACCTCGCCGACGTTGGCGGTGAGTTGCGCGAATTGCTGCGGATCGAGGGTGAAGCCCCAGTTCTGGACGGCGGCAGCCGCGCTTTCGATGGTCGTCCCGAGTGCAGCGGGGGGCGCGTTGATCGCGAAGTACGTCCCCGGCGTGAGGACGCACGCGGCGATGAGGGCGAGCGTGGCGACCATCGACTCGGTGAGCATCGCCCCGTAGCCGATGAAGCGCGCGTCGGGCTCGCTCATGAGGAGCTTGGGCGTCGTTCCCGACGAGATGAGCGCGTGGAAGCCGGAGATGGCGCCGCAGGCGATGGTGATGAAGCAGAAGGGGAAGACCTTTCCGGCGAAGACCGGGCCGGTGCCGTCGATGAAGCGCGTCAGCGCCGGCATCTCGAGCGGCGGGAGGACGAACAGGATGCCTAACGCCAGCGCGGCGACGACGCCGATCTTGACGAACGCCGAGAGATAGTCGCGCGGCGCGAGGAGCAGCCACACCGGAAGGACGCTGGCGAGGAAGCCGTAGATCATGATGATCCACGCCAGCGACACGCGGCTCAGCGTGAAGGTCGGCGCCAGCGCCGGGTTCTCCGCGACTGCACGCCCGATGTAGAGCGCGACGACCAGCAGGATGAGCCCGAGCACCGTCGCCTCGAGCACCTTGTGCGGGCGGATCCAGCGCATGTACGCCCCCATCAGCAGGGCGATGGGGATCGTCAGCCCGACCGTGACGACGCCCCACGGACTCTCGCCCAGCGCATTCACGACGATCAGCGCGAGCACCGCGATGAGCACGATCATGATCCCGAGGATCGCCACCAACGCCACCATGCCGGCGACGGGGCCAATCTCCTCCTTCGCCATCTGGCCGAGCGACTTGCCGTTGCGCCGCACGCTCGACGCGAGAATCACGAAGTCCTGCACCGCGCCGCCGAGTGCAACGCCGACGACGATCCAGATCGCGCCGGGGAGGAAGCCGAACTGTGCGGCGAGCGTCGGCCCGACGAGCGGACCAGGGCCGGCGATCGCGGCGAAGTGGTGTCCGAAGACGACCCAGCGATTCGTCGGGACGTAGTCGCGTCCGTCATTCAATCGCTCGGCGGGCGTGCGGCGATTGGCATCGAGGGCGAAGATGTTCGCCGCCACGATCTTCGAGTAGAAACGATACGCGACCGCGTAGAAGGAGACGGCGGCGACGACCAGCCACGCCGCGTTGATCTTCTCCCCACGGTTGAGGGCGATCCAGCCGAAGATGCCGGCGCCAAGGAAGGCGACGAGGATCCAGGTGACGACGGACAGGAGTCGGCGCATAACGAGATCGGAGGTGGGGCTGGGGAAGAAGGGGGCGGGGATGGCGCGACGAAATTGGGGCGGGGGGCAGGAGGGGTCAACGCAATGGGCGCAATGCGGCCGCGCGCGATCGCAGCGCGTCTCCGGGCCCGAGCGCTGGCGCGCTGCGACGGGGCGGCGTCCCCATTACCTTACCGCGCACCCATGACTCGCCTCCCGACGCCCCTCACAACGCACGGCTGCGCCGCTCTGCTGTTCGTGCTCGCCGCGTGCGGTGGCACTTCGGTTCCGCCCGCGTCCACGCCGACGCCTGCGGGCGTCCCCGATGCGTCGTCGGGGACGCTCGCCCGCTTCGCCGGGCTCAAGGTGATGGTCCTCCCCGCACAAGGTGTGGTGCAGATCGATTCGCTCGGCTGGCGCACCGCGAGCGGAGGGGATCGCGTCCTGCTCGCGACGCTCGACAGCGCGCTCGCCGACTCCCTCTCGGGGCGCGGGCTCGGAGCGCTCTGGATCTTTCCGCCGGCGCTCCGGCGGTCGGTCAGCCGCAATCCGACGTATCTCGCAGACCTCTCCACGATGCGGGCGCTCGATGCGGTTAGGGTGGCGCTTCGCAAGCGCGACGATCCGCTCGCCGAGCCGTTCGCCTCGCAGCTTCGCGCGCTCGCGGGGGTGAGCGACGCGCGCTACGCCTTCATCCCGTTGGAGATCCGGTTCGCGCCGATACTTCCGGGTACGTCGGGGCGCGCCGTGTTGCGCTCCGCCGTGGTGGATGCTCGGGGGGCGCAGCTCGTCTGGGTGGGCGACGTTCTCGGAGATCCCGCGACATCGTACGGTCCGGCGGTCCTCGCGTCGCTCGCCCAGCGCGTCGCCGACCTGGTCGTCTCCCGTTAACCGCTTTCCTTCTCATGTCCATTCCCTGCACGCTCATCCCCGGCGACGGCATCGGGCCCGACATCAGCGACGCCACCGTGCGCATTCTCGAGGCGGCCGGCGCGCCGTTCACGTGGGATCGCCAGCTGGCCGGCATGGCCGCCGTGCAGGCGCACGGCAATCCCATGCCCGACGCGACGCTGGAGTCGATCAAGCGTACGCAGCTGGCGCTCAAGGGGCCGCTCGAGACGCCGGTGGGAGAGGGGTTCCGCTCGGTCAACGTCGCGTTGCGGAAGACGTTCGATCTCTATGCGAACGTCCGTCCCGCGCAGGTGATCATCCCCGGAGGGCGGTTCGACAAGGTCGACATCGTGCTGGTGCGCGAGAACACCGAGGGGCTCTACGCTGGGCTCGAGCACTACATCAAGATTGGCGAGGACGAAAAGGCCGCGGCGGAGTCGATCGCGCTCATCACGCGGCTCGGATCGGAACGCGTGATTCGATACGCGTTCGAGTACGCGCTGTCGCACGGACGGCGGAAGATCACGCTCGTCCACAAGGCGAACATCCTCAAGTTCTCGCAGGGGCTGTTCCGCTCGATCGGACAGCAGGTCGCGCGCGAGTACGAAGGGCGCGTCGCGTACGACGAGCGCATCGTCGACGCCTGTGCGATGCAGCTGGTGATCAAGCCCGAGCAGTTCGACATGATCGTCACGACGAACCTGTTCGGCGACATCCTCTCGGATCTCGTCTCGGGGCTCGTGGGTGGGCTCGGCCTGGCACCCGGGGCTAACATCGGCACGCATGCGGCCATCTTCGAGGCGGTGCATGGGACGGCGCCCGACATCGCCGGCCAGGGGATCGCCAACCCGAGCGCGCTGACGTTCGCCGCGTGCCTCATGCTGGAGCACGTGGGCGAGCGTGCGCTCGGCGCGCGGATCCGCCAGTGCGTGGAGGCGACGCTACGCGACGGGGAGAGCGTCACGCGCGACCTGGGCGGGAAGGCATCCACCGGGCAGTTTGCCGACGCGGTGATCGCGAAGCTCAAGGCCTAACGACGCGTGCCGAACACGCGCCTCCTGCACGTCTCGGACATTCACTTCGGACGTCCCGCCGTCCTCGCGCAGGTCGATGCGATCGAAGCCGCCATCCAGGCGGAGCGCTTCGACGTGGTCGCGATTTCGGGAGACGTGTCCCAGCGCGCGCGCATCGGCGAGTTCCAGCGCGCTGCGTCGTTCATCCGCGATGCGCGACGGGTGAGCCAGGTGATCTGCGTCCCGGGGAACCACGACGTGAAGTGGTGGGAGTCGCCGTTGCACCTGCTGGGGACCGATCGGATGTACGCGGCGTATCGCACCTACATCGACCGTGACCTCGAGCCGGTGCTGCGGGTCGACGGCTGCACATTGGTCGGACTCAACTCGGCGCAGGGAATCCACCTCGGAACGCTCACCACGCGCCCGCGCGACTTGTCGATCATCGGGGCGTTGCAGCCGGCGCAGCTGGACAAGGCGCGTCGCGCGTTCGAGGCGTCGCCGCGCGGCGATGCGCGCGTTCTCGTGATGCACCACAACCCGCTTCGCGGCGATCTCTCGAACCGACTCGGGATCACGCGGGCACACGAGGCGATGCAGTCGATCGCGGCGATGGGTGTGGACCTGGTGCTGTGCGGGCACGATCACCAGGAGGCGGTCGGGCGGGTGGAGCACGGCGGGCGGGGCACCGTGGTCGCGACCGCGGGAACGATCTCCGATCGGTCGCGCGGGAAGCGTCCGTCGAGCGTGCACGTGATCAGCATCTCGGCGCGTGAGCTGCGCGTGGAGACGCGCAGCTGGTCGCACGAGGCGAAGGACTTCGTCGCTGGAGCTGAGGCGTGCTTCGAGCGCTTCTCGCACGCCTCGGTCTGATCGACGCGCCGGCGCGCCAGCTGGAGCTGGCGCTCGGGGGTGAGCCGGAGGCGGGGGCGGGGGGGACGCCGACCGCGCCGAGGCGGTCGAGTGGAGGGGGGCGCGGAAAGGGTACGAGAAGCAGGAAAATGGTGATGCCCGATCGCGAAGTCGGGGGGAGATTCAACGCGGGGGGGGCCCCCCGCGGCGACCATCCCCGCGCCGACGCGGCGCCCACCGCGACCGCCGACGCTCCACTCCTGCTCGACTTCGACGACGCGTTCCGCTTTGGCGACCCACGAGCCGCCCCCAGTCCGCGTCGTCCGGATCGCTCGACCTCGGGTGGGCGAACCCGCCGGAGGGGCGTCGCCCCTTCCGAGCCGCCGACCGCTCCTACCGGCGCGCGTGCTGACGCCTCCGATCGTGCGCGGACTGCGGCGCCGGCGAGTGCCCCGATCGGGATGCCGCCCGGGACGACCACCGGAACGCCGGCCATCGTCCTCCCCGACGCCTCACGGGCGCGAGCGCTGGCCACCGACGCCACGACCGCCGACCGACTGCACCAGCGTCTCGCCGCCTTCGGGATGCGCGGGATCTCGAAGCTGTCACTGACGCACAACCGCAGCACGCTCATCTCGTTTCGCGCCGGGACGCTTCGCCTCCACGCCGCTTTTCAGCACGCCGACGAGGAGGTACTCCGCGCGGTCGCCGTCTTCGTGTCGGGGCGCGGGGCCGCTCGAGCCGCAGCGCGCCGCGTCATCGTCGCCTACGAAATCCCGCGCGATGCCT
>CAZWVG010000265.1:0-7933 GCA_964637355.1 uncultured Gemmatimonadaceae bacterium
TGAGCACCGGCAGCGACTTCGCACTCGCGTACACCACTGCCCCCGTCCATTTCTGCAGCTCGGCGATCCCCCCAGCGTGATCGTAGTGCACGTGAGAGTTGAGGATCGCCTTCACATCCTCGAGCTTGAAGCCGAGCGACCGGATGCTCGCGGCGATCAGCGGGGCCGACTCGGCGAGCCCGCCATCGATGAGGATGTGCCCCTGCGGTGAGGTGATCAGGACGGCGCCGAGTCCGTGCGTCCCCACGTAGTACGTGTTGCCGTAGGCGCGGAGTGGGGTCTGCGGGGTGTTCCAGACGGGACAGGAGGCGCAGTTGGTGGTGTGCTGCGCGTGAGTTGCGACCGGGGCAGCGGTCGCGAGCACCAGCGCCACGCCGGTGAACGAGAGGATGCGCGCGCGCGAGAAGCGGGCGAATGCGCGGCTGCTGGGGACGCGTGCTCTGATCACGGTGACGTGGTCTGGTGGCGGTGTCGAGGAGAGGAGCGCTTGCCTAACGTCTGCTGTCGTGGGAGCGAACGGGGCACGAATCCTGGGGCGATGGGCGCACGTTGTCCCGCTGAGTCCTCGCGGGCACCGACGATGCTATCGGCTGCGATCGCGGATGCCAACCCTCGTCGCGCGTGCGGGGTCCAACGAGCGCTCCCCCCGGTGCTCCTCGCAACGATGCCGCGCGTGACAGTCTCCGATTCGCTCCTCGCATTTCCCGGCGCACTCCTGCTCGTCGCGCTCGCCTCAGGTTCGCTCTTGGCCCAATCGCCGTCCGACCTCATCCGCGGGCGCGTGACCGACGATTCGGCGCGCGTGGTGGCAGGAGCGTCGGTGTTCATTACCCGCGGCCCCGATCGCGCCCTCAAGCAGACCACCACCGATTCGAGCGGGGCCTACTCGCTCACGTTCGAGGATGGGACCGGCGACTATCTGGTCGCGATTCAGGCGGTCGGGTACAAGACTGCGCGGCGACGCGTACAGCGGCAGGGAAGCGAGCGCGAGCTGGTGGCCGATTTCGTGCTCGGGCGCGACGCCGCGGCGCTCCTCGCGACAGTGAAGGTCACGGCCGCGAAGCCGGAGCGCGCGTCGAATCGCATCACCCCATACAATCCCGAAACCGGCGCCTCGGAGAAGTGGAGCGATGGCGTCGAGGGACAACTCTCACCCACGACTGCCGGCGACCTCAACGCACTCGCGGGGACGATGCCCGGTGTCACCCTCGGTCCCAATGGACCGGCGATCCTCGGCTCCGGCGGCGAGTCGAACCTCACCACGCTCAATGGGATGTCGCTCGGTGGCGGCTCGCTCCCGCGCGCTGCGCGCACCGAGACGCGCGTGACGGGGGCGACCTTCGACCCAACGCGTGGCGGCTTCTCGGGGGCCAACATCGATGTGCGACTCGGCGCCGGCGATCGCTTCTATCAGCAGCGCAACGCCTACTTCACGATCGACGCGCCCAGGCTCCAGTTCACCGATGCGGTGGGGACCGCGACCGGCGCGCGCGTGGGGACCTTTCGCGGAAGCGCGGGGGCCGATGGCGAGCTGATTCGACAGGCGCTCACGTACAACGTCGCGCTCGACGTGTCGCGCACGGGGAGCGATCCGGCCACGCTGCTCTCGGGCGATCCGTTCACCTTCTCGCTCGCCGGCGTCGATGCCGATTCGGTCGCACGTCTCCGGCAGGCGGCGGGCGCGCTCGGCATTCCGCTGAGCGGCCTTGGCATCCCGTCGTCGCGCGAATCGAGCGCGATCACCTGGCTCGGGCGGCTCGACGACATCCGCGATTCGCTCAAGACGCGCACGCTTACCACGTACGCTGGCGTGACAACCGACGGGGCGCAGGGATACGGGATTCGCTCGGCGCCGGCGATCGGAAGCGAGCGCAAGGGGCGTACGCTTGGTGTCCAGCTGCAAACCGGCGACTACGTCGGCCCCGGGCGGCGCATCCTGACCCAGAACCGACTCGGGTGGAACGCGGTCCGCTCGGAGAACGATCCGTATGTCGCGCTCCCGGCCGCGCAGGTGATGGTGCGCTCGGCGGGCGGCTTGACGGCGAGCGCCGGCGACATCACGTCTCTCTCGTTAGGTGGTGGCGGCGGGCGCGCCGGAAGCGAATCTCGCTGGACGATTGAAGGGGCGAACGAGACGTTCTGGAACGCGCGCGGGCGGCGGCACGCCTTCAAGGCGCTGGCGTGGGGGCGCGTCGACGGGCTGAGGGAGGAAGGAGGGAGCGACCTGCTGGGGCGATACTCCTACGCGTCGATTGCCGACTTCGAGGCGGGGCGCGCCTCGTCGTTCAGCCGTACGCTCGTGCAGCCGCCGCGCGAGGGATCGGTGTGGAATGCAGCGGGGGCCATCGCCCACCAGTATTCGCCGTCGCGCTTCTTCGGGTTGCTCTATGGCGCCCGCCTCGAGGGGGATGGCTTCACCGACTCGCCTGCCCGCAATCTCGCGCTCGAGCAGGCGTTAGGCGTGCACACCGGCGCCGCCCCCGCGCGCCTCCACGTGAGTCCTCGCATCGGCTTCTCGTGGACCTACAACCGCGACCGCGACAACGGCAACGGGAGCAGCAACAACAGCATCGGGAAGTTCTATCGCTCCACATCGGGCGTCGTGCGCGGTGGGATCGGCGAGTTTCGCGACGTCCTGCGCCCCGACATCCTCGCCGACGCGCGCGCGTCGACCGGACTCCCCGGCGGAACGGAAACACTCTCCTGCGTCGGGAGCGGTGTCCCCATGCCCGACTGGGACGCCTTCCTCTCGTCACCGAGCGCGCTCCCCACCACCTGTGCCGACGGGAGCGGCCCGCTCGCCGAGCGAGCGCCGAGCGTGCAGCTGATCGATCGTGGGTACGACGTGCCGCGCAGCTGGCGTGCCTCACTCGACTGGAACGGGAACGTGGGGTCGTGGACCTTCCGCGTCGGCGCGCTCGGTTCCTACGACCTGTCGCAACCGGGAACGATCGACGCGAACTTTGCCGGCACGCCGCAGTTTGCGCTCCCTGGAGAAGGCGATCGCCCGGTGTTCGTCGCGCCGACCGCGATCGACGCAGCGAGCGGCGCGGTGAGTGCCGCAGACTCGCGCCGCTCGAGCGACTACGGGCGCGTCGCCCTGCGCACCAGCAGGCTCCGTGGCTACGGCGGACAGCTCACCTTCCAGGTGGCGCCGGACATGTTCAAGTTCCGGCGCGTCCCCGGACAGCCCTACGTCTCGCTTGCCTACACCCTCCAGTCGGCGCGTCGTGAGTTTCTCGGCTTCGACGGCGGCGCGTTCGGCGATCCACGGGTGCATGAGTGGGGGGCGGCGGCGAGCGACGCACGTCACGCGATCATCTTCCAGGGGGGAGTCCGCCCGAAGTACGCCGGTGTGTTCACCCTTTTCGCGCGGGCGCAGTCGGGGCTTCCATTCACGCCGATCGTGCAGGGCGACGTGAATGGCGATGGCGTAGGGGGGGATCGCGCCTTTGTCCCCGCCCTTGCAACTGGCGGTGACCCGACGACGTCCGCCCAGCTACGCGCGCTCGTGGCCGATGGTTCCGAGGCGGCGCGCCGCTGCGTGGAGGAGTTTGCCGGCCGCGCGGCGACCCGCAACGGGTGTCGCGGCCCCTGGACCGCCTCGCTCAACGCGCAGTGGCGCCCGCCGATCCCGCGGCGCTGGGGGAACCGGCTGCAGGCCACCGTCTACATGCAGAACGTGCTTGGAGGGGTCGACCAGCTCCTGCACGGCGCCGATGGGCTGCACGGGTGGGGCGCGCCGGCCACCGTCGATCCCGTGCTCCTCGTTCCGCGCGGCTTCGATCCCAACACTCGGCGCTTTGCCTACGACGTGAACCCGCGCTTCGCCGACACGCGCGTCGCGAGCACGCTCGTGCGGAACCCGTTCCGCCTGACCATCGACGTCTCGTTGCGCCTGTCGACGGACTACAACCTGCAGGAGTTGCGGCGCGCGCTCGAGCCCGTGCGCGTCAACAAGCGGTGGGAGCGGCGCACTGCCGATTCGCTCGCGGCGTTCTACCTCAACAACACCTCCGACATCCATCGCGCACTGCTGTCGGAGAGCGACTCGCTCTTCCTGAGCCAGCAGCAGATCGCCGCGCTCCGTCGCGCCGACTCGTCGTACGTGTCGCAGGTGCGTGCGGTGTTCGTTCCGCTGGGCGCCTACCTCGCGCAGTTTGGTGACGGCGTGGCGACCAAGGCGGCGCTCGACAGCGTGGCGGCGGCTCGCAAGGTCTACTGGAAGCTCTTCTGGCAGCAGCCTGAAATCGCCGACTCGATCGTCACGCCGACGCAGCGCGCGCTGATGCCGATGTTGATGGGGATGCTGCAGGTACCGGCCAAGGATCGCGAGCACTCGCAATGGTTCTTCGGCTTCCCGATCAAGTTCCGCGACGATCGGGCGGGGGCGGTGGTCGGCGGGGCGAAGTCCCGCACCTGACGTGCACCCCGCACCGGATCCCCGCGCCGCCTAACGCCTCGCCAGCGATTGCAGCGCGTGGCAGTACTTCGAGAACCGGGTCGGACGCAACGGCAGCGCGCGGAGGAGGCGCCCCGCGTGCGCTTCGCCACGTGGTTCGAGCTTGCACTCCACCACGGCGAAGTCACACTGCAGCGCGTCGCGCGTGAGGTTGAGCGTGGGGCGCAGGCGCTGGTCGAAGTACCGCAGCGCGGTATCGACGGTCACCCGGATTCCGCCATCGGTCGTGACGAAGTAGTGCCGGTGGTACGAGGTCACGAGGATGGGGATGCGCAGCTGCGCCATGAGCGCACGGTCGACAGCGCCCACCCCCTCCTCCAGCTGCAATGCGAGCGATCGCAGGTTGCGGCCGCCGAAGTCGGGGATTGTGAACCGGTGCTGCGTCTTCCAGCCCAGATGGTTCGCCCGATGCTTGAACTCGAGCGTGAGCGGCGAGTCGGCGGCGAGTGCACCGTACCAGCGCAGACGTACCTTCACCCGCTCGCTCGCGCCGGCGTTGCTCTGGCAGTAGCAACTGTAGCTCGCCGAATCGAGGTACAGCGAAGAGACCTGGCGCGGCGGATATTCCTCGCGCAGGCCGCGCACACGCGTGGTTACCCATGACTCCGCTCGCACGCCCGACAGCGACGGCAGGAGGTGCTTGTACTCGCGCCGACCGCCGTGCGGCGGATCGCTGGGAAGCAAGTCACGAAGTGCTTGCATCGGTCAGGGCGCCGGGAGACGCGACTCGTCGTGCGCGGAGATGTTGGCCTGCGGATACGATTGCCGCACCGCCGCCGAAATGCGCGGCACCGACTCCGGTTCGGGGAGCTCCGCTTCGGCCGTCACGTGCAACGTGTCGGCGTGATGCTCCACGCGCATGATGTGAAGGCGCCGCGTGTGTCCCCGTAATGCGGCGCCCACCACCGCGAAGGCGGCCTCACCGTCGACGACGCCGGCGACGTCGAGCGAGACGAAGACGTGCTCCGCCGGTTGGCGCGCGACGCGTCGGGTGAGGGCGATAATGATGAGGATGAGGATCACGACCGACGCGGTGAGTCGCAGCTGGCCGGCGGCCGTACCGATCCCCGAGGCAATCGTGAGGAAGATGTAGGCGAGTTCCTCGGGATCCTTGACCGGCGTGCGAAAGCGCACGATCGAAAGCGCGCCGACCAGCCCTAACGAGAGGGCGAACGACGACTTGACCGCGGTGATGACGAGGAAGGTCGTGAGCCCGACGAACGGGAGCACCGGGCCAAATCCCTGCTTGCCGGTGAGCGCGCTCCCGAAGCGCCGATAGTGCAGGAAGATCAGCGCGCTGAGGAACACCTCGACCCCGAAGCCCTGGAGCGGCTGGCGAAGGTCGGTGAGGAAGGCCGGCAGCTGGGACACGAGCGATTGCACGCGGCGATGCTCCTACTGGAGATTGATGGACAGCCGCTCTTGCAGCTGTCGAGTGAGGACTTCCGGGCGCCGCATGAGGAAGGTGCGCATTACCGACTGGTAGCGCACGTCGACGATTCCGTTGTCGGCGGCCGCGCGCTCAAAGGACGACAGCGTCTGTTCGAGGAACGGCTTCGTCACCAGCGAGTCGCGCGCGTACACGAAGCGCCGGGCGAAGCGCTCGCGGAACTCGGCGCTGTTGTGGAACAGGTGACGGAGGATGATCGCACGAGCATCGGGGTCTGGTGTTCGCACCGGGGAATAGATCCACTTCAGGTGGAAATCCTCGGCACGTCCTCCGTCGGGGTTGTCGAGTCGGCCGAAACTCATGTCGAAATCCCAGGCGACCCAGTACCACGGCGCCCCCTCGCGCGACGCGTCGTGGACCAGCGTTCCCTGTGCGATATCGCGCGTGCCGCAGAACATCACGCTCAGGAACCACGCGGTGAGGTTGTCGAGGTCGACCACCTCCCCGACCTGCTCCATCGTCCAGGTGGAGTCTGGTCCAAAGCGCGCATGCAGCTCGGCGATCGGCCCCTCAGCGTGCAGCCGTTCCTTGTCGCGCGCGTCGCGCAGGTTGTAGATCGTGAGCGAATCGCTGCGCATGCGCTCGCGCAGGAGCGCGCGATTGAGCTGCTCGCTCGTGACGTAGGGGAGCGGCGGCGCGCCATTGATCACCAGGCTCGCCGGCACTGTCTGGGAAGTGCTGATCCCCAGTCGGCGGGCGATCGCGTAGCTCACCGGGTTGGCGTAGTGGAACTCGCGCTCGCCCGAATCGGGGCGCACGTCGCCATGCAGGATCAGCGTTTCATACCTCGCGTCGCCCTCGAGCCCGACCTCGGCGCTGGAGGGATGGGTTGCGCCGAGCGACGGACGGAAGAAGAGGCGGAGACTCTTGACCGGGAGGTAGCGGCTCGAGCCGCCATGGACTCGCACGCCGACCGGCGATTCGAACGTCAGCTTCCCGTCGGCGAGGAAGGCGATGCGCCCGACGCGCTCCCAATGCCGCCCTCGCTGTCCCGGATGGTCGACGATCTCCTGAAGTTCTTCGCGATCCACCTCGAGCACGACCACATGCGGGCGGCGCAGAATCGAGTCAGGAACGGCGCGAAGGTCGACATACCGCGAGTCGGCGCGCGTGCCGGTCGCCTTGGCGAGTTCGCTCATCGCCGCGGTCAGGATCGTGATGGAGAGGATGGCTCCGCCGTAGGCCACCAGGCGCAGGCGCCGGCGGCGCTCCACCGAGATACTCGAGCCTAAAGCCTTGTCCTGCTTCCACATGGGCGCGGCGCTGGGGCGTGGCGATGGTTGGTCGGGGGGGCGAGTGCCCGAGCGCCGGCGACCGATTCGCGTCGCGCCAGTGCGCTACGGAGACTTCCCGATTCGCCCGACGTCGTGCCTTTCGCCCTCCCGCCGCTCTTCCGGACTGGACGGTATCCATTCGGAACGAGTAACAATTTTGTTCATGTATGGTTCATGAAACAAGGGTGAATTGTTACTCAGCGGTCCGGGCGCGGGGGGCGGTGATAACCAGCCGGCTCGTACGGCGCGAGCTTCTCCATCCACAACGCCTCGAGCGCCCTGCACTCGTCGCGGAGGTCGGCGTGCGGATCCTCGGCTGGCGGCGAGAGCGTATCGACGACCTCGAAGGTGAAGTGTTCGCCACCGACGGCGTTCCAGTCCGCCTGCATCGACTTGTTCGGGTGTCCGCCGAACTTGAGCTGCGTGCGATTGCGGTTGATCAGCGCCTCGATGTCGATCCCCGAGAAGACGAAGACTTTCCCGTTGGTCGTGTTACGCGCGACGGCAACGCCGTAGCCGCGCGGACGTTCCTTGTACTGCCTGATGGCTTCCTTGCGATCGATGGACATGGTTGCAGCTGGGGGAATGGAGATGCGAAGTGAGTTGGGCGGTATGTTTGCAGCGTAGCCCCTTCGGGCGCACATCGCACCTCCCTCTCCCCGCTCTCCCCTGCAGTCCGCACCTCCACGCGGGGATCCTCCCCCTTTCCCCCCCCCCCCCCCCCCCCCCCCCCCCCCCCCCCCCCCC
>CAZWVG010000266.1:0-7880 GCA_964637355.1 uncultured Gemmatimonadaceae bacterium
GATATTTCTCCATGGCTTGGTTCCGGAAGGAAAAGAAGGCGCGGCAGCCGCGCCGCGAGCGCCTGGAGATTCCGGCGGATGTCTGGGAGAAGTGCGAGGCGTGTGCGCACACCGACATCCGCGAGAAGTTCGCGCGCAACCTGAACGTCTGCCCCAACTGCGATTACCACCGGCGCCTCCGCGCCGTGGAGTACGTCCAGATCCTCCTCGACGACGACAAGTGGGAGGAGACGGAAACGGAACTGCGGTCGGTCGATGCGCTCGACTTTCCCGACTACGAGACGCGTCTCAAGAAGGCGCGCACGAACGCCGGCGACACCGACGCCATCCTCACGGTCGCTGGGACGCTCGGCGACATGCCCGTGAACCTCGGTGTCATGGATTTCGCCTTCATGGGCGGATCGATGGGATCGGTGGTCGGTGAGAAAATTGCGCGCCTCGCGCAGCGATCGCTCGAGCGCAAGCACCCGCTGATCGTCATCTCCGCATCCGGCGGAGCGCGCATGCAGGAGGGAGTGCTCTCGCTCATGCAGATGGCGAAGGTATCCGCCGTTCTTTCGCAGCTGGCGGACCGCCGCATCCCCTACGTCTCCATCCTCACCAACCCGACGACCGGCGGCGTGAGCGCGAGCTACGCGATGCTCGGCGATGCGATCCTCGCCGAGCCTGGAGCGGTGATCGGCTTCGCCGGGCCGCGCGTGATCAAGCAGACGCTCGGACAGGATCTCCCTGAAGGGTTCCAGACGGCCGAGTTCCTCCTCGATCACGGAATCCTGGATGTCGTCGTGCACCGCAAGGAGCTGCGGCAGACCGTGGGGCGCCTGTTGCGACACATGAGCGGCAAGCCGGCGGCGTCGGCGTGGGCGACGACCTGAGCGAGTACCGCGACGCGCTGGCGTACCTGTTTGCGCGGCACACCGGCAAGAGCAAGTTTGGTCTGACCCGCACCCGCGCGCTCCTCTCAGCGCTCGGCGATCCGCATCACGCCATCCCGTCGTTCCACGTGGCGGGGACCAACGGAAAGGGGAGCGTCTGCGCGACGCTGGAAGCGTTGCTCCGGGCGCGCGGGCTGCGCGTGGGGAAGTACACCTCGCCGCATCTCGTGGACTTTCGCGAGCGCGTCGTCGTCGACGGCGTGGCGATCCCCGAGGCGTACGTCACGGCGTTCGTCGCGAAGTATCAACCGGTTATCGAGAAGCTCGGCGCGACCTTCTTCGAGGCGACGACGGCGATGGCGTTCCGCTTCTTCGTCGACTCCGGCGTCAACGTGGCGGTGATCGAAACGGGACTCGGCGGACGGCTCGACTCGACGAATGTCGTTAGGCCGCTGGTGGCGGGCGTGACGTCGATCGGAATCGACCACGTGGAGTACCTGGGCGATACGCTCGAGGAGATCGCCTCCGAAAAGGCGGGGATCTACAAGGACGGCATTCCCGCGGCGAGCGGCGAGCCCGATCCGCGCATCGATTCGCTCCTCGTGGAGCACGCCGAGCGGCACCGCAGCGCCGGAATGCTGAGCGTGTGGCGCGACGCCCCACCGTTCGCCATCGAGGTCGGGGAGGAGGGGACGTGCTTCACACTCTCGCTCGACGGGGGAAAGCACGAGCTCTGCACGCCGCTCGCGGGGGCGCATCAGGCATCGAATACGACGCTCGCGCTCCTGATGCTCCGTGCGGCGAAGGAGCCGTACTGGAACGGGTGGGAAGGGATCGCCGAGGCGTTGACGCGGGTGCGATTGCCCGGGCGATTCCACGTGGCGCCGCCCTACATCTTCGACGTGGCGCACAACCCGGCGGGGATGGAGACGTTCGTGCGCACCCTTACGCGCGTGCGTCCGCCCGCGCCTGTGGTTGCGGTGCTCTGTGTCCTTCGCGACAAGGACTGGCGGGTGATGATGAGCGAGCTGGCGCCGGTGGTCGACCACATCGTGCTCACCGATGCGCCGACCGCGCCGGAGGGGCGGCTCTGGGATCTCGCCGAAGCTGCCGCATTCGCCGAAGCGAACGGGTGGTCGTCGCACGCAGAGCCCGACTTCGACGCGGCGCTCGAGGCGGCACGCGCGCGAGGTGCGACGGTGCTGGTGACCGGGTCGTTCCACACCGTCGGCGATGCAATGGCTCGCTTGCAGGTCGATCCGCTCGCCGGGTAGCTTAGGCGGATGGCATCTGGAGCACTCCCAGGATTTCGCGATTTCTACCCCGAGCAGTTCGCCCAACGCGCCTGGCTCTTCGACAAGTGGCGGGATGTGGCCCGCCGCTTTGGTTACGTGGAGTACGATGGCCCCCCGCTGGAGCCGCTGGAGCTGTACACGAAGAAGAGCGGCGAGGAGATCGTCGGGCAGCTCTACAACTTCGAGGACAAGGGGGGGCGGCAGGTCTCGCTGAGGCCAGAGATGACGCCCACCGTGTCGCGCATGGTCGCGGCGCGCGCGAACGCGTTGCGCAAGCCGGTGCGCTGGTTCTCGATTCCCCAGCTGTTCCGCTACGAGCGGCAGCAGAAGGGGAGGTTGCGCGAGCACTTCCAGCTCAACGTCGACATCTTCGGTGAGGCGGACGTTGCGGCTGACGCGGAGTTGCTGGCCGTGGCGTGCGAGATCATGCGGGCGTGCGGCTTGGGGCCGGATGACGTCGTGGCGCGTGTCTCCGACCGTCGCCTTCTGACCGCGCTGGTCAAGAGTGTCGGTGTGCCAGAGAGCGCAATCGGCGCGGTGTTCGCTGCGGTCGACAAGATCGAGCGGGAGACGCCGGAAGCGCTGGTCAAGAAGATGACCGATGCCGGCGTCGACGCGGGGATCGCCGCCCACGTCCTGGCGCTCGTGTCGGCTTCCGACTTCGATGCCTTGCGCGCCGAGTTTGCAGCTGACGAGGAAGTGTCGGCCGCGTTGGCCCGCTTCGACGAGTATCGCGCGTTGCTTACGGCGCACGGCGTCGCGGAGTTCCTGCGACTCGACCTGACGATCGTGCGCGGCCTGGCCTACTACACGGGAATCGTCTTCGAACTGTTCGATGCAAAGGGGGAGTTCCGCGCCGTGTGCGGCGGCGGGCGCTACGACGACCTGCTGGCCGCAGTTGGAGGGGTGGACATGCCCGCGCTGGGCTTCGGGATGGGGGACGTGGTGCTGGGGGAGTTGATCAAGGCGCGCGGGAAGATGCCGTCGGGTGCGCCGGCCATCGACTACTGGGTCGCGCCGGTTGATGTGACCGATCGCCTCGCTGCGACCCAGGTGGCGGGCGCATTGCGCGCGCGTGGCGCGAGCGTGGAGACGCCGATTCGCGCCCAGGCGTTAGGCAAGCAGATGAAAGCAGCGAACGCGGCTGGCGCAGCTGCCGTGGTGATCGTCGGCGCAGCATATAGCGAGCGCAGCGAAGTCGAACTCAAGGACCTCAAGAGCGGCGACCAGAAGGTGACGGGCGTCGAGCAGCTGCTCAACGACGTCTCCGCCCGCTCGACCGGCGCCACCGACCGACCGTGAGAAGACAAGAGACCACCGATCGATCCCCCTCGCCGGACGCCGCGCCCCAAACGCTCGTCCTCTCGTCCTCTCGTCTTCTCGTCTTCTCCAAACATGTCCGATAAGAAACTGACCCCCCGCGCCACCGACTTCAGCGCGTGGTACAACGAAACCGTGCTCCGCGCCGAACTGGCCGACTACTCGCCGGTGCGCGGCTGCATGGTGATTCGCCCCAACGGCTACGGCATCTGGGAACGCATGCAGCGCGCCCTCGATGACATGTTCAAGGCCACCGGGCATCGCAACGCGTACTTCCCGCTCTTCATCCCCGAGTCGTTCCTGCACAAGGAAGCGCAGCACGTCGAGGGCTTCGCTCCCGAAGCAGCGGTCGTCACGCATGGCGGCGGGAAGAAGCTCGAGGAACCGCTCGTCGTGCGCCCCACGTCGGAGACGATCATCTACTCGATGTTCGCCAAGTGGGTGCAGAGCTATCGCGACCTCCCCATCCTCATCAACCAGTGGGCGAACGTCGTGCGCTGGGAAATGCGCACGCGCCTCTTCCTGCGCACGCTCGAGTTCCTCTGGCAGGAGGGGCACACGGCGCACGCCACGCACGACGAGGCCGAGGCCGAAGCGCGGCAGATGCTGCAAGTCTATCGCACGTTCATGGAAGAGTGGATCGCCATGCCGGTGGTCACGGGGCTCAAGAGCGAAAGCGAAAAGTTCGCCGGCGCGCTCCGCACCTACTCGTGCGAAGCGATGATGCAGGACAACAAGGCGCTGCAGGCGGGCACCTCGCACAACCTCGGGCAGAACTTCGCCAAGGCGTTCGAGCTCACCTTTCAGGGCGAGAGCGGGGCGACCGAGTACGCGTGGAACACCAGCTGGGGCGCCTCGACGCGCATGATCGGCGGCCTGGTCATGACGCACGGCGATGACAACGGCGTGCGCATTCCCCCCAAGCTCGCTCCAACTGAAGTTGTCATCGTCCCGATCTGGAAGAGCGATGAGGAGAAGACGCAGCTCCTCGAGGCGGCCTACAACGTGAAAGCGTCGCTCACGTCGTGGGGCGGCCGCGGCGACGATCGCATTCGCGTGCACGTGGACGCACGCGAAGGGATGAAGCCAGGTGCCAAGTACTACGAGTGGGAGCTGCAAGGCGTCCCGGTGCGCCTCGAAATCGGGCCCCGCGACCTGGCGGCCGGCACCTGCATGTCGGCGCGTCGCGACACGCGCGCCAAGGCGCCGCTCGCCATGAGCAACCTCCCCGAATCGATCGCTGCGCTCCTCACCACCATCCAGGGCGACATGTTGCGCGCCGCGCGTGAGCGTCGCGAGGCGAATAGCGTGCGCGAGCCGATCAGCTATGACCGCTTCAAGGAGCTGATGGAAGGGGACGGTGCGTTCGTGTACGCGGGGTGGAACGGGGACCCCGCGATCGAGGCGAAAGTGAAGGAAGAGACGAAGGCGACGATTCGCTGCCTTCCGGTGGACGAGTTCCTCCCCGACGGCCCCGCTGCGCGGTGCATGGTGACCGGCGAGCCAGCCAAGCACACCGTCATTTGGGCACGGGCCTACTGATGTCGCACTTCGCTCGCGTCGAGGGGACGCTCCATGCCGAGGGCGTCTCCCTCGACGCGCTCGCCGATCAAGTGGGGACGCCGGCCTACGTGTACAGCGCTGCGTCGATCCGCTCGCAATTCGCGAAATTGGCGGCGACGCTGGCACCGGTCCCGCATCGCATTCACTACGCCTGCAAGGCGAATTCATCGCTCGGGCTCCTCGCGCTGCTGCGGGACGTGGGGTGCCGGATCGACGTCGTGTCGGGCGGGGAACTCTATCGCGCGCGGGCGGCGGGATTCGCGCCGGCCGACATCATCTTCGGCGGGGTCGGGAAGTCCGCGCCCGAACTGCGCGAGGCGATCGACGCCGGCGTGCACGTGATCTCGGTCGAGTCGGAGCGTGAGTTGCGCCTGGTCGACGAGCTCGCGGGACGCGCCGGCGCAGTCGCACGCGTGGGGATCCGGGTAAACCCCGAGATCACCGTCGAGACCTTCCACGACTACATCAAGACCGGCGAGAAGGGGGGGAAGTTCGGTGTCCCGTTCGACGAGGCGCTGGCCGTGGCGCGCGTCGCGCACGCCCTGCCTAACGTCTCGCTGGTCGCCATCGGGATGCACATCGGGTCGCAGCTCACCGAAATGGCGGCGTACCGGCACGGGATCGAGCGTCTCGAAGGGTTGATCGCCACGCTGCGCAGCGAAGGAGTCACGTCGCTCGAGCATGTGGACATCGGCGGCGGGCTGTACGTCCCCTACGACGGCGAGCCACCGGCCGACCTCGACGGCTACGCCTCGATCGTGCTGCCTGCTGTAAAGCGTTTGGGGTTGGAGCTGATCGTCGAGCCTGGACGCTACCTCGTCGCCGAGGCGGGCGTGCTCCTGGCGCGCGTGCTGTATCGGAAGCGGAGCGGCGGGCGCGACGTCCTCGTCACCGACACGGGGATGAACGACCTCCTGCGCCCGTCGCACTACGACGCGTATCACCGCATCGAGCCGGTGCATGCGACCGACGTTGCGGTGCGCGGCACGGGGCGCTTCGACGTGGTAGGTCCGATCTGTGAAAGCGGCGACTTTCTCGCGCTGGATCGCGAGCTGGCCGACGTGGACGAAGGGGCGCTGCTCAGCGTTTTCACCACCGGCGCTTACGGGGTGAGCATGGCGTCCAATTACAACGCGCGTCCGCGCCCGGTCGAGGTCCTCGTGGACGGCGATCGCTGGGGCGTGATCACGGCGCGCGAGTCGTATGCCGACCTGGTACGACGCGAAACGACTTCTCCTGACTGGAGGACTTCCTGATGCGGGTCGGCTTGCTCTCTGACACACACGATCGCCTCCCGGCGATCGATGCGCTCCTGCAATACATGCAGAAGCGCGGGATCGACCTGGTGCTGCATGCCGGCGATTTCTGCGCCCCGTTCGCCCTCAAGCCATTCATCGAGCACAACGTCCCGATGGTCGGCGTCTTCGGGCGTAACGACGGCGACCATGAGGGAATTCGCGCCTATGCGCAGCAGGGGATGGGGATCGAACTCTTCGAGTCGCCGCACTCGTTCGAGCTGGGCGGTCAGCGCATCCTCCTGGTGCACGACCTCGTCGACACGAGCCCGCGCTCGATCGAGGCACACGGCGTCGTGGTCCACGGCTTCACGCACCGCGAGGAGATGATGATCCGGGGCGACACGCTGATCGTGAATCCCGGGGAAGGGTGCGGGTGGCTCAACGGGGAGCCGAGCGGAGCGATCCTCGACCTCGACAGCAAGGACGTGCACTTCTTCAAGCTCAAGGACGTACACACCTTCAAGGCACTGGACGAAGAGTGAGCCTAACGACGGACGGAAGCCGGATCCTCATCCTCGATTGCGGATCGCAGTTCACCCAGCTCATCGCGCGGCGGGTGCGCGAGGCGCGCGTCTATTCGGAAATCCACCCCGCGTCGCGCGACCTCGCCTGGATCCGCGAGTGGAAACCGACGGGGATCATCCTTTCGGGCGGTCCCTCGTCGGTCTCCGACGAGGGTGCTCCCACCTTCGACCCGGCGATCCTCGACGTCGCCCCGGTCCTCGGCGTCTGCTACGGGATGCAATGGATCGCTGTTGCGGCTGGCGGAGTCGTCTCGGGAGGAGGTCGGCGAGAATACGGGCGTGCCGAGATCCGCGTGAAGGAGCCGGCGGGACTCTTCTCGGGCTTCGAGGCGGGGGAGCAGTCGCAGGTCTGGATGAGCCACGGCGATCACGTCGAGCAGGCGCCGCCGGGCTACGTGGTGACGGCGACCAGCGTCGACAACCCCATCGTGGCGATGCGCCACGAGACGCGCCCGATCCACGCGATCCAGTTCCACTCCGAGGTGCATCACACCGTTCGCGGTGCCGACATCATCGCCAACTTCCTCTTCGAGGTGTGTCACTGCACCCCGGGGTGGACGCCGGGGCACTTCATCGACGACGAAGTGGCACGCATTCGCGAGTTGGTCGGAGACCAGCAGGTGATCTGCGGTCTCTCTGGCGGCGTGGACTCGTCCGTTGCAGCGGCGCTGGTGCACAAGGCGATCGGCGACCAGCTCACCTGCATCTTCGTCGACACCGGGCTCCTGCGCATGCACGAGCGCGAGCAGGTCGAGCGCACCTTCCGCGCCCACCTCGGGATCAAGCTCGTCACCGTCCGCGCCGAAGACCGCTTTCTCTCGGCGCTCGCCGGGGAGGGGGATCCCGAGAAGAAGCGGAAGATCATCGGCCACACCTTCATCGACGTCTTCGAGGACGCCGCGGCCCAGGCGGGGCAGGACGCCAAGTTCCTCGTGCAGGGGACGCTGTATCCCGACGTGATCGAGAGCGTGAGTGCCAAGGGGGGCCCGAGCGCGACGATCAAGA
>CAZWVG010000267.1:0-7721 GCA_964637355.1 uncultured Gemmatimonadaceae bacterium
GATCAACATGACTTTGTTCAGGCTGCGACTCACGGTTCCTCCTGGGCGAGAGTGATTGACTCGCCGTGGACTGTATGCGCGCACCAGTCGGGGTACGCTACCATTCGAATGCGCTTTGTATCGTAAGCGTGCGCTACGACAGTTCTTTCCTCAGGACCAGCGCGTCCTCCACCGGGCGCGCATAGTACTTCGCACGGCGCCCGACGTCCACGAAGCCGACGGAATGATATAGCGCGCGCGCCGCCGAGTTCGACTCGCGCACCTCGAGGAAGATGGTGTGCGCCCCACGCGATTGCGCCAGCTCCAGCACGTGCGCCAGGAGGCGCCGTCCGACTCCGCTGTGCCGAGCGCTCGCCGCCGTCGCCAGATTCGCGAGGTCGCCCTCGGTCCCGGCGAGGTACAGCACCGAAAAGCCCACGACGCGCGGCTGCTCGGCGCTCCGGTCGAAGGTCGCCGGATTGCCGGATATCGGCGAGGAGCCGTCGACCGAGAGCGACGCCCGTTCACCTCGCTCTGCCCCGGCGTCGAGGACCGCCACCTCGAAAAGCACGTTTCGTCGCCCAATCAGCTCGCGGAATGAGCGCGCGGACCACGGATCGCTGAATGCCTCGCGCTCGATGGCGAGGACGGCGTCGATGTCTTGCAGCGTCGCGGCGCGCAGTCGCACCGCGCTGCGCGTCACTCCGTCTCTCCCAGCGAGCGTCCATGCTTCGCCTCCCACTTCACCTGCGCTTCGGCGAGACGTCCGTAGTCGGGCTCCCAGGCAGCGATGTCCACTTCATCGTAATGCACTCCCAGCGTGAGCCCGACGATGTGGTTCGCCTGCGGCGCCGCTTCTCGCCCCCCCTCGAACGTGCCCCCTCCCACTCCCACGATCTTCCCACCCACGCGCGCGGCCAGCGCTACGATATCTGGTCTCGTCAGGCGCGCGACACGCGGCTTTGTCGTCCCCGGCTCGTCGTCGCGAGCGTCCCAGTAGAACGTCTCCACGTACCACTCGTCGCGCATGGCGTCGAGAATCGCGATGACCGGCGACTTCTCATAGGAGGCGGAGCCGTTGCGTTTGTCCTGCGTCGAGAAGATGGCCTCGCCGATCGCAAGGAGCGCGAGAGGCGATGCCCGGTAGAGCGAAACTCCGAGCGACTCGGCGAGTCCCTTGCCGACGGCGGCGGCAATGCGCAGCCCGGTGAAGCCGCCGGGCCCGGACGAGCAGACGATTCGCACGACGTCGAACATCGAACGACCGGACGAGCGGAACAGCTCGACCACGGCGGGGAGGAGTCGTTCGCCGTCACGCGCGCGCATGTCCACGGTTGCGACTGAAGAACCGCGCTCCATGTCGATCAGCGCCACCGACGCCGTCGGCGTCGACGCCTCGAGCGAGAGATACAGGCTACGCATCGATCTCGACGTCGCGGTACTCGGGCTCACCCGACACATGCGCCAGCTGCAACCGCAGCGCGTCGTCGGGTACGAACCCCTCGGCGCGCTCCGGCCACTCGACCAGCACGATCGCCGGCGACGAGACGATTTCGTCCCAACCGAGCTGCAGCAGGTCACGCGGATCGCGAAGGCGATACAGGTCGAGATGATAGACCGTCGAGCGCACCCCGTCGTACTCGTGCACCAGCGCGAACGTCGGCGAGGTCACCGGCTCCTCGACGCCGAGTCCGCGGCAGATCGCCTGGGCGAGCGTCGTCTTCCCGGCGCCGACCTCCCCGGCGAGCGTGAGGACGCGTGGCGCACGAAGCGTGCGCCCGAGCGCCTCGCCCCACTCGACGAGCCCCTCGCGCGTAAGTCGCGGCACGCCTAACGGCTCGCGCGGATGTCGGCGAAGGCGTCGCGCTTGCGGGCGACGTTGGCGCTGTCGCGCCGCGCGCGCAGCTCGAACACCTGGTCGCGCAGCCGCGCCGCCGCCTCGAAGTCGAGCTCTTCGGCCGCGACCTTCATGTCCGCCTCGAGGCGCTTGATCATGTCTTCGAGCTCCGACGCCGAGTACGACGCCTTCGCCTCGGCGACCTTGCGCTGCTTTTCCTTCTCCTCGCGCGCGTCGGCGACACGGGTGATGAAGCGGACCTCGTCGACCGACTTCACCACCCCCGCGGGGACGATCCCGTGTGCCGCGTTGAATCCCACTTGCATCTGACGGCGACGCGTCGTCTCCTCGATGCAGCGCTGCATCGAGTCGGTGATCTTGTCGGCGTAGAAGATCGCGCGCCCGTTCACGTGGCGCGCCGCGCGCCCGACCGTCTGGATCAGCGAACGGTCGCTGCGCAGGAACCCCTCCTGGTCGGCGTCGAGGATTGCGACGAGCGAGACCTCGGGCATGTCGAGCCCTTCGCGCAGGAGGTTGATTCCCACGAGGACATCGAACTCGCCGAGCCGCAAGCCGCGGATGATCTCCATCCGCTCGATCGCGTCGATGTCGGAGTGCATGTAGCGCACGCGAACGCCGGTCTGCGCGAGATAGTCGGTCAGGTCTTCCGACATGCGCTTGGTGAGTGTGGTGACGAGGACCCGCTCCCCCTTGCGTTCGCGCAGACGAATCTCGTTGAGCAGGTCGTCGACCTGCCCGCGCACCGGGCGCACCTCGATCTCGGGATCGATCAGCCCCGTCGGGCGGATGATCTGCTCGACGACCACTCCTTCCGACAGCTGCAATTCGAGCTCCGACGGCGTGGCACTGACGAAGAGTGCGCGCGGCGTGAGGGCGAGGAACTCGTCGAAGACGAGCGGGCGGTTGTCGAGCGCGCTCGGGAGGCGGAAGCCGTACTCGACCAGCGTCTCCTTGCGAGCCCGGTCGCCATTGTACATCCCGCGGATCTGCGGGAGCGTCACGTGCGACTCGTCGACGACGACGAGGAACTCCTCGGGGAAGTAGTCGAAGAGGCACGCCGCGCGCTCGCCGGCCGCGCGCCCGGTGAGGTGGCGCGAGTAGTTCTCGATCCCCGCGCACGTCCCGATCTCCTGCATCATCTCGATGTCGAAGTTCGTGCGCGACTCGAGGCGTTGCGCCTCGAGGAGCTTCCCCGCGTTGCGCAGCACCGTTAGGCGGTCGGCCAGCTCGGCACGGATCGACTCCACCGCGCGCACCAGCGTCGGACGGTTGGTGATGAAGTGCTTCGCCGGATAGATCGCCGCCTTGTCGAGCGTGGCGATCGTTTCGCCGGTCACCGCCGAGATCTTGGAGATGCGCTCGATCTCGTCCCCCCACATCTCGATGCGGATCCCCTGTTCCTCGTAAGCGGGGAGGATCTCCACCGTGTCGCCGCGCACGCGGAACGTCCCGCGCTCGAAGGCGACGTCGTTGCGCGAGTAGAGGATCCCCACGAGGAGGCGGAGGATCTGGTCACGCGCGATATGCTGTCCCCGCGTGAGCGTGAGCATCCGCTCGCGGTACTCCACCGGGTCGCCCAAACCGTAGATCGCCGACACCGTCGCCACGATGACGACATCGTCGCGCTCCATCAGCGACGACGTCGCGCGCAGCCGCAACCGATCGATGTCCTCGTTGATCGACGCGTCTTTCTCGATGTAGGTGTCGCTCGACGGGACGTACGCCTCGGGCTGGTAGTAGTCGTAGTACGAGATGAAGTACTCGACCGCGTTCGTCGGAAAGAACGACTTGAGCTCCCCGTAGAGCTGCGCCGCCAGCGTCTTGTTGTGCGAGAGGACGAGTGTCGGCCTCCCGTGCTCGGCGATGACGTTGGCGACCGTCATCGTCTTTCCCGAGCCGGTGACGCCGAGGAGCGTCTGGAAGCGGTCGCCCCGTTCGAGTCCCGCCGAGAGTTCGGCGATCGCCTTCGGTTGGTCGCCGGCGGGAGCGAACGGCGACTCGAGTCGGAAATCGGCGCGCGGAGTCATGCCGAAAGGTAGCGGTGTCGGGTTTTATTCGGGAGGAGGTTGAGACGGAAATGTCGCTCCCCGCCCCACAAGCTTGGCAGGCGCGCGATCGCTCGACGCACCGGACTCGAGACGCGTCGATGCGTGCCCCGGGAACCCCCTTCCCGCCCCTCCTGGCGCCTACGTCTCCGCCGAGATGTGCTCGCGCCGCGCCACGTCCGTGACCCCCTTCACCCGCCGCACCGCCTTCAGGATCTTCTGCAGGTGCGCGAGGTTCTCGACCTCCACGAGCGCCGCCCCGCTCACCCGCCCGTCGATGCTCTTGAGTTCGAGCGTCCGGATGTCCGTCCCGGTCGAGCTCACCGCGGAGGCTACGTCTGCGTACAGCGAACGCCGGTCGTTCCCCTCGATCGCCAGACGCACCAGGAAGCGCTCTCCCGGTTGCTCCTGCCAGTCGATCTCGAGGCGTCGCTCGGGCTCGTGCACGAGCTGGAGGAGGTTCGGGCAGTCGGCGCGGTGGATGCTCACCCCGCGCCCACGTGTCACGTAGCCGACCACCGGGTCGCCGGGGACCGGCTGGCAACACTGGGCGTAGCGGACCATCAGCCCGTCCGCCCCCTGGATCTTCACCCCCTTGGACCCGCCGCGCACCCGATCCATGAAGCGATCGAGCGCGGTGGGGCGAGGCGCATGGTCCGGCGCCTCCAACTCGGGATAGAGGATCTTGAGGACCTGCGTGACGTTGATGTCCCCCTGTCCCAACGACGCGATCACGTGGTGCGCATCGTTCAGGTCGAGCGAGTGTGCGATCGCCTCGAGTTGCGCATCGTCGGGTTTGGGGAGTCGCCGCCGCTTCACTTCGCGATCGAGCATTTCGCGCCCGATCTTGGCCGAGGAGAGCTCTTCCTCGTGCCGCAGCCACTGCCGGATCTTGTGCCGCGCGCGCCCGGTGCGGACGTGCGCCAGCCAGTCACGATTCGGCTTGGCGTGCGGCGAGGTGATGACCTCGACCGTCTCGGAGTTCTTCAGCTCGCGCGACAGCGGGGCGATCTTCCCGTTGACCTTCGCCCCCTGGCAGTGCAGCCCGATTTCGGTGTGCACGCCAAAGGCGAAATCGATCGGCGTCGCCCCCTTCGGGAGCTGGATCACGTCACCGGTCGGCGTGAAGACGAAGATCTCGTCCTGGTAGAGATCGAGCTTGAGGAACTCGAGGAACTCGGCCGGATCCTTCGCCTCCAGCTGCGACTCGAGCACGGAGCGGAACCAGGCGAGGTGGCGATCGAGCTCGTCCTGCGACTTCGACATCTCCTTGAAGCGCCAGTGCGAGGCGATGCCGTAGTCCGCCGTACGGTGCATCTCGCGCGTGCGGATCTGGATCTCGTAGAGCTGGCGCCCCGGGCCGAAGATCGTCGTGTGCAGCGACTGGTAGCCGTTGGACTTGGGCTGCGCGATGTAGTCCTTGATGCGCTCCTGGACCGGCGTCCACCCGTCGTGAATGATCCCTAACGCGTGATAGCAGTCGGGGACGGTGTTGACGAGCACGCGGATGGCCAGCAGGTCGAAGATGTCCTCGTACGGGCGCTGCCGCTTCTCCATCTTCTTGTGGATCGACCACAGGTGCTTCGGGCGCCCCGTGACCTCCACATCGGCAATGCCGGCGGCCGTGAGCGTGCGCTCCAACGGGACCTTGAGCGCCTGCACCAGCGCCTCGCGCTCCACGCGCTTCGCCGCGACCATCTTGGCGAGGTTGCGGTACGCGTCCGGCTCCAGGTACTTGAACGCCAGGTCCTCGAGCTCCCACTTCACCTGCGCCATCCCGAAGCGGTGGGCGAGCGGGGCGTAGAGATCCATCGTTTCCTGCGCGATCCGCTCCCGCTTGTGCTCCGGGAGCCAGTCGAGCGTCCGCATGTTGTGCAGGCGATCGGCGAGCTTGATGATGATCACCCGTACGTCCTTGGCGATCGACACCAGGAGCTTGCGGTAGTTCTCGACCTGCCGGTTCTCCTTCGAGTTGAGCGGGAGATGCCCGATCTTGGTGAGGCCGTCGACGATCTGGGCGACCTCGCTCCCGAACTCCGCCTCGATGTCGGCAACCGTGCGCTGCGTGTCCTCGACGACGTCGTGAATGAGCCCGCTGGCCACGGTGACGCTATCCAGCTGCAAGTCGGCGAGGATCTTCGCCACCTCGACGCAGTGCGAGACGTACGGATCGCCGTTCTTGCGGAACTGCCCCTCGTGCGCCTTGGCCGAGAACTCGAAGGCGCGCGTGAGGAACGCGACGTCGAGACGCTCGGGGATCGGGTCACCGGACGGCCACCACGCAGGGGGCTCGCGCGGCGGCTCTTTCAGGGCAGGCACGACAGTCGAAGTCACAGCAATCCAGCCTCGGCAAAGCTTGTATAGCGTCCGCGACCGACGATCACGTGGTCGTGAACCGGAATGTCCAGCAACTGCCCCGCCGCCACGAGCTGCTGCGTCACCAGCCGATCGTCCGGCGACGGCGTCGGGTCACCACTCGGGTGGTTGTGCACGAGGATCAGCGCCGCCGCCCGTTCGGCGATCGCTTCCCGAAAGACCTCGCGCGGATGCACAAGCGAGGAGTTGAGGATTCCGCGCGTGATCGTGATGTCGCGCTCGACCCGGTGCTGCGCATCCAGCACCGCGACGTGAAACTCCTCGACCGGGAGGTCTTCGAGGCGCGGCGCGAACATCCGGAAGACGTCGCGCGGCGACCGGATCGCCACCCCTTCCTCCCGTGTTTCCAGCATCATGCGTCGCCCGAGTTCGAGCGACGCGTGGATCGTGACCGCTCGTGCCCGACCGATCCCCGCCACGTCGGTGAGTGTGGCAACCGGATCGGCCGCGATGCGCCGCAGAGAGCCACCAGCGCGCGCCATGACTTCATGCGCCAGCTCGATCGACGACTGGCCGCCGCGCCCGGTCCCGAGCACGATGGCCAAGAGTTCGATCGCGCTCAGCCGGTTCGCACCATGCGAGGCCAGCCGCTCGCGCGGCCGCTCCGCCACGGGCATCTCACTGATACTTAATGCGCCCGGCGAATGCTGTCGAGATAAGTGGATGGGGGGACACGTCTTTGCGCGCATGAAGAACTCGAGAAGGAAGAGCGAGGATTATGCGCGTGACGCGGGCAGGCGGCGGTATCAGGATCGTGCGGAGGGGATCAGAAGAGTACGAGATGGGACGGGAGACGGGAGACGGGGGACGGGAGTGCAAACGGCGCCGCGATGCGGCGCCGTTTGCGTGAAGCGTGCGCGAGGCTGTGGTTACTGCACACCGCCTGCTGGGCGCGGGCTCCGGCCGGCGCGCGCAGCGCGCCGGCACCCCCGTCTCCCGTCCCCCGTCTCCCGTCCACTCGCCTATCTAGCGCTCCTACCCACCGACTCCATGGCATTTTTTAAACTTCTTCCCTGATCCACACGGACACGGATCGTTGCGCCCCACGCCGGTGAAGTCGATCGGCCCGGCGGCCGCGCCGCCCAACGCGGAGAGCGAGCGCGCTCGGCCAGCACCCACCACCAGGGGGTCACTCTTGGCGACCGGCTTCTTCTCCGCGCGCGCCTGCGGGGCGCTCCCCTCGTCCGACTCGGTCTCGTCAGGCGGGACGGTCACCGTCGACTCGGCATCGGCCACCGGCATCTCCTCGACCACGTCCTCGAGAATGCCCAGCGCGTTGTAGCGCTTGGTCGGGCGGCGCGGCGGCTCCGGCGCGGCGGCCGGTGCCGAGCCGTTGTCACCACCGAAGTCCTGCGGGTTGAAGACGAGTTGCGCGCGAAGGAAGCGCTCGGTGAACGTGTGCTGGATGTCGCTCATCAGGTCCACGAACATCGTGTACGCTTCCTGCTTGTACTCGATGAGCG
>CAZWVG010000268.1:0-7714 GCA_964637355.1 uncultured Gemmatimonadaceae bacterium
GCTGTCGGCGCCGCCATCGCGCGCGCAGCGGAGTCGCGCCCGAGCCGCGCCAGCACCGCGCGCGCCGCCGTGAGGTCCTGTTGGTTCCACACCTGGTGGGTGTAGGTCAGCGCCTCGCCCCAATACGCCAGGGCGAAGCGCGGCTCGATCGCTTGTGCCTGACGGAAGGCCTGCGCGGCCTCGCCGTACTGGAAGCTGTGGAGGAGGAGGACGCCGCGGACGAAGTGGGGCTGGGCCGCCGCGCTCCCCGAGGTGGGGAACGAGATCGTGCCGAGTCGCTCCTGCTGGGCGTTGAGCGAAACCGGAAGAGCGGCGATGAAGAATGTCGCGAGGCGGAGTGCGTGACGTCGCATGCGTTGATGCTGAAAGGCGAACGATACTCCCCTCAACAGTGCACGAACGGAGCGCACGCCGGAATGGGGCGCGTCGTCATCGGCGTCACGGCCGGCTGAAGACGGCACCATGCGGGATCCCCTTTGCACGGGAGCCGTGCGGCCATGTCTTGTCGTCCATGCGATATCCGGCGCTGGTTGCCCCCGGTTCGCGAAAGCGTTCGTCGAGCGCGAGCTGTCCGCTACTCGAATCGAATCGAGCAATGACCACGCGGTGCTGCATCCCCTCGTATCCACTGACCACGATGCGCTGCTGGTCGGGCGAGATGGAGATCCAGTGCGGAACATCCGATTGGCCGAGCGTGAGCCGGCTCACCTCACGCGGCCTCGCCGGGTCGCTGATGTCGAGCGCGACGACCGCGTTCCACGCTGGAACGGTGACGACGTAGAATCGGCCGGAGACGACGGGAATCGCACACGACGTTCCTGCCTTCCGCGGGAACGACGAGACGAGGCGAACGGACGGCGAGTCGGTGTCGAGTCCGGACAGGAGATACAACCCGCAATTGAAGGTGGACACGAGTACGCTCCGTCCGTCGCCCAGCAGGCGTGGTTCGGCCGTCAGGAGCGCCTCGCCGCCGGTCGCGCCATCGGGGAGGGGAAAGGTGGAGAGCAACGTCAGGTCCGAGAGGCGCCAGAGCTGCAGGTTGCGGCTGGCGGGGAAGTCCTGCTCCATATCGGTTGTCGTGCTGACGACCCGGTCGAGCGACGGAATCACGGCCGCGCTGTACACGCGCAGTCCCGTGTCGGCTCCCGCGGCAGCGGCCGAGGCCGAGCGCACCACCTCGCCATTCGTCGTGAGCTCGACGAGTCCGCCGGGGCGAGGGGAAGCGTGCGCGCTGCCGCCGTGCTGCATCTGGAAGGTGGCGAGCACGTGGCCGTTAGGGAGGCGCAGGAACGAGTGCGGGTGCATGTAGCCGTCACGATCGCCAAACTGGGCGGCAATGCGCGGATGGTCGGGACGGCGCAGGTCGAACACGAAGGTCTGCCCGGTGCCAAATCCGTTTGCGAACAGTTGGCTGTCGATGGGGAACTGATGCTCGGTGTGGTGCGGATGGTTCCCGAACCCAGGGACGGGGAGTGTCGTGACCAGACGACCATAGCGGGCCGTGTCGCCAGGGGCGGTGGTCACGTCGAGCACCGCGAGGAAGTCGGGCTGGGTCGAATCCGCCGATGCAGTCCAGAGGTAGAGATACTGCGCGGCGGAGGTGGCGTGCGGTGACGCGTCGCGCGCACTCGCACCGCACGCGGTCAAGAGCACCAGCGCGACTGCGTTGAACCGGGATCGCATCGAGGGAGCGAGAGGTGTGGGTCTACAGGACGGTGCAGGGGAGAGGGCGTTCACTTCCGAAACCCCGCCAATGGCCACATCGCCTCGCCTGCGAGCATCACCCCGTCGCGAGCCACCCACCGCGTGCTCCTGATGTTGGCGATGTCGTCGAGCGGGTTGGCATCGAGGACGACGAAGTCCGCGCGCTTCCCGACTTCCAGCGTGCCGCGCGCATCCGCTTCGCCCATCGCGCGCGCCGGGACGATCGTCGCACTCTGGATCGCCTCCATCGGGGTGAAGCCGGCGGCGACGAACAGCTCGATCGAACGCAGGAGCGAGTAGCCCGGAACGGCGCCGTCCGTGCCGGCGACGAGCGGGACGCCGGCGGCGTGCATCGCGCGGAGGAGGGCGAGTTGCCGGCGTTGCCCCTCCTGCACATGCGCTGCCGGTGCGTTGCTGCTGGCGGAGCGATAGTTCGCGGCGAGGGCCGGCGGCGCGTGCACGATGCCCGGCTCGAACGATGCCACGGACGTCTCGCGCGAACGCCCGAGCAGCTCGTTCCACGGAATCGTCGGATCCACCACCACGTGCCGAGCAGCGAGGCGGGCGATCACCTCGCGTACCTCGGCCGACGTGGTGTCGCCCGACACCGGCATGTGCGCCACGTGGTCCATCCCGGCGTCGATGGCGCCCAGGATGCCTAACGAACGCGGGACGTGTCCGGTGACGGTCATCCCCAGCGCGTGCGCGCGTTCCACGATGGCTCGCACCACGTCCGGTTGGAGATCCGAGTACAGCTTCATCTGCACGAAGCCGGTGTCGTGGTAGTGATCGACCGCCGCGCGCCCCTGGGCAGGGGTCGCGGCCACGCGGGCGCCGAATGCGGTCGAGTCGTCACCATCGATCAAGCCGGCCAGCAGCACGCGCGGCCCGACCGAGCCTGGCGGCGCGAGGGTGGAGCGCAGCGCGAGGAGGAATCGCTCCTCGCCCCCCATGTCTCGAATGGTCGTCACTCCGGCCGCACGATAGGCCGGCCCCCACTCCACCTGGCTCGCGTGGGCGTGCATGTCCCACAAGCCAGGGATCACCGTCGCGCCGCGTCCATCGATGGTGCGCATCCCCGTCGGGATCGAGACGCGCCCGCGCGCGCCAACGGCGACGATGCGCCCGCCGCGGAGCACGAGCACCGCATCCTCCACCGGCGCGTCCCCGGTCCCGTCGATCAGCCGGATCCCCGTGACCGCATAGTCGCCAGCTGCAATCGGTGGCGTCGCACCAGCCATGCGCCGCAGGTCGCCCATCCGGTCGCGGGTGGCGCTCGCTTGCAGCTGGGGGAGCGCTTCGGCGAGGTCGGCACGCACCCCTTCCATGGGAAGGAGGTGAATGCGCGTGACCAGCGCGGCGAAGCGATCCTGACGATCGAGCCAGACGGTCTCGCGCCCCCACACCACCCCCTCGACGACAAAGCGGCGCAGCAACACTCGGCGCCCACCGACCCGAACGGTGTCGACCCCGCGCTCGGCGATGCGCGCCACGTGCGCGCTGTCGCCCGGGACGAGCGCGACGCGCGAGGGGCGTCCGCGCCGTTCCCATGTGCGAATCAGGAGCGCGCGCGCCGACATCGGCGGCCACCCCTGCGCGGGAAAGCGCTCCCCTGCACGACCGAGTTCGAGCGTGTCGAACGCGGTACGCACCATCGCCGAATCGCCGCGCCAGGACACATCGGCGTCAACCGATACGAAGCGATAGCTCCGCCCATTCGCGCGGAACCGAAGCGGTCGCAAGTCCCCCGCGAACTCGAAGGAGGCATCGACCGACAGCGGCGTCCCCCGGTCGACCAGCCGGACCTGCGCGTCGAGCGCGATCCCGCCGGCGGACTGCGACAGGCGATACGTCTCGCGGCCAACGGGGCGCTCGAGCAGCGACACGAGGATGGTCGCCGAGTCACCCACAACCGGGTCGAGGGTTCCGTGCGCCTGGGCGCGCGCGGCACCCAACGGAGCCCCGAGAATGAAGAGGAGGCGCGCAACGATGCGGAGCCGGCGCGGACGTCTGGTGCGGCGCGGCGCCACCGGGAGCGACGCACGGACGATCGCTACGTCGTCGCTCATTCGGGAGCAGAGGAAGCGGGGAGGTGAAGCATGCGCGTAGCTACCGCGTCACGCCGACTCGGGCAAGCAGGCGTCGTCATCGCGTCACGCCTTGATTATCTAGGCGTGTCGTCGTACCCTATACCTAGATAATCAAGGTCTAGGGGGCGCTGTGGGCGAATCGAACGAACTCCTGCACGGGACGCTGGACACCCTGATCCTCAGGACGCTCGCCTGGGGACCGCGACACGGCTACGCCATCGCGCGGTGGATCGCCACCGTCTCCGACGATGCCCTGCAGATCGAGGAAGGCTCGCTCTATCCCGCCCTCTACCGCCTCGAGCGGAAAGGGTGGATCGACGCGGAGTGGGGGCTCTCGGAGACCAAGCGGCGAGTAAAGCTCTATCGGCTGACCCAGGCGGGCGAGGCGCGACTCGCTGTTGCTACCGCACAGTGGTCCCGCTTCACCCAGGCGGTCGACAAGGTCCTTCTCCCTGGTTGAGGCGACGCTCCCATGGCCGAACTCGGACGCTTCACCCGTGAGCTGCGCGCACGCCTCTGGAAACCGTCGGTGGAAGACGAGGTGCGAGATGAGATGCGTGCGCACCTGGAAATGCTCGAGAGCGACTTCATCGCGCAAGGGATGTCTCCCGACGAGGCACACGGCGCCGCACGCCGGCAGTTTGGCGACGTGCCGCGCCTCGAGGCCGAGTGCCGTGAGCTCGGCGAAGAGCGCGACGTCATCAGGCGGCGCACGGAGTGGTTAGGCGAACTGCGGCAGGACGTGCGGCTGGCGCTGCGCCAGCTCCGGAGCGCGCCGCGCTTCGCCGTGGTCGCGATCCTCACCCTCGCTGTCGGCCTGGGCGCCTCCACGACGATTTTCGGCGTGGCGAACGCGGTCCTCCTGCGCCCGCTCCCCTTCCCGGAGTCGGACCGGCTCGTCCTGACGAACGAGCTGACGCCGACGGGGATGCGCTTCTCCATCTCCGAGCCGGACTTCCTCGACTGGGCGGGGCGGAGCAAGCTCCTGACGCACGCGGGCTTCGAGGGGCGGCGCACCAGCCTCGTGGTGAATGGAGAGGCCGAGCAGCTGCAAGGCGCGGTCGTCACCGCCTCCTTCTTTCCCGTGTTGGGGGTCGCGCCGGCGCTCGGGCGCGCCATCCTCCCCGAGGAGGATCGCAAGGGGGGCGACTCGAAGGTGGCGGTGATCAGCGACGGGCTGTGGGCGCGTCGGTTCGGCGGGGCGCGCGACGTGCTCGGCGCGACGATCTCGCTCGACGGTGTATCGCACCGGATCGTTGGAGTCATGCCCCCCGGCTTCGAGTTTCCGGGCGGCGTGGACGTCTGGACGCCGCTCGTTCCGGTGCCGGAGTACCCGCGCAACGATCGCCGCCTCGAAGGCGTCGCGCGCCTCGCGCCCGGCGTCACCCGCCAGCAGGCCACCGACGAGCTGCAGAAGATCGCCGCGCAGCTCTCGGGGGAGTATCCGCCGTCGAACGACGGGTGGAGCGCGGAAATCCTTCCGTTCAAGGAATGGTACGTCTCGCCGCAGCTGCAATCTCGGGTGTTGGCACTCCTCGCGACGGTCGCGCTCCTGCTCGTGATGTCGTGCGTCAACGTCGCCAATCTGCTGCTGTCGCGGGCAGCGGTGCGCGAGCGGGAGATGGCGGTTCGCGCGGCACTCGGCGCCGGCCGGTGGCGCATCGCGCGGCAACTCCTGACCGAGTCGATGGTGCTTTCCGTCATTGGGGCGGCGGCTGGCGTGGCCGTGGCCGCCGCCGCCGTCCCGCTCATCCGGCGCGTCGGTGGCGACGCGATCCCGCGCCTCGACGCACTCGCCATCGACTGGCGCGTGCTCGCCTTTGCGATTCCCGCGTGCCTCCTGACCGGTCTCGTCTTCGGGCTCGCGCCCGCGCTGCGCCTCTCGCGCGCGGGGCGCGGCGCAGGCGCAGGGCGGTTGCACGACCTCCTGCGCAGCGGGACGCGTGTCGCCGAGTCGGGGCGGCTTCGCAACGTGCTGATCGTGATGTCGGTCGCGATGGCGATGGTCCTCCTCGTCGGCGCAGGGCTCGTCGGTGGTTCGTTCCTCAAGCTCATGCGCGTCGACCTGGGCTTTTCCGCCGAGCAGGTGCTCATCGCCAACGTCGCGCTGACCGATGAACGCTACAACAGTGAACGGGCGATGACGCTGGTGCAGCAGGCGCAGGAACGCCTGCAGGGCGTGGCAGGGGTGCGCAGCGTCGGGGCGATCAACATTCCGCCGTTTGGGATCGGCAACACGGCGATGCGCTTCACCCCGGCCGAACGGGCGAACGAGCGGGGCGACGACTACATGAGCGGCTCGTGGCGCGCCGTGACGCCGGGGCTCTTTCGCGCGCTGGAGATTCCGCTCAAGGCCGGGCGCGACTTCACCGACGACGACAACGCCGATGCCCCCCAGGCGATCATCGTGAATGAGACGCTGGCGCGGCAGGCATGGCCCGGGGAGAACCCGATCGGCCGGCAACTTGCCTTGGGTAACACGCGCGTCATGACTGTCATCGGCGTCGTCGGAGACACTCGGCATTTAGTCATCGATTCGCTCCCCCCGGCGACGATGTACTTCAACCACGGGCAGTTCCCCTGGCGGTCGATGTGGTTCGCGCTGCGCACGAGTGGCGATCCCATGTCGGTCGCGGCGGCACTTCGGCGCGAGGTGGCGACCATCGATCCGCTCCTCCCCGTCGCCAACGTCCAGCCGCTCACGAACCTCGTCGCCGATCGTTCGGCCGAGCCGCGCCTCACGATGCTGATCTTCGGCATCTTCGCGAGTGCCGCGCTCCTGCTTGCCGCCGTTGGGCTCTACGGGATCATCTCGTACGGGGTGGCGCAGCGTACGCGCGAGATCGGCGTGACGCTCGCCCTCGGTGCGCCGCGGGGACGCGTGGTGCGGCGCGTGCTGCGCGAAGGATTGCAGCTGGCGGTGGCGGGCGTGACGATCGGCGCGATGGTCGCGCTGTGGGCGACCGGCATCCTCCGCACGATCCTGTACGACACCGCCCCGGCCGACGGCACGACGTACGCGCGCGTTGCGACGCTCCTCGTGGTCGTGGCGGCGCTCGCGAGCGCGGTCCCCGCTTGGCGCGCCGCGCGCCTCGATCCGGTGCAGGCGCTCCGGGGGGAGTAGGGGCTCCACACCCCGCTCCCTTCGGTCGACGCCCCCTCCCCACGCGGGAGAGCGATTCGCCGTCGGGGTCGCCCCCCAGCCTGCGCGTCTTCTCCGGGCCGCTCTTCCCTCTCGAGACGACGGTCCGTCCCATCCGGGACGGGGCGTCACGCGCAGCTCGGTGACTGCTCGGCGGGAAGTTATCGCTGATATCCAACAATCATCGCGCCGAGCCGCGCGTCGCCGCATCATGGGCCCCAATAAAGAATGGGGAAGAAAGCGCCCTCATCACTGGTCGCTCTGTCGGCCGAGGGCGAACGTGCGTTCCCATTTCCCCTCACCTCGACCAAAGGTCTAACCTCAGAATGTCAGAACAAAAGGAGCAGTGGGGCTCTCGACTCGGGGTCATCCTCGCGGTCGCCGGCTCCGCCGTGGGTCTCGGAAACTTCCTCCGCTTTCCCGGACAAGCGGCGGCCAACGGAGGGGGGGCGTTCCTGATCCCCTACTTCTGCGCCCTCTTCCTGCTCGGCATCCCGATCGGGTGGGCCGAATGGGCGATGGGGCGCTACGGCGGCAAGAAGGGACTGCACTCGGCGCCGATGATCATCGGCGCGATCGGCAAGGGAAGGTTCGCGCGCTACCTGGGTGTCATCGGCGTTCTCATCCCGCTCGGCGTCTCGTTCTACTACATCTTCATCGAGACGTGGACGTTCGGCTACTTCCTCAAGTACATCACCGGCGGCATCGGCGTCGATCATACCGCGAACGTCGCCACGCAGACCGCGCAGGCGTCGGCCTTCTACAACGCCTTCACCGG
>CAZWVG010000269.1:0-7708 GCA_964637355.1 uncultured Gemmatimonadaceae bacterium
CGAGCGTGTTGCTGACGGGGAGCTGCGAGGTCAAGGAGAGCCCCGAGACCGCCAGTGTGTTGGCGGTGCTGGATGCCACCAATCGTTGGCTTTCGCGCAAGTAATTGCGCTTTCGCGCAAGTAATTCGCGCGTTAGGCCGACACTCACGAGCAGACCGGTTATCGAACGAGCCTATCGGCGGTAGCGAACACACAATTGAGGCCCCCGTTCCCGTGCGAGCGAAGTAGAGCGGGAACACCAGCAGTACGAGCGGAGCCAACCTAAAAGAATCGCATGTCCGGAAGATTGGGCATGACGCTCGAGGGGAGGTGACGCTGGTATGGATATCGTCCAGGCAATTCTGACTGCTCTTTCGAATTGGATTTCTTGGAACTAACCGGGGCGGGGGCCCCTCAAATTACGAGGTCGAGCAGAACACGAAGTTCCAGGTGCAGGTGGCGTGTGAGCAAAACCGTCTGCGACCACACCGTGCCAATTCGTGCACGCTCACATCGCAGTGAAGCAACAGCGTGGAGCGAACTAAGCGTCTAGAACCGCGTCCGTGGAGAGGACTTACTGAGAGAGGGACGTCATCCCAGACGTCCACGTCGGTAAGCTCTTCTCTTGCGCTGGTAGTGGGCGGCGTAGCCGCGGCCGCGAGCACTGCATTTGTTGTGTTGTGGAAAGCGACTTCAGCTCCGTCGTCCGATACAGTTCTCCTCGGAATCGTGCTGGCGTCGCTAGGAGCGCTCGCCGATGTGTTCGCGCATCACCACCGGAGGGGCGCGAACGGATCTATTGCGCTTATCCCCTTCAGCGCCTGTGCGCTCGTCGACCCGAATGGATGGGGCGTGCTGTGGGTGATTGCTGCGGGAGCTGTCGTGCAAGTCTTCCACCGTCGCGATGCGATGAAGTCCGTCTTCAACGTATCGCAGATGGCGTTGGGGCTCTCGCTAGGAGTTCTTGCCTTTCGATCAGTCGGCGGCGAATCGCTCTGGCTCCTTCGAGGTCAGAGCTTTCTGCCGAGCCTGGTCGAGTCTCTCGTGCCAGTTCTCGTACTCACTGCCGCCGCTTACCTAACCAATTCAATATGCGTAAGCATGGTGATGGCGGTCTCGCAGCGAAGCTCTTTCGTTCGCGTTTGGAAGGCGAACACCTTCGCGACAATTCCTTACCACCCTCTCACCCTGCTAATAGTCTTTTACGTCGCGTGGCTTAGTACGAACTTGGGTGCCTTCGGTACGGCGGGGATGGTCGTGCCCATGCTTGCCGTGCGCCAGCTCTACAGAACAACGATGGAGCTTACAAATGTTACGGAAGAACTTCTCGATTTGATGGTAGCTGCCATCGAAGCAAGGGATCCGTACACGTCTGGGCATTCCAAGCGGGTTGCTGAAGTCTCGCGAATCATCGCCTCTGCGATGAACCTTCCAGCCGCACAGGTTGAGCGAATCGGTGTCGCTGCGTTACTGCACGACGTGGGGAAGATCGATGAGAAATTCGCCCCAATCCTTGCAAAGGAAGGACGGTTAACACCTGAGGAATGGGAGATAATGAAGCGGCATCCCATTCGAAGTGCCCAACTCGTCGGCATGCTTAGTAGCCTTAGAGATTTGGTGTCACCTGTCCGGCATCATCACGAGAACTGGGACGGCACCGGATACCCGGATGACATTCGTGGCGAGGCTATTCCGCTCGCTTCGAGAATCATCATGTTTGCCGACACGCTCGATGCTATAACTACTGATCGCCCATATCGAAAAGCGCTCGATCCGGAGGAAGCGCGTAGCGAATTTGTTAAGTTTCGTGGGCGTCAGTTCGACCCAACTATCTGCGATCGTGTAGTTTCGGACGATGTGTGGATGCAGCTCTACTCCACCATCGTTCTCCGGCGTGCATCAGATCCGCCACAAAGGACGAGCGTCGTCAAGACTCGAGCGTCCTAGAGTCGCCCATTCGACCGGGGAAGCCTCGGGTTCGCCTTGAAGATTCCCGACCGCCTGCGGAACTCCCCGAAGCTCGGATAAATGACACAATTGCAGCTGGCGGAACATTCACCTCTCGTCGAAATGCGAGAACGTATTGCTCTGCGAGCTCACGAGCTGTCTCGGTATCACCGATCCGGTCGAGTAGTTCAAAAAGCACCTCGGAACTGAAGTCCTGTCGTCCCATCGCGCGACTTCGAAGGTGGAGCTCTAGAAGCTGCTGTACGGGAAATCGATCCAGATCGGCTGAGTGACGAAGCATCGCGAGTGCTGCATCCCCAGAGAGCATCTGGTGCAAAGTTTGGGGAACGCTTTCCGACGAGCACGCGAATACCATCGGATCGATCCGCTCGACCAGAGACCTATCACGCATGGCCCAGGCAATTCGAATGGCTGCGAAGTCCTTCATTGCTTGCAGATGCGTTAGGTCGGCCGCAAACTCGAACTGCTGCATTAACTGCATGCTCTCCATCGCTCGCTCGTGATCATGGTGGGCGAGATGTACGTCGAAGAGATGTTCCAAGGTCGCGAACGTCTGAAAGGGCAGTGCGAGCTTTTCGGTTAGTGCCAATGTCTCCAGCAGAAGTTCTTCTGCGAACTCGAACCTAGTGGCGCGAGTAGCCGCACTCGCGGCGCGCCGTGCTCCCTGAATCTTGACGCGGAAGTCGTTCGACGATGCCGAGATGTCGGCGAGTAGACGCGCGAGGTCGAAGATGCAGTTCCGATCGCCAATCGAGGAGTGGAAGATCAGTTCGAGGAAACGAAGATCTGCGTCGTTGTGCATCTCGTCGGATATGTCCGATACCGAGTCAAACGCGCGCCGGATACTTGCGGCATCGTAACAATTGTCCGCGTACATTGCAGATACCGTCGCCGCGCGAATTCTGAGCAGAGGATGATACGTCGAGCTTTCAGCAAAGCGCAGCGCGTCAGATAGCTCGTGGCGGGGTGAGTTAGACCAGATTGAACTTTCCAGAGCGAGCAAGAAGAGCTCGGACGGCATCGACCTAGGGGCTGACTCGCGACGACGAATCGCGCACAAGTGCTCGTACGTCTCGCCAATCAGGTGCCACTTCGCAGATAGCCGATGTGCGAGGAGGAGCGATTCGGCCGCGAGAATTTCCTGATGCACGCCGCTCGCGACTCGGCTCGCCTTCGCAAACGCGCGCTCGGCCTCCTCCCCCAGTCCAGCGCCTATCAGGCGATGCCCGAGCCTCATCGCCGCAGTAAAAGCGCGCCTTGTCTCACCTGCGCGTTCCCAGTGTGTAACACAATCGCCCAAGAACTCTACCGAGTCGGTCTCTTCCGCTTCACGCTCAAGCAGCGCCGCCACTCGCGCGTGTGTAAAGCTCAGCACGCGCTCTCCAGAGATCGTCTTTACTACCTCTCCAATCATCTGGTGTCGCACGCGAAGTAGAGCTCCTCCTCGTGTGACGAGGCCTGATCGGTCAACCTCTTCCAGCGCACCTAGTGACTCGGCTGTCGGTAGCTCAAGCAGCTGCGTTGCGCGCGACGTGCTTCCGCGCGACTCCAACACAGTTATTGCCAGCAATATCTGCTGCGCGACCGCGCCTAGTTCGCGCACCTGCGTGCTGATCAGTGCGGCGATGTTGTCCGGTGTTCGCTCGCGATCACCACCGCGCCCCACATGATTTGCTAGCTCAGTTAGATAAAACGGGTTTCCGTGTGCCGTCGTGATCAAGTCATCGATTGTCGATTCCTCGAGCTCAATGTCGTGGCGATCGCACCACCCCGCCATAAAATCTCTTGCCTCGGAGTTGCTCAGTGGCGGTACCGAAAGCTGCACGGTCAGTCGCTCGCACGACCGCACCCCTAACGAGCCAAACCACTCCGGCAATCGTCGCGCCGCCAATAGAATCAGCACCCCCCGCTCACCCACCCGATCCCACACGTCGACCAGCACGCGCCAGGTCGTCGGATGCAACCGCTCCGCATCATCAATGAACAGGACCAGCGGCGCCTCCTCGGCGATCGCTGACATGACCTCCGAAAACGCCCGCACGAGCTGCGCGTACAACACGTCGGCAGCCATTCCGGCCACGCTGAAGGCCGAAACGGTCTCCGTGGTCCCGAGACGCCTCAGGTACTGCAGGTGCTCCTGGTCGCAACCCAGCGCACCGGGGAGTGTGAGCAACTGCGCCGCTACCGTGATCAACGTGCTGAGCGGAGTGAACGAGTCGCCGGCAGACGTCGTGTAGCGCAGCACGCTCCCCCCGTCGAGCACCGCCAGGCGCAACAGTTCAGCGGCCATGCGGCTCTTGCCGATCCCCGCCTCGCCGCTCACGATCGCCGCCTGCGACTTGCCGCGCCGCACCTCGCGCCACACCCCACGCAGCGTGGCAAACGTCTCCTCGCGCCCGACGAACGGCACCTCGTATCGGCGCAGGAAGAGCGAATCGTCGAGCACTTCGGCCACCCGACGGCGAAGGATGCGCGCCGGCAGCTGCAAATTCACGTTGACTTGGCCGACTTCCGCCTCGTAGGCCTCCAGCAGCCGTAATGCCTCGACCTTGCTCCCCTCGAGCGCCAACGATTCGGCGAGGATGATCGTCCCCAGCTCGTTCAGCGGGTCGAGCTCGAGAAGCGCCCGCGCAAGCCGCCCCATCTCGTGAAAACGTCCGCGCGCACGCGCTGCACTCGCCCCGTCGGCGAGCGCACGCCGTAGACGCGCCGACGCCTGCGTCCGCAATTCCTCGACCCAGTCGAGATACGGCTTCCCGAGCGACGGGAGGTACCCGGGGAGGAAGGGGAGCGTGCCGAGTCGGACGAGCTCCGTACGCGCCGGCTCACGATAGAGGAGATCGTGTACGTCGGCACTGCTGCGCGCCCAGTCGAGGATGATGCGTCCGGCATTGAGTTGCACCGGGATCCCGAGCTGGCGAAGCCTGTACATCCCCTGGCGCAGGCAGTGACGCCCGTCGTTGCCGATGGCGTGTGGCCAGAGGCGCGCGAGGACCTCGTCGCGCGCCACACCGTCGGGCGGCGCGGTAACGACGAGAAGGAGGATCGCGAAGTGCAGCTCCGAGTCCGGGGCGATCCGCCCGCCGGGAGCATCGAACGCACACTGACCAAATGTGATGGCACGCAGCACGAGCATTCTCCGCGGGGGCGGCACCACCGTTCGGGGATAATGACTGTCCCCTGAAAAGTGGACCGCCCGCGTCACCTGAGCGTCACGCGAGCGGTCGGAACATGTTCGGCCGCGGTTGTCACCGCGAGATGCGACTCCGTGCGAGAGGCGACTCCGTGCGAGAGGCGAGGGGCGCCAGCGGCACGCCCCCCACCCTCGGTCCCTACTTCTTCAGCACGGCGTCGACGATGCGGTCGGCGCCGACCCCTTCGGCTTCGGACTGGAAGTTCATCACCATGCGATGGCGCAGCACGGTCATCGCCACGCTGCGCACGTCGTCCAGGTCGGGGACCGGGCGACCGTCCATCGCTGCGCGCGCCTTGGCGCCGAGGACGAGGTACTGCGACGCACGCGGCCCGGTGCCGTACGACACGTATTTCTTCACTTCGCTGGCAACGTCGGGCTCCGACGGACGCGTCGAACGCGCGAGTCCCACCGCGAACTTCACCACCGACGGCGGCGTCGGCATGCGGCGCACGAGGCGTTGCAGGTCGAGCACTTCGTCGCCCTTGAGCACCGGCTCGATGTCGACATGCACCGCACCGGTGGTCGCCATGACGATGCGTTCTTCCTCCTCAAACGACGGATAGCCGACGTTGAGCTCGAACATGAATCGGTCGAGCTGCGCCTCGGGGAGCGGGTACGTCGCCTCCTGCTCGATCGGGTTCTGCGTCGCGAGGACGAAGAACGGCGACGGCAGTTTGTGTGTCTGCCCGGCGACGGTGACGGTGCGCTCCTGCATCGCCTGCAGCAGCGCCGACTGCGTCTTTGGCGGGGCGCGATTGATTTCGTCGGCGAGGACGACGTTCGCGAAGACCGGTCCCTTCACGAACTTGAAGACGCGGCGCCCAGTGGCGTGGTCTTCCTCCAGCAGTTCGGTGCCGGTGATGTCGCCCGGCATGAGGTCCGGGGTGAACTGCACGCGCGAGAACGAGAGATCGAGCGCCTCGGCGACCGTTTGCACGAGCAGCGTCTTGGCGAGGCCAGGGACGCCGACGATGACGACGTGGCCGCCGGCGAGAATGGCGGCCACGAGGTTTTCCACGATCTGTTCCTGCCCGATGATCTTGCGACCGATCTGCTGCAGTAGTGCTTTGCGCGAAACACTCAGCTTGCGCAGGAGTTCGAGGTCACGCTCGTCCTGCGCGCCGTGCGTCTGTTCGGAAGTCCCCACGCCTTGTCCTGGGAAAAAGTCGCCGGAAGGTAACGCGCGCCCCCGGTGCAAATAAGAGAGAGAGCGACCGAGTGCGCGACAGGCGGGATGACCCGCGAGTGGAGAACGCAAACGGCGAGCCTCGCGTTGGGCTCGCCGTTGTTGTTGGAATCGGGACGCCTTACGGCAGGGTGAATTGCACCCGTTGCTCGACCGGGTGGTTCTCGCTTCGCAGGGATGCCACGGCGACGAACGCACCGTGCTGCGTGCTGGGCGTCCACTCGGCGTCGTACGAGATCGTCTCGCTGGCGTCGAGGATGCGATTCTGGAGCGCCTGGGTGAACATGCGTCCCTCACTCCAGCGCCACACTTCGCGACCGACGTCGTCGAGGATGACGATGTCGTGCGTGAGGCCGGAGGGGAACGTGAGTTCCATCCGCTTGCCGGCGTTGTTCGTCACGTGCAGGGCGAATCGGACAGTCCCGTTCGCCTGGACGTCGAGGGAGGAGACGACCGGCGGTCCATCGACGAGACGCTTGCGCGCGGCAGAATCGGCGGAGCGGGCGCGAGGGCCGCACGCCGAGAGGAGCGCGACAGAGATAGAAGCGATGGCGACGGACCGGAACTGCATGCGCCGGAGTTCCCTACTGAGCGTGTCGTGAGAGATCACAAACCGTGTACGTGGCGAACTTATCTGCGGCCGAATCGGCAGTCAAGGACGAAGGATTCCATAACTTGAAGATTATCAGACGTTTCCGTCACAACATCTCAAGTTGGACCTCTCTAATCTGACGGCAGCTGGTTCGCTTGCGAAAAATTTCACAAACTCCTAGATTCCCCGCCCGAATGAGTGGGGAAACGGGACGGCCTCCAGCGGCGCCGGCGAGCGAATCCGAGGACGAGCGCGCGTCGCGCGCGTTCGGCAAGTATGGCGGGATCGGGCTGCAATTCGCGCTGTCGATCCTGCTCTTTCTCTACGCCGGGCAGTGGGTCGACCGACGTTTCCATTCGTCGCCGTGGGGCGTGCTCGCGGGAGTCCTCGTTGGGGGATCGGCCGGTTTCTACAGCATGTATCGTCGACTGATGGCCGATCTCGAACGGGGCGAACGGGCACGGCGCGCGGCGCGCGACGCATCGTCGCGGAGCGACGACGGCGGACGCGCATCGTGAAGGCGACGCTCAGGTACGCGATCGCGAGCGCCGTGCTCCTGGCGGTGCTTGGCGTGGTGCTCCTGCTGGCCTATGGGGTCGAGGTGCAGCGCGCGATCATCTGGAGCGCGGGCGTCACGTTCGTCACGCAGCTCGTGGCGTTCGCGATCGTTCGGCGCATGGCGGCGAAGAACGTGATGGCGGGGTGGGGGCTCGGCGCGATCCTCCGCTTTGTCGTGTTTGCCGTCTGGGCGCTGGTGTGCATCAAGTCGTTAGGTCTTCCGTCGGCA
>CAZWVG010000270.1:0-7614 GCA_964637355.1 uncultured Gemmatimonadaceae bacterium
ACTGGTCGGCGATGCGGGAGATGGGGATGTCGTAGATGTCGAGCTTCTCGTCGCGTATGAGGGCGAGGAGGAGGTCGAGCGGCCCCTGGAACTCCGACAGTTCGACGACGAAGGCGTTGTCCTGGTCCAGCGCTGCGGTGTCCATCAGAAGCCGATGATCCGTTGCAGGTATGTCAGCGCGAAGGGACTCGGGATGATGACGTCGGAGACGGCGCGAAGCGAGAGTCCGTAGCCGATCGCGACCGGCGTGAGCCAGAAGTTGAGCACCGCGCCTCCGACTCGGGTGACGAGGAGAATCATCAGGATGAAGATGCCGTACATCCCCACCTGCTGATATCTGATCGCCCAAGCCGGCGGGAGGAGATACTTCACCACGTGCGACCCGTCGAGCGGCGGAAGCGGAAGGAGATTGAAGACGGCGAGCAGCAGGTTGAACAGGACACCGAACATCGCCATGCGCTGGAGGAGCGCCGCCGTGTCGGAGAGCGCCGGGATCCCGTGCGCGAGTACGCCCAAGACGTAGGTCACGACGACGCATCCCACCGCAATCGCCAGATTACTGGCGATTCCGGCGAGGGAGACGATGATGTCGCCGCGACGTGGGTTCCGGTAATTGCGCGGCACGACGGGTACCGGCTTGGCCCCCCCGAAGATGAAGCTTCCAGCCCAGAAGGTGAGGAGCGGAAGAATCACCGTGAAGAACGGGTCGATATGCTTGAGCGGATTCCAGGTGAGCCTGCCGAGCTGGAACGCCGTGGGGTCTCCCTGCTTCAGTGCCGCGTACCCGTGAGCAAACTCGTGGGCGACCATGGAGAAAAGCAGAACCGGCGCCACGAGCAGGAACTCTTGGAGCTTGTCCAATGGGTAACGTCTGTGAGTAGCGTTGGCCTGAGGGGCGCCGACGGCGCCGAGAAAGGCGCGGGCGGGTGCCCCGAGGGGGCGACAGGCGGGCAAGCTAGCCGAGGGGAAAGCGAGAGTCAAAACACCGCCAACGCACTGTGATTCCTTGACATGGTCCCCGTGAGCCGATTAGGATTCACGGCTCACGACGATCGTTTTTCGACTCACGCGCCACTGGAGTTTGTTTCGTGCCGAATATCGCCTCCGCCAAGAAGAACATGCGGAAGTCCCGCGCCGCGACGGTGCGCAATCGCGCCCAGCGCTCGGCGCTTCGCACGGCGCTCAAGAAGGCGACCGCGACCGATTCCGCCCCCGATGTGAAGCGCGCGGCGGTCGTCCTCCTCGATCGCGCGGCGCGAAAGGGACTCATCCACCGCAACAAGGCGGCGCGTCACAAGAGCCGGTTGGCGAAGGCGGCGAACGGCGCCACCCAGTAAGGCGCGACGATCGTCGCACGCATCGCGCGACGCCGTTCTCCGAAAGCAATGCGGGGCGATCCACTCGGATCGCCCCGCTCTCTTTTCTGGCGCGCCGCCGCTGCTACATGGCAGCCAATTCGCCTCCGCAGCGCTCGCAGTACCACTCGGTCGGGTAGTTCATCGTCCCGCATTCCTGGCACTTGAGCGTCTTCACTTGCTCGGTGGGCATGTCCTTGAGGAAGGAGGGCATGCTCCCCGGCGTGAGCATCGACGACGAGGATGATCCACCGAGTGGCTCACGGCTCGGCTGGATGCTCGAGGAGAGCGGCGTCACCGGGCGGCGCGGCGCGGTAAGCACAGGGGGCGGGAGGAGATCTGCGCCCCCCTCGCTCCGCGGCGCCGACGCCGGCGTCCTCTCCCCCTGCGGGTGCGCGCGCTCTTCGCGCGGCGCGTCGACGACCGACTGCAGGAAGGCCAGCTCCTCGAGGGGCGACGGTTCCGGCGGGAGGTTGGTCTCTACGGTCCCCACCGTTTCGAGCGGCGCCGCCTCGGCGTCGCTCTCCGCGCGCGCATCGCTTTCTGACGCGATGACGGGCAGCTCCTCCGGCTCGGGGGGCGCCTCCTCATTCACCACCGGTTCGGGTTCCGGCTCGGGCGGCGGCGGGGGCGCGACGAGCGCGAGGACTTCGGTGATGCGGGCGAGCTCGCCTTCCAACCCGCCGCGTTCTCCGCCGAGCCGACCGATCGCCTCGTCGCAGGCGGCCATCGAGCTATTCGCATGCTCCGACTCCAGCTCGCCAACGAGGGCGCGGAGTTCGAGCTCGAAGCGCTCGTCGCGACGCGTGTTCTCCTCGGCCTGAAGCGCGGCGATCCGCTCGCGAAGCCCCTCGGCGGTCTTCTCGATGTCGCTGGCCCGTCCTCGAAGTTGCTGCGTGACTCCCTCGAGTCGCGACAGGTAGTCACCGCGCACCCGGTCGACGACGTGCGTCGGGGAATCGGTGCGCTTCGCCTCCAGCTGTTCGAGCCACCCTTCGTATCGGCTGCGCTCCTCGAGCAGGGCCGACAGGGCGTCAATCGGATTGGTTTCGGAACTCGTCATGCGTCTCCCTCGTGAGCGGCACACAGCCGCGGGCGGAACCGGACATCCGGGATACGTTGCTCCCGGCAGGGCGCGTTACCGCGCCTGGACCAACGCTTCTACCTGCGCCGGGGTGAGAGGGTTCACCCGCCCCAGCAGTCGTGCAGTCAACAGGATTCGTGCAGCGTGCTCGAGACTCTCCATGCGCTGGTGGGCGATGGCGAGGGACGGGCCGACGGTCGTCGCACCATGATTGGCCATCAGGAAGGCATCATGGTGGGCGAGATACGGCTCGAACGCGTCGGCGAGCGCCGACGTCCCGGGTGTGTCGTACGGAATCAGCGGGACCCTTCCCACCTGCAGGATCACTTCGGGCAGGACGCCGTCGTCGAGCGAGACGCCTGCCACCGAGAACCCCGTCGCAGTGGGCGGATGTGCGTGGACGACTGCCTGCACGTCGGCACGCCGCTGGTAGATGCGCAGGTGCATGAGCACTTCCGACGACGCTCGCGAGTGTCCGCCGAGCGGCCGGCCGTCGAGCGCGAGCTCGACCAGGTCCTCTTCCTGCACGTCTACTTTAGCCATCCCCGTCGGGGTGACGAGCACGCGGTCCGGAGCGAGACGCACCGAAATGTTGCCATCGGGTCCCGCGATCAGCCCGCGCTCGTACAATCGTCGACAGACCGTGACGATGTCCTTCCTGAGCGCCGACGCCTCGCGTGAGCCCATCCCTTTCCCCTAGCTCGTCAGCCGATAGACGATCTGGCCGCCCACTATGGTACAGGTGGCGCGCCCTTGCAGCGCCATCCCCGCATACGGCGAGTTGCGCCCCTTGGAAAGGAATTGCGATGGGTCCACATCCCAACGCGCGGCGGGGTCGAAAACGGTGATGTCGGCCACACTTCCGCGCCGCAGCATTCCGCCCGGGAGGTGGAAGATGCGCGCGGGCGCGCACGACATGCGATCGACCAGCTGCGAATAGCTGAGGATCCCGGGGACAACGAGGTTCGTGACGAGCACGGCGAGCGCGGTCTCCAGCCCGATGATCCCGTTGGGGGCGAGGGAGAACTCGCGCTCCTTCTCGTCGTAGTGATGCGGGGCGTGGTCGGTGGCGACGAGGTCGATCGTCCCATCACGCACCGCCTCCTGCAGCGCCTCGACGTCGTCGGCGGTGCGGAGCGGCGGATTCATCTTGGCGTTGGTGTTGTACCCCTCCACCGCGTCCTCGGTGAGCGAGAGGTGGTGCGGGCACACCTCGGCGGTCACGCGAATGTTGCGCTCCTTCCCCCAGCGAATGAGTTCGACGGAGCCACGCGTGGACATGTGACAGAGGTGCACGTGGCCGCCGGTGCGCCGGGCGAGGAGGATGTCGCGGATCACCATGATCTCCTCAGCCTCGCCGGGAATCCCCTTGAGGCCGAGTCGGGCCGAGACGATCCCTTCGTTCATCGCGCCGCCAGCCGCAAGCGTCGGCTCCTCGCAGTGATCGGCGACCGGGATCTCGAACGTGCGCGCGTACTCGAGCGCGGTGCGCATGAGTTGCGCGCTGGCCACGGGCTTTCCGTCATCGCTCACGGCGACCGCTCCTGCCCCGATCATCTCGCCGAACTCGGCGAGCGACTCGCCGCGCTGTCCGACGGAGATTGCGCCGATGGGGTACACGCGCGCGGCATTGGCCCGCATCGCCTGGCGGATGATGAAGCCGACCGCAGCCTGATTGTCGGTGACCGGGTCGGTGTTGGGCATCGCGCAGACGGCGGTGAAGCCGCCCGCCGCGGCAGCGCGCGCGCCGGTGGCGATCGTCTCGACGTCCTCGCGCCCGGGCTCGCGCAGGTGGCAATGCACGTCGACGAAGCCGGGAGAGATGACCTGTCCCGCGCAATCGATCTCCACGAGGTCACCGTCGCGCCGCACCTCGCCTAACGGCGCTCCCACGTGCTCGATGATGCCATCGGTAACGAGCAGGTCGCCGACGACATCGAGGTTGGACGACGGGTCGACGATGTGGCCGCGGCGGAGCAGGATGGTGGGATGGGGCACGGCGATGGGACGGGAGACGGGGGACGGGAGACGGGAGGTGGAACTAACCCTTCGCAGCTTCGGCAAGGGCGGGATTGCCGCCCGCAAGCAAGTAGAGAACCGCCATCCTGACGGCCACGCCATTGGTGACCTGGTCGAGGATGACGCTGTTGGGGCCGTCGGCGACGTCGGAGTCGATCTCCACGCCTCGGTTCATCGGCCCGGGGTGCATGATGAGAACATCGCGCGGCGCGCGCGACAGGCGCTCCCGCGTGATGCCAAACGTTCGGTTGTATTCGCGGAGCGAGGGGATGTAGCCGGCCTGCATGCGCTCCAGCTGCAAGCGCAGCACGTTGAGCGCGTCGGCCCACTCGATCGCCTCGTCGATGCGCCGGAAGACGGTGACCCCCATCTCCTCGACGGCGTTGGGGAGGAGGGAGCGCGGGCCGCAGACGGCGACCTCGGCCCCCATCTTCCGCAGCCCCCACATGTTCGAGCGTGCGACGCGCGAGTGGAGCACGTCGCCGCAGATGCAGACGCGGAGCCCGGCGAGGCGCTTGAAGTGATCGCGCAACGTCAGGAGGTCCAGCAATCCCTGCGTAGGATGCTCATGCATCCCGTCGCCGGCGTTGATGACGTTCGACTCGATGCGCTGCGCGAGGAAGCGCGCGGCCCCCGACGACGCATGGCGCACGACCACCATGTCGATCTTCATCGCCTCGAGGTTGCGCGCCGTGTCGACCAGCGTTTCGCCTTTGGAGACCGACGATCCGGTCGATGCGACGTTCACGGCATCGGCCGACAGGCGCTTCTCGGCAAACTCGAACGAGAGGCGCGTGCGCGTCGACGCTTCGAAGAAGAGGTTGACGATCGTGGCGCCGCGCAGCGTGGGGACCTTCTTGATGCTGCGGAGCGAGATCTCCTTGAACGGTTCCGCAGTGTCGAGCAGGAGCTGGATCTGCTCAGCGGTCAGCTCCTCGAGACCGAGCAGGTCCTTGCCGAGGATCGCGCTTCCGCTCACACATCCTCCCGCGGGACGAGGACGACCGAATCTTCACCGTCCAGGTCTCCCACGAGCACGTCGACGCGCGACCCGGCCGGAACGTCCATCGTCTTCCCGACGATGTCGGCGTGGATGGGGAGTTCGCGCCCTCCCCGGTCGACGAGCACTGCCAGGGCGATGCGCGACGGGCGTCCGAAGTCGGCCAGCTCGTCGAGCGCCGCGCGAATCGTGCGCCCGGTATAGAGGACGTCGTCGACGATGACGACGCGCTTGCGGTCGATCGCCCACGGGAGATCGGTCTTCCCGACGACCGGGCGCGGACCGACGGTCTGCAGGTCGTCACGATACAGGGTGATGTCGAGGGCGCCGCGCTGGAGCCGAACCCCTTCCCGTTCCTCGATCATTGCGACGAGGCGATCGGCCAGTTGCACACCGCGGCGCTGAATGCCAACGACAATCAGGTCGTCCGTTCCAGCAAAGAGCTCGACCACCTCGTCGGCCATGCGGCGCAGCGTTCTCGCCACGGCCCGGGCGTCGAGCGCGATCGTACGCGTAGATGCCATGAGCGGCCAATATGGGCCGTCTCATGGGGAAATTGAAGCGCTAGCCGACGCTCGTTGATTCTCGCGATCGCTCGCGATCGCTCAAAGGCGCTCGCAAAAGCCCGCGAACGCTCAAGGGCGCTCGCCGGCGTTAGCTCGCCGAAGCGGCGGTCTGTCGCTTGTGCTTCTTCTGCGCGTAGAGCATCGAGTCGGCGGCGGCGAGGAGCTCCTCGATCGACGGCGGCGCATCGGGATCGAAGCGCGCGGCGCCCACGCTGAACGACAAGCGATAGGGATATCCGTCGCGGTCGTTGCGCTCGCGCAGCTCCTGCCGCAGTCGATTGATGATGATCTCGCTCCCGGTCTTCCCGGTGTCGGTCGCGAGTACCACGAACTCGTCGCCTCCCATGCGGGCGATGATGTCGGAGTCGCGGAAGGTGTGCTTCAAGATCTCGCTCGCCCGCACGAGCGCCGAGTCGCCCTCGTTGTGGCCGAAGGAGTCGTTGATCTCCTTGAAGTCGTCCATGTCGATGAAGAGGAGGACGAGTTCGCGGTGACCGCGGCGGGCCTGCTTGAGTTGCTGCTGCGCGAGCGTCAGGAAGCCGCGCCGGTTGTAGAGTCCCGTGAGTTCGTCGACGAGCGAAAGGGCGCGCAGCGCGTCTTCCTGCCGCTTGCGATCGGTGATGTCGCGCGATGTGATGGCCACGCCATCGTCGAGCGGGACGACCTGATGATGGATCCACGCCGCCACGTAGTCTCGCGACGTGACCTCGAACTCCTCTTCCAGCACGTGCGCGGTCTCGAGTACGCGGCGGTACTTCTCGAAGTAGCCGTTGGACCGATTCGCCGGGATCATCTCGCAGAGACGTTGCCCGAGCACGAGGTCGCGCGAGCGCCCGAGCAGCGACTCGGCGCGCGCGTTGAGGTCGACGAACTCGAAGTCGAGGACGTCCCCTGCCCCGTCGCGCACGGCGCGCAGCACGTAGAAGGCATCGAGGCTCCCGTCAGCTGCAGCGCGAAAGCGCGCCTCGCTCTCCTGCAACGCGCGTTCGGCTTCTTGTCGCAGGCGATAGTCGTTGCGCACCATGAGGAAGGCGAGCGGCGCCAGGATCAAGACGAGGATGAGCCCCACCTGCAGGATCAGTTCCGCGCGGTCTGCCCCTTCGCGCGCAGCTGCCGAGCGTTGGCGGAGCTCGACGCCCACCCGCTCGCGCATCCCGACGAGCGCGTCCTGGAGCGCGCGACGCGAGTCGCCAGCTGCAACGCGGCGGCTCGAATCGGCGAGGGCGTCGACCGACGTGCTGGTTGCCTCGCGGGCGTGGAGTGCGCCGAGGTGCGCGTCGATGAGCGATTGCAGCGACGCCAGATCCGCCGGACGATCGATTCCCGACGGCGCACCGAAACTGATCAACGCACGCAGGCGTGCCTCGGCGGCACGCACCGAGTCCTGGATCGCAGCGAGAGGGTCGCCGCCTGGAGAGCGCGCGCCGGGACTCGCGAGCGGGATGGATTCCGCATCTGCCACCGCACTCGCGATCGCGTCGAGCTGCGCCAGCACCGACTGCGCGTGCGAGACGGCGTCGGTGGTGTGCAGCAGCTCCCTCGTGTTCCGGTACGACACGACCGCGGTCGCGAGAAGAATCGCGACCGCTG
>CAZWVG010000271.1:0-7580 GCA_964637355.1 uncultured Gemmatimonadaceae bacterium
GCGATCTCCGAGCCGCGCAGCTTGATGACGTATTCGTTCGCCGGCAGGTGCAAGTCGTCGCGCACGCGGATCGGCGGGATCAGGATGCCGACCTCGAGCGCCGCCTGCTTGCGCAGGAGCTGGATGCGCTCGAGGAGGTCGCCCCCCTGCCGCTCGTCGACCAGCGGGATGAGCGCGTAGCCGACTTCCAGCTCGATCGGGTCGATCTGCAGGAGGTCGCGCATCGGGTCGGCCGGCTTCTCCGGCTCCTTCGTAGCCTCGGTCGCGGCGTCACGTGCTTCCTTCGTGCGGTCGGCTTCGGCCTGCGCCGCCAAGCGGGCGAGGAAGAAGAGCGTTCCGCCGATGGCCAGGAAGGGAAGCTTCGGGAGCCCCGGAATGAGACCGAAGGTGGTGAGCACTCCAGCGGCGACGTACATCGCACGCGGATACGCCGCGAGCTGCTGGCTGACCTGCGCTCCCATCTTCGCCTGCCCCGACGCGCGCGTGACCATGATACCGGCGGCCGTCGAGACGATCAGTGCAGGGACCTGTGCAACGAGCCCCTCACCCACGGTGAGGATCGTGTACTGCGATGCGGCCTGCGAGAGCGGGAGCCCGCGCTGGATGACCGCGATGAAGATCCCGCCGAGGATGTTGATGCCGGTGATGAGGAGCGCGGCGATCGCGTCCCCCTTCACGAACTTCGACGCACCGTCCATCGCGCCGTAGAAGTCGGCCTGCCGCGCGATCTCCTCGCGGCGGCGGCGGGCATCGCCCTCGTCGATCAATCCCGCCGAGAGGTCGGCGTCGATCGCCATCTGCTTGCCGGGCATGGCGTCGAGGGTGAAGCGCGCCGCAACCTCGGCGACGCGTCCGGCACCCTTGGTGATCACGATGAAGTTGATCCCGATGAGGATCAGGAAGAGCACGACACCTACAGCGTAGTTGCCGCCGATCACGAACTGCCCGAACGCCTGGATCACCTGGCCGGCGTGCCCCTCGGAGAGGATGAGGCGCGTACTGGCGAAGTTGAGCCCCAGGCGGAAGAGCGTGAGGAGGAGCAGGAGGGCAGGGAACGACGAGAACTCGAGCGGTTCCCGCGTCTGCATCGTGGTCAGGAGCACCACCAGCGACAGCGCGATGCTCGTCGCCAGGAGGAGGTCCAGGATGAACGAGGGGAGCGGAACGATCATCAGGCCGAGCACGAAGACCACCGCGATGGCGAGTCCCATCTCGGCGTTGCGCCTGGCGAAGCCCTCGGCGTTCGGCAGCGGGCGGACCGCGGTACTCATGCGGTCACCGTCTGGAGCGCCTTGCCGCGGGCGATGCGGCGGCGGATGACGAAGGCGAGAATTTCGGCAACGGCCACGTAGAGTTCACTCGGGATCATCTGCCCAATGCGGGCGCTGGCGAGGAGCGCACGCGCGAGCGGCTTGTTCTCGATGCAGGGAATACCGTTCTCGCGCGCGATGGCCTTGATGCGCTCGGCCACCTTGCGCTGTCCGAGGGCCACGACGATCGGCGCCGGTGCCTTGAGCGGGTCGTAGATCAACGCGACCGCGATGTGCGTCGGGTTGGTGATGACCACGTCGGCCTTGGGGACCGACTGCATCATCTGCCGGCGCGCCAGCGAGCGCCCAAACGAGCGCATGCGTGCCTTCACCATCGGATCGCCTTCGGACTGCTTGCTCTCTTCCTTGATCTCGTCGCGGCTCATCTTGAGCCCCTGTTCGTGCTGCCAGATCTGGAAGGCGTAGTCGAGCCCAGCGAGCCCCAGGTAGCAGAGCCCGGCCGTCGTCAGGAGCTTCACTGAATACTTCAGCGTCACCACGAGGAAGCTGAAGTTCGGCTGCTGCCCGAGCGCGAGGATATCGGTCCACGCCGCGGTCAGCGCGCTCTTCACCGCAAAGCTGATGAGGGCGAGCTTGAGCAGCGACTTGAACAGGTCGGCCAACGACTGAATGCCCAGGACACGCTTGATGTTGTTCGCCGGTGACAGCTTGCTGAAGTCAGGCGTGAGCGGCTTGAAGGTGAAGATGCCGCGCGCCTGCGGGGCCGCGATCGCGAGCCCCATCAGCATGAGCGATCCGCTCCACATCCCGACGATGAGCACGGCCTTGCCGAAGATGTGGCGTACGAGCCCCACGGCGGAGTCGGCGCCCAACGGCGCGGAGCCGATGGCGGCGATCCCCTCGGCGAACAGGTCGCGGATCTGCCCCCCGATCTTCCCGCCGAGGAGGTTGAGGGTCATCGCGGCGCCAAGGAGGACGAACGACGTCGTCAGCTCCTGCGACCGCGGGATCTTCCCTTCGCTTCGCGAGTCCTCGCGCCGCTTCGCTGTAGGCGCTTCTGTCTTTTCCTGGTCGGCGAGTGCCATCTAGCGGACTCCTGTGCCGACGAGGGCGCTCATGGCGCGCGTGAGCATGGCGTCGTACGACGCTTCCCACCCGAGGAACCATGACGCGATGAACGGGAGCGTGGCGGCCAGCGTGCCGATGCCCACGAGAATCTGGATCGGGAAGGCGAGCTGCAGGATCTGCAGCTGCGGCGCGGCGCGGCTCAGCACCGCGAGCGCAACGTTGGCGATCAGCACCACCGCCATGACCGGCGCGGCCAGCTGCAACCCGATGGCGAAGAGCGACGAGCCCAACGACACGAAGCTGTGCAGCCCCGCCGCGACGTCGATCGGCGTTCCGACCGGAATTCGCTTGAGGCTCGTGGCGAGCGCGTCGAGCATGACCAGGTGCCCGTTGAGCGCGAGGACGAGCGAGAGCGAGAAGAGGTTCACGAGCTGCCCGAGCGCCGTCGTCTGCTGCTGCGACAGCGGATCCATGATCGCCGAGCCGGAAAGGCCGATCTGGATCGAGAGGAGTTCGCCGCATGCTTCGGCGGCGCCGATGAGGATCGCCGCACCCAGGCCGATCGCGAAGCCGATCAGCGACTCGCTGACGACCGCTGCGGGCGTGAGGTCGGGGAGCTTCTGCAGGTGACTTTGCGCCACCGGCACCATCAGGATCGACAGGATGATGACGAGCGCGGTTCTCACCTTGACCGGCACCGGACGCGCCGAGAAGACCGGCGCGACGAGCACCATCCCGCTGATGCGCGCGCCGAAGAGCGCGATCGTCGCGGGCGCACCCGGTGCGAAGAGGTCGAAGGGAGCGACGGCCATCAGTTGACCAACGCCGGAAGGGAGCGGAAGAGACGCTGCGTGTACTCGACGAGGACCTGCAGCATCCACGGGAGCCCGACGAGGAAGACCGCGGCCACGCCGAGGAGCTTGGGGAGGAACGAGAGCGTCTGCTCCTGGATCTGCGTCACGGTCTGCAGCACGCTCACGAGGAGCCCGATCACCAGCGACACCACGAGCACGGGGCCCGCGACGAGCATCGCGATGAGCATGGCGTTGCGAGCGAGGTCTGTGACAAGGGTGTAGGACATCAGAAGACGAGAAGACGAGAAGACGAGAAGACGAGAGGACGCGGGGGGCGCGGGGGGCGCGGACTACTTGAAGCCTTGCACGAGTGACTGAATCAGGAGCGCCCAGCCATCCACCAGTACAAACAGCAAGAGCTTGAAGGGGAGGGCGATCATCGCGGGGGGGAGCATGAACATCCCCATGCTCATCAGGATCGAGCTGACGATGATGTCGATGACGATGAAGGGGAGAAACAGGACGAAGCCGAGCTGGAAGGCCGTGCGCAGTTCGCTGGTGACGAAGGCGCTGGTGAGGACGATGGTCGAGACGTCCTCGGGGCGCGCGGGGGGCGCCTCTCCACTCATGTCGACGAAGGCGGCGACGTCGCGCTCGCGCACCTGGCGGAGCATGAAGTCGCGCATCGGGCCGAGGGCGTTCTTCATCATCGCTCCCTGCTCGATCTGCCCGTCGAGCCACGGCGTGATCGCCACGCGATTCACTTCCTTCATCGTCGGCGCCATCACGAATCCCGTCAGGAGCAACGCGAGGGCGCTGATGAGCTGCGCCGGTGGCGCGGTCTGCGTCCCGAGCGCCTGCTTGAGGAACTGCAGCACGATCAGGATGCGCGTGAAGCTCGTCATCATGAGGACGAGCGTCGGGAGGAGCGTGAGCAGCCCGAGCATGATCACCACGCCCACCGAGCCGCTCAGCCGGAGTCCGCCCGGGCCGCTCCCGTCGACGTTGAGGTCGAGCCGTGGCATCGCCTTGCCTAACGCGTCATCGAGCGACGTCGATCCTTGCGCCGCCGGCGCCGCGCTCGTGGCAGCGCGCGGCTGGGCCACGCCCTGCGGCGTCGCAGGAGCGGGACGCCCGTTGGCGGGCGTCGTCCCCGCTCCCCTCGTCGTGCCGTTCTGGGGTGCGCCCTGCGCCGCTCCCGGCGCGACACCCTGTACGCCTTGCGGACGGGCGGGAGCTCCTGTTGCCTGGCGATTCGCAGGGGCACTCGTCGCCGCACCGGTGGTTCCGGCGCCCGTAGCCGCCTGCGCGAACGAGAGTCGCGGCGTGACGGCGAGCGACACGCCCGCCAGCAGCAACAGCGGAAGTCCCGCCGAGCGCAGGCCGTGCATCAGCGCAGCGCGAAAGTCGCGTGGCGCGCCGGGCGCGGCGGATATGGGACCGGTGAGCGCCTCGCGCGCCGGAGCGGGGGCGTTCGCCGCCTCCGCGTCGAGCTCGGCGATCGCGCGCACTCCCCCCTCGCCCACGCTCACCGCAACCAACTGCCCGCCGATGCGTACCACCGCGATCCCCTGCCGGGGACCGAGCGCGATACGCTGCACGATCTCGAGCTGCACGCCACCCTTTGCCTTTCCGAGCGCGGCGCCATGCGACACCTTGCGCAGGACGCGCATGGTGATCGCCAGCAGGGCCAGGACGAAGGCCAGGGTCAGCGCGACACCGACGAGCGACGCAAAGCTCACGCGGCAGACTCGGTGATGGCCTTCTTGGAGAGGATGCGCGTGATGCGCACCCCGAAGTGCTCGCCGAGCACCACCACTTCGCCCTCGGCGAAACGACGGTCGCCCACGAAGATGTCGATCGGTTCGCCCGCAAGGCGGTCGAGCTGCACCACGCTCCCGCGACCGAGGCGCAGCACCTCCTGCACGGTCATCGACGTACGCCCTAACTCGATCGAGACGGGGAGCGTGAGGTCGAGGAGGAGGGAGATCGGAACTTCGCCGCCGGCCGAGAGGACGGCCGTGATCTCCTCGAAGTTGGCCTCCATCGGGTCGGGCGTATTCATGTCGGGAGCGGTCATTTCGTCTTGGTCCGCGTGATCGGGAGGGTATCGGTCTCGGGCGCCGGGAGGAGCCCTTCGGTAAGGCGTACGGCGAGCGACGGCCCGATGCGTCCGGGAGCACCCGTGAATCGCACCTGCGAGCCGACGACGACATTCAACTCGGCATTGCGCATGATGCCGGTCGACACGACGCTCCCCGCTTGCAGGCCGAGGAGTTCGCGCATGGTCATCCGGAAGGCGGGGAGTCGCGCCGCGACGGCGATGCGCGTCCCGCGCACCGAGTGCTCGGCGATGTTGCGGTTGACGCTGCGCTCGTCCTCCGTCCCCAGCACCGCCTCACGGCGCTCGGAACCGCCGGCGAAGAATCGCTCGAGCACGGCGAACGGAAGACAAATGAGGAGCAGCGAGCGCGTCTCGGCGGCCGACACCTCGATGTTCGCCACGAGGACCGGATCCTCGCGGTTGGCGATGCGCAGGATCTCGGGAATCGACTCGAAACCGGTGAGCGCGAGATCCATCTCGATGTAGTCCTGCCAGATTTCCTGGAGCACGTTGAGCACGCGGTCGGCCACCACGCGCACCGCCATGCGCTCGATCGGCGTGAGCGCGCGCGCCGGGATCGCCGGCGAACCGCTCCCGCCGAAGAGGCGATCCACCAGGAAGTAGGCGAACTCGTGTCCGAAGTCGATCACTCCCTGCTGCCCTCCCGTCCCGTTCAACTCGAACGTGTACGAGGCGCAGGGCGTGGGGAGGGAGAGCGTGAATTCGCCGAAGGAGAACTGCTCGACGCTCTGCAGTTGCAGCTGCACGCCGCCGCGCACGCGCCCGAGGAGCCATCCCTCGAGCGACTTGGCGAATCGCTCGTACATGGCCTCGAGCGTTCGCAGCCGCTCCTTGGAGATGCGGTGCGGGCGTCGGAAATCGTAGACCTGCGCGTCGATCTCCTCACGCGCGATCGGGATCGCGGTCGCGGCAGCGCTGCGCCCTCCTCCACCGAGGAGGGCGTCAATCTCGTTCTGGGAAAGAGTCTCGGACGCCACGGCCTACTGGATGACAAACTGCGGAAAGTAGACCCGGCGGATCGGCTTCTTCTTGGACTTCTTGAACAGCGTGGCGAGCGAATCGGCCAGCTCCTCCTTGATCGCCTCGCGATGCCCCATGTCGGAGAGCTCCTCGACCGTCTTGGAGCCCATCACCCGGAGAATGACGTCACGCACCTCGCTGTCGCGGCTCTTCATCTCCTCGACCTGAGCGGCGTCGTTGAACTCGAGCGCGGCGGCGAGCATGAGAAAGCGCGATCCCCCGGAGCCCGCCGGATTCAGCACGAGATTGTCGATCAGGTGAAGGTTCGACGCGGCCGCGCCTTCGCCCCCCTCGCCATGCTCGCCGCCCGATGGCGCCGCGTGCTCGCCGCCCCCCTCAGCTTCTGCCTCGGCGTCGGCGCCCTCGGCGTCGTGCGCGGCAGGCGTCACCACGTACCCCGACTTCTTGGCGAGCATCGGCCCGACCGCGAAGACGCCGGCGGCGCCGCCGATCAGGAGACTCCCGACCAACGCGCCGATGAGGACGACGCCCTTGGGGCCGGCTTTGACCGGCGGTTCTCCACCTTCTGCAGCAGCTGCGGGTTGATCTGACATGAGCGGGACGGCGGGAGGGAGCGAGAGAACACACGACGTGCGCAGGTACGCAAAAGCACGCCGCGGGCCAGTCGAGCGCGGTGGGATTCTCGCGCGGACTGTGACTCGCAACACGTTGCAAATAAACGTGTTAAGCCGTCGCTGGGTGAATCGGTGGGGGGCGCATCCCACTCGGCACGAATGCGCGCTCCGGCAGCCTTTGCCGGGCGCGGATGGCGGCATTTTCTGCCACGACACGCCTCGGCCACCCGGCCGGCGCGCACGCGAAAGCGCGCGCCCGGCGCGGTGGACGCGCGGAACCTCCCCCGTATGCGCGGTTGGCGCGAACGGGAGCGTGTGCCCTGGATGCGGTAGCGACGACGGCGCGCCGGGCGCGCCGCCGCCGAGTGGAGCTTACCGCTTGAGGTTCACCAACTCCTGCAGCATTTCGTCGCTGCTGGTGATCACGCGCGAGTTGGCCTGGAAGCCGCGCTGCGTGACGATCATGTTCGTGAATTCCTGGGCGAGGTCGACGTTCGACATTTCCAGCGCGCCGCTGGTCATCGTCGACTGGACCCCTTCGAGCGCGTAGCCGAGCACCGCGCCGCCGGAGTTCCCGGAGATCGCGTACATGTTGTCGCCGACGCGCAGGAGGCCGCCGGGGTTGTTGAAGTCGGCGAGGACGATCTGTGCCAGGACCACGTTGGTGCCGTTGGTGAAGGCACCGGTGATCAGTCCCGTGCGGTCGATCGAGAAGTTCTGCAGCTGG
>CAZWVG010000272.1:0-7560 GCA_964637355.1 uncultured Gemmatimonadaceae bacterium
CGCTCCTCGTCGGCGGCGCCGAGTTCCTCAAGTCGGAGCTGCGCGGCGAGCAGATTCCCATCGACACCGGGATCACGATCCAGCTCACCCTCCTCATCGGCGCAGTCACCTTCACCGGGTCGATGATCGCCTGGGCGAAGCTGCAGGAGGTCATGACCGGACGCGCGATCACCTTCCCCGCACAAAAGACGCTCAACGCGCTGGTCTTCCTGACGATCGTCGCCCTCAGCGTCTACCAGATCGTCATTCCCGAGTCGATCCTCTGGCCGTTCTACGCCGTGTGCATACTGAGCCTCGTCCTCGGCGTGCTCCTGACGATCCCGATCGGCGGGGCCGACATGCCGGTCGTGATCTCGCTGCTCAATTCCTACTCGGGAATTGCCGGCGCGATGACCGGCTTCGTGATCCAGAACGACGTCCTCATCATCTCCGGCGCCCTCGTCGGCTCGTCGGGCATCATCCTTTCGCAGATCATGTGCAAGGCGATGAACCGCTCGCTGGCCAACGTCCTGTTCGGAGCCTTTGGAGCAACCGCAGGCGCGAGCGGGAAGAGTGCGGCCGGGCTCACGGTCAAGTCGATCTCCGCCGAGGATGCGGCGATCCAGCTCGCGTATGCACAGAGCGTGATCGTCGTGCCGGGATACGGGATGGCGGTCGCCCAGGCTCAGCACACGGTGCGCGAGCTCGCCGAGTTGATCGAGAAGAAGGGGGGATCGGTGAAGTACGCGATTCACCCCGTCGCCGGACGCATGCCTGGCCACATGAACGTGCTGCTGGCGGAAGCGAACATCCCGTACGACAAGCTCTTCGCGATGGAAGACATCAACTCGGAGTTCGAGAACTGCGACGTGGCGATCGTGATCGGGGCGAACGACGTCGTGAATCCGGCAGCACGCAGCGATCCGTCGTCGCCGATCTACGGGATGCCGATCCTCGACGTCGACAAGGCGAAGAGCTGCATCGTCCTCAAGCGGTCGATGGGGGCAGGCTTCGCCGGCATCGAGAATGAACTCTTCTACGCGCCGCGCACGTCGATGCTGTTCGGCGACGCCAAGTCGAGCCTGACCAAGCTCGTCTCGGAGATCAAGCAGCTCTAGGGCAGCACTAGTGATGCTGAGCGCACAGGAGGCGCACGCGGCGCTCGCCTCGACGACCGATCCGGTCTCGCAGGCGATCGTCGCGGCGATCGTGGTCGGCGTCTTCGTGCTCCTCACGAGGGAGGCGGCGCACCGCGTCCTCATCGCGTTGAGCGCGGTCGCGCTCCTCTTCGTCATCACCTACTTCACGCCGTACCGCCTCATCACCTTCGAGGGAGTCGCGCAGGCGCTGGACATCAACGTCCTCGTCCTGCTGGCGTCGATGATGGCGGTCGTCGGCGTCCTCAAGACAACCGGCGTCTTCGAGTGGGCCGTCGGGCACCTCATGCGTCGCGCCGGACCGCGACCGCTGGTGCTGCTCGCGCTCATCGCCTGGTTCACCGCCATCTCGTCGGCATTTCTCGACAACGTCACCACGGTCATCTTCGTCACGCCGATGGTGCTCGGGATGTCGAAGCGGCTGCAGATGCGCCCGACCGTCTTTCTCCTCCCGATGATCATGGCGGCCAACATCGGCGGGACGGCGACGCTCATCGGCGATCCGCCCAACATCATGATCGGCTCGGGGGCGGGGCTCTCGTTCGTCGACTTCGTCGAGGACCTCACGCTCCCGTGTGTCCTCATGATGTTCTGGCTCGAGTTCTATTCGGGGCGCTATCACAGCGACGAGCTGCGCGCGTCGCACGTGGCGACGCTCCAGCTGGATGACGAGGTCCCTGCCCTGGTGGATCCACTGCTCGCGCGGTGGCTCGGGATCATTTGTGTCGGCATCCTCGTCGGCTTCCTGACGCACCACCTCACGGGAATGCCGCCAGCGGTTCCGGCACTCGTCGGCGCCGCCGCGGCGCTCGGGATGCAGGACTTCCTCTACGTGCGGAACACGCGCCCGACCGCGCACGAGCGCACGCACGGCATTCTCGCGGTGACGGAGCGCGACATCGAGTGGCCAACGCTCTCGTTCTTCGGCTTCCTGTTCATCATCGTTGGGGCGGCGGTGCAGACCGGATTGATCGGGACGCTCGCCGAGGGGCTGCAATGGGCAATCGGCGCCGCCTCGGCGGCGCTCGGACTCTCCGACACCGGTGCGTTGCTCCTGGCGGCGATCCTCATCTGCTGGGTGAGCGGAATCCTCTCGGCGCTGATCGACAACATCCCCTTCGTCGCGGTGGCGATCCCGATCGTCGCTCGACTCATCCCCACCATGCAGGGGAATGCCGACGTGCTGTGGTGGGCGCTTTCGCTCGGCGCGTGCCTCGGTGGCAACGGGACGGTGATCGGTGCATCGGCCAACGTCACCACGATCGGGCTCGCCGAACGCGACGGCGTGCGCATCTCGTTTGCCGACTTCGCGCGCTACTCGGTCCCGATCACCGCGGGTACGATGGTCATCGCCTCGGGGTACCTCGCCCTCAATATCTACCTGGGGAAATCGGGGTCGTTCACGGCGATGGCCGTCATCGTCGCGATCGCCGCCGCGATTCGATTCGCCGCGAGGCGCACGGCCGCGGGCGCATCACCCGTTCCCGGCAGCGCCTAACGTGAAGGCTCGCCCGCGCCACGCGCGCGGGCGCCGGATCGTGGACAGCACGAGACGAAACGCGGCCATCGGATCCGAGAGCGGCGAAAGCCAGAAGCCCGCGCTGCGACGCGCATACGCCGGCGCGAGGGCGAACAGCATCACGACGCGAATGAAGAAGAGAGTCCCGCTCGTCCACGCGAGCGCGCGCGATGCCAGGGCATGGGTCTCGAGCGCGCCCGCGGCAACGGCGAGGAGTACGAGGAGCGGCGTTCCCTGCGCAACGGCGATGAAGGCAACGTCGAACCACTGTTGCGGGCGCGAACAGGCGTCGCTGAGGTCGAAGGAACGCCCCCACTCGCGCCACATCTGGGCGAGCCCCTCGTACGCTCTCACCTTGTAGAGTCGGGAGCCGTCGAGGAAGCCGACCTTCACGCCACGCCCGGCGAGCGATCGGGCGAGCGTGACGTCGTCGGCCCACGACTGCCGAGCGGCCTCGTATCCACCGTGGGCGAGGAGCACCTCCCGGCGTGCCAGAAAGCACTGTCCGTTGGCCATAACCCGCGCCGGTTGCGGGTCTCGCGCCCCGGCGGCACCGAATCGGTAGACCAGCGTGAGGAGCATCGATGGCTGCAGCCACTGCTCGCTCGCTCGCATGTCGGCGAAAAGGGGTGAGAAGGAGACCACGTCGTAGCCCAGCGACTCGGCGGCATCGACGACCGCGGCGACCATCCCGGGATTCGGCTCGGTGTCGGCATCGACGCCGAGCACCCAGTCACCCGAGGCCAACGATAGCCCGTGCTGCAACGCCCACACCTTCCCCACCCAACCTGCCGGAAGCGGCGGGTCGCTCACGAGCCGAAAGCGCGCGTCGCGTCGCGCGACCTCCTCGACCAGCTCACGCGTTCCGTCGGTGGAGCGAGAGTCCACCACGATCACTTCGCGCAAGGGCGCTCCCTGTGCCTCGAGCCCCGCAAGGCATGGGGCGATACGCTGCGCTTCGTTGAGCGTTGCAAGAATGACGGTCACGCCCAAGCGGTCGGTCGTCGACGCCGCCTCGCGCTCATGCAGCGGCTCGATGGGCGCTCGGCGATGCCTCCCCGGCGCGAGCCGGAGCACGAGGAGGACGAGGGCAGCGAGCTGCAACGCGGCGAGGGCGACGATCACGATGCGAAACGCACGGCGCGGTGCGGATCGTTCCGCACCGCGCGATGGGTGCAGCTAGCGGGCGCCGGGTGCGGCGCGCGTCGGCGCGTCATCCGACAGCCAGTAGTTGAACCACTGTCGGATTCGCCCGAGCCGGTCGACGAGAAGCCACGGCTCACCCGTGCGTGAGAGATCGTGCGTCGAGCGCGGGTAGCGCACGAACTCGACCGGCGTCCCCTGCTTCTTGAGGCCGATGTACCACTGCTCGGCGTCAGTCATGGGCGTGCGGTGATCTTCCTCGGACTGCACCATCAGCGTCGGCGTCTTCACCCGGCGGATGTAGCGAATGGGCGAGAGCGAGTCGTACATCGCCGGATTATCCCATGGCTTGCCGTAGAACTCGAATTCCGTCAGCCCCTGTGCATCCGATGTACCGTACCACGACCACCAGTCGCTGATCATGCGATCCGTCTCGGCGGCCTTGAAGCGATTGGTCTTGGCGGTGACCCACGCCGTCATGACACCGCCGTACGAACCGCCGGTCACACCCATGCGCGTGGAGTCGACGTCGGGACGGGCCGCGACCACGTCGACGCCCTTCATCAGGTCCTGATAGTCTTCGGCGAACCAACGACCGCGCGTCGCATACGTGAACTTCGCTCCGTATCCGGACGATCCCCGCGGGTTGGTGAAGAGGACGAACATCCCGGCGCCGGCGAGGTTCTGGAATTCATCGAACCACCCCTCGCCGTACTGGGAGTGCGGCCCGCCGTGGATGTAGAGGGCGAGCGGATACTTGCGCCCAGGCTGGTAGCCGTAGGGCTTCATGAGCCACCCCTCGATCTCCACGTTCCCGACGCTCTTGTACGTGAATCGTTCGGCGTCGCTGAACGCGATTTCCTTGAGCAGCGCGTCGTTGAACGTCGTGAGACGACGTTCATTCGTCCCGTCGACATTCGCGATGTAGAGTTCGGTGGGCTTGTCCATGCTCGTCGCAACGAAGGCGACTTGCCGCCCCGCCTCGTCGATGCTCAGACCACGCGACTGGCGGCGCCCGCCGATCACTTCCTTCATCGTGCGCGTCGCCGGATCGACCTGGAAGACACCCGTGCGCCCTCCGATCGAAGCGTCCATGAGGATGTGTCCATCGGGGAGCCAGGTGTAGCTCCCCGGCTCGTACTGCCAGTTCGCAAGGACGTTGACCGGCGTTCCTCCCGCCGAGGGGATCACCCAGAGCGCATCGTTGCTCACGCGATCGGGCGCTCCGGTGTAGGAGATCCACTTCCCGTCGGGTGACCAGGCGAGGTCGCCCTCATTTCCATTGCCGCTCGTGAGGCGCCGCGGTGTTCCCCCCGACACGGCGATCACGAAGATGTCCGCGTCGTTGCGCGGCGCCTCGTCGCGCTTCGCGTTGTAGGGGAGGCGCGCCAGCGAATCGCGCTCCGCCTCGACCACCGAATCGGGACGCATGCGCGGATCGGCGACGAAGGCGATCCACTTTCCGTCAGGAGAGACAACCGCACCGCGACGAGAGTACGCGGTGCTGTCGATCATCCGCTTCTTCGAGGTACCGTCGAGGGGCTGCATCCAGATCTGACTGGCGCGATACACGCGCGCCGTGCGCGGCCCGGGGAGGAAACCGGGTCCGTTCGACTTGTAGCGCATCTCGGTGATGTGCTTCCCGTCGAAGCGCGAAGGATCGACCGGTTTGGTGATGGCGCCAAACGGCGGGCGCGCCATGGGCTGCATCTTCCCGAAGGGATCGCGCGCGGCCGAGTCGCCGGCTGCCGAATCGGGGGCGGGCGCCTCGCTCCACACCACGAAGCGCTTGTCGTTAGGCACCGAACCATCGGGATAGGCGTCGGTCGCCATCGCCTCGCCCCCCGGCTGGTCCATGCGCAATCCCCACGCCTTGCCACGCCCGCCGCCAGGGCGCTGCGAGGAGAACAGGAGCCACGACCCGTCGGGGGACCATCGCGGATTCGACGACTCGTACCCCGCCGAGGTGAAGCGCTGAGCCGCCCCTCCCGCCGTCGGCACCACCCACACTTCGCTGTGCCGCTTGTTCTCCTTCTCGCGCACCGTGGTCACCGTCACGGCCACGTGCTTTCCGTCGGGGGAAATGGCCGGCGACGACAGCGTGGTAACCTTGTACCAGTCGCCGGGGGTGAAGGCGCGCGGTGCCGTCCCCTGCCCTTCGACGAGGGACACGGAAACGGCGAGCAGTGCGAGAGCGCACGGGGCATAACGCATGAGCGGGCTCCAGTCGTGTTGATTCAGTCGCTACCGGTCATCATGCCGGCGGTCGCCAGACGCGCCGCCGCGCTGCATCGCCGCAGGGGCGTCGACCAGTGGTGAGATGCGCCTTAAACTCCGGCCGGGCGCCGAGTGGCGCCAGTGCCGCTCGCCGTTTACGAGGCACCTCCCCACAATGCTGCTTCTTCGCTCGCTCGCACTCAAACGGCCGCGCCCCGAACAGGCGGAGGCATTCCCCTACTCCGTTCCGGCGGTTCGGCAGCTTCGATCGCTCGAATTTCCGGCTCCGGTGACCTTCTTCGTTGGCGAAAACGGATCGGGGAAGTCGACCGTGCTCGAGGCGATCGCGCACGCGACGGGACTGCCGGCGATCGGGAGCGAGCTGCGCGTCGAGGACGACACAACACTCGCAGAGCAGCGCCGACTGGCCGCCGCAATCTCGCTCACGTGGAATCGCGGTCGATCGCGCCGCGGCTTCTTTCTCCGCGCCGAGGACTTCTTCGGCTTTACCCGAACGCTCGCGCGCATGCGTGCGGGATTCATCGCCGAGCTCGCGCAGATCGAGGAGGAGTACGTCGGGCGTTCGTCCGAAGCGCGTGCACTCCGAATCGGCCCGATCGCTGCATCGTTGCGCGGCATGGAGGCGCGCTACGGCGTGGACCTCGACGCGAACTCGCATGGCGAGAGCTTCCTCACCCTCTTCAAGTCGCGCTTCGTGCCGGGAGGGCTGTACCTGCTCGACGAACCCGAGGCGCCGCTCTCGCCGCAGAGCCAACTGGGATTCCTCGCGATGCTACGTGACATGACCGCGCAGGATTCGCAGTTCATCATCGCCACGCACTCGCCGATCATCCTCGCCTTCCCCGGCGCGACGATCTATTCGTTCGACAGCCCGCCCGTTCGACGCGTGGCGTACGGCGAGTTGGAGCACGTCCTGCTCACACGCGACTTTCTGGCGAACCCGGACCGATTTCTTCGTCACCTCTGACGTAGCGGCGACTCGTCAGGCGGCGAGCACGATGATACGTTGCGTCTGCCCTCCCCCCACAGCTGCCATGATCCCGACCGACATCGATTGCGCCCCGATGCGCGTCCTCGCGCGTGCCATTTCGCGTGCCGTTTCGCGTGCCGTTTCGCGTGCCGCCAGTCGCGCCGTCAGGCGCGCATTACCTGCGCTCGCGCTCCTCATGGCGGTGCCTCTCGCGGGGCAGACCGCCAAACCGACGATGGCGGTCGTCGGCGGGCGGATCATCGACGGCTACGGCGGTCCGGTGATCGAGAATGGCGTGATCCTCGTCGCTGGCGATCGCATCGTGGCCGTTGGACGCGAGGGCGAACTCGCGGTCCCTGCGGGCGTGACGGTAGTCGATGCCAACGGGCATACGGTGCTCCCCGGACTGATCGACATGCATGTGCACCTGCACATCCTCGGGCACGGCGACTACAAGCGCTGGGATGAGCTGTACGGGACGAAGGATGCCTCGCTCGTTATGCCGATCGCGGCCCGTCAGCTGCTCATGGCGGGCGTGACGAGCGCGCGCGACC
>CAZWVG010000273.1:0-7555 GCA_964637355.1 uncultured Gemmatimonadaceae bacterium
ACGCCGGGCTTCCCCTCGACCGCAAAGCGCGTGTGCATCGCCGCGCCCACCATGTCGATGCCGAGCGGGATGAGCGGGTCGAAGGTGTAGTTGAACGGGTCGCGGAACGGCGGCGCGAACATCACCGTCCCGGCCGGGCCGGTCTGGTGGTGGTTGTAGACGATCTGCGGGAACCACTCGTGGTACTGGATGCGCGCGACGTTGATCGATTCGTTCTGGTTGAGCATGAAGAAGTCGCGGTTGTTGTCGTGGCCCACGTACTTCTGGTAGAGGCGCGGGATCGTCCCGAACGTCTTCTTCTGATCGTTTGGCTCCTGCATGTACCACGACGAGACGAGCTCCATCCCATCGGGGTTCGCGTGCACCGCGAGGATGATCAGGTCGTTGAGGAGGCGCTTGGTCTCTTCGTCGTTGCGGCTGATGAGCTGATAACTGGTCTCGATGAGCTGGTGCGCCCCGAGTACCTCCGTCGCGTGCAACCCGCCGTCGAACCAGACGACCGCCTTCCCTTCCTTCGCCAGCGCGTGCGCCTCGTCGTCGGTGAGCCCCTCGGCCAACGCGAGCTTGCGCGAGATCTCCTTGTAGCGCGCCAGCATCTTGAAGTTCTCGGGCGACGTGATGATGGCCATCAATTGCGGCCGTCCCTCCGCGCTCTTCCCGATCTCCTCCACCTGCATGCGGTCCGACTCCTGGTCGACCTTGTGCCAGTAGTCCACGAACTGCGTGTAGGTGGCGAGCTTGTAGTCATCGCCGATGTTGAAGCCGAAGAATTCCTTGGGCGAGGTGATGTGCCCCTGCGCCAGCGCGGCCGGCGCATGCACGGTGGCGCCCAGGAGCAACGCCGCGGCCGCAATGACGGTCCGGCGCGAACGCCAGACGGGAGGATGAACCTTCACGAGCATGGGGACGTCTCGAACTGGTGGGGGGGCGGGATGCGCACGGTGAACGTCGACGCCTACAGTACGCCCCGCGCTCGGGGGCGTCCATGACGCGGGCGCCGCGAGGGCGCGTGCTTCGGAAGCGTGGAAGACAAGGCCCCCGAATGGCCCGCGCCAGCGGGACGAGCGTCACGCGATAGTACGCGGCAGGGGGCATCGGCGCTGATGCCCCGCTCCCCACGACATCGTCATTCCGGCTGTAGCCGCGGATTGCCCGACTACATTTATCGCCTCCGTCGACTCCTACTCCTCGCTCCGTGCCCGCCGCCAAGTCCCGCTCGCTTCCGCAGATCCACAAATTCGGCGGCGCCTCGCTCGCCGACGGTGCCGCTGTGGCGCACGCCGCCTCCCTCATCGCCAGCCACAAGGGACCGCGCGTGGTGGTCGCAAGCGCGATGGGCGGGGTGACCGATGCACTCCTCGCAGGGAGCGCCAAGGCGGCGACCGGCGACGCCGATGCGCTGCGTGCGACCGCAGAGACGCTGCGGACGCGCCACCTGGAAGCCGCGCGCGCACTGGTGCGCGACAAGGGGCGCCGCGCGTCCCTCGAACACGCGATCGTCGAACTTACCGACGAGTTGGAACACCTCGCCCGCGGGCTCGCCGTGCTGCGCGAGCTCACGCCGCGCACCTCGGACTACATCGTCGCGCGCGGCGAACGGCTGAGTGCGCGCCTCCTCGCCGCCGCACTCGTCGAGGCCGGGGTGCGCGCCGAGTACATCGACGCGACCGAAGTGGTCAAGACCGATGAGCAGTTCGGCGGCGCTGCTCCCGACTTCGCCGCGACCGACACCGCGGCGCGCGCGCGCCTCCTCGGCAAGCTCTCGCGCGGCATCGTCCCGGTCGTCCCCGGCTTCCTCGGCGAATCGCCGTCCGGGCAAGTGACGACGCTCGGGCGCGGCGGGTCGGACCTCACCGCCACGCTCCTCGCGCGCACACTCAAGGCGTCGTCGATCACGCTCTGGAAGGATGTCGCGGGCTTTCTCACCGCCGACCCGCGTATCGTCTCCGACGCGCACGTGATCCCGCAGCTCACCCCGCGCGAGGCGGCGGAGCTGGCGTACTACGGCGCCAAGGTGTTGCACCCGCGCGCGCTCATCCCGTTAGGCGACCGCAACATCCCGATTCGCGTGCGCCCGTTTGCCGATCCCGAGGCGCCGGGGACCGAGATCTCGCGACGCCGCACACTGCGGGAGTATCCGGTCAAGGCGATCAGCAGCGTTTCGGGGCTCGCGCTCCTCACGGTGACGGGGAACGGGATGCTTGGCGTTCCGGGCATTGCCGCGCGCACGTTCGCGGCGTTGCACCGCGAGCGCGTATCGGTTTCGCTCATTTCGCAGGCATCGTCGGAGCATTCGATCTGCTTCTCGGTCCCCGAGGCGAGCGCCGAGGCGGCGCGCAAGGCGCTCCTTGCGGCGTTCGCCGAGGAGATCGCGCATCGCGACATCGACGGCGTGGAGTTGCGCGCCGGGCTCTCCACGCTGGCGGTCGTTGGACTGGGGATGTCGGGGACGCCGGGGATTGCGGCGCGTGTCTTCGACGCACTGGCAACAGGCGGGATCAATGTCGTGGCGATCGCGCAGGGATCGTCGGAGCTCAACATCTCCGTCGTCGTCGATGCGCAGGATACGACGGCGGCGGTGCGGCGCATCCACGGTGCCTTCCAGCTCAACCGGATCGGCGGCGGGCGCCTCGTGCGGCACGACCAGGTCGACGTGGTGCTGCTGGGCTTTGGGCAGATCGGGCGCGCGCTCGCCCGCATGCTCCCGCGGGCGAAACAGGACGGCGTATCGCTTCGCATCGTTGGGGCGATCGACAAGAGCGGCTTCGTCTTCGACAGCGCGGGGCTCTCGACGCGAAAGCTCGACGCGCTGGTCCGACACAAGCTCACCGGGCACTCGCTGGCCGAAGCCGAGGGGGCGCGCTCGGCAACGGCGAGCGAGGCGGTGCGCGAGATCGCGCGCCACGCGATGGCGCATCCCATCCTCGTCGACGTGACAGCCGACGACACGGTCACGGCGCTGACGCTCGCGCTCTCGTCGGGAATGGACCTCGTCATGGCCAACAAGCGACCGCTCGGCGGCCCGCTGGTCGACGCGCGCAATCTGTTGTCGCTGGCGGCGACGCAGGGGCGGCGCATGCTGCACGAAACGACGGTCGGCGCGGGGCTCCCCATCATCGACACGTTCCACAAGCTCGTGGAGTCGGGCGATCGCATCATCTCGATCGAGGGGTGCACGTCGGGGACGCTGGGCTTCCTGCTCGACGAGGTTTCGAAGGGGAAGAAGTTCTCCGACGCCGTCGCGCGCGCGATGCAACTCGGATACACCGAACCCGATCCGCGCGACGATCTCTCAGGGATGGACGTGGCGCGCAAGGCGCTCATCCTCGCGCGACTCATCGGCTATCAAGGCGAGCTGTCGGACATCCCGGTGGAGTCGCTCGTTCCCGAGGCGCTGCGCAAGGTCTCGCGCGACGAGTTCGTCGCGCGCCTCGCCGAACTGGACGCACCATGGGACGCGCGCGTGCAGCAGGCGCGCGAGAAGGGACAGGTGCTGCGTTACATCGCCCGCATCACGCGGCAACGCGTCTCGGTCGCGCTGCAGGGCGTTGGGGCGTCGTCGTCGTTCGCGGGGCTCAAGGGGACCGACAACCAGGTCGTGTTCACGACGGCGCGCTATCGCGAGAACCCGCTGGTCATCACCGGGCCGGGGGCGGGGCCGCAGGTCACGGCGGCAGGCGTGGTCAACGACGTGCTCAAGCTGGCGACGACATGACCTACGTGATCCGGACGTCGGCCTTCGCGCCCGGGAGCATCGGCAATGTAGGGCCGGGGCTCGACGTACTCGGCGCCGCGGTGACTGGCGCGGGCGATACCGTCGTCGCCGAATGGTGCGACAGGCCCGGCGTTACCATTCGCGAAGCGGGGGCGCCCGACCTCCCCTTCGACGCGGCGGCGCACACCAGTGGCGTCGCCGCGCTGGCGGTGGTCCGCATGGTGACTTCGTTAGGCAACACGGCGCCGGCCAACGGCATCGCGCTCCGCGTGCGCAAGGGACTGCCGCAGTCGGCCGGCCAGGGAGGGAGCGCGGCGTCGGCCGTGGCGGCGGCGGCGGCGGTGAACGCCCTGCTCGGCGCGCCGCTGGATGCACGGGCGCTTCTCGCGGCGTGCCTCGAGGCCGAGGAGTCCGTCGCCGGACGTCATCTCGACAACATCGCCCCATCGCTCCTCGGCGGGATCGTCCTCGTGCGCTCGCTCGACCCGATCGACGTCGTTTCGCTCCCCGTTCCCGACTCCCTCCGCATCGTGCTCGCACACCCCAACCAACGCTTGCGCACCTCCGAGGCGCGCGCCGTGCTCCCCACGGATATTCCGCGCGCCACCGCCATTCACCAGCTCGCGCAGGTCGGGGCCATGGTCGCCGCGCTCTACGCCGGTGACTTGCCGCTCCTCGGACGGGCGATCGACGATCGCATCGCCGAGCCGGCGCGCGCCGCGCTCCTTCCCCGCTTTCGCGAGGCGAAGGACGCGGCGCTTCGCGCGGGCGCGCTCGGTGCGTCGATCTCGGGGGCAGGGCCCACGGCCTTTGCGCTGTGCGACGGCGATGCGACGGCCGATCGCGTGGCCCTGGCGATGCGTGACGCATACGAGGGCGGTGCGATCGAGGCGCGCGTTCGCGTCGAGCGCGTGGACCTCGGCGGGGTGCGCGTCGAACGAGCCACCGCGGAGGAACGCTGATGCCACCCACTCCGCGCGTCTGGCAGGTGTGCGAACGGTGCGACCATCGACTCCCCGACGACGCAGCCGACCCGCAGTGCCCGCAGTGCGGCGGGCTGCTCTCCATCGAGCATCCGGCGCCCGCCGATTCGAGCGCGGCGCTTCGGTCGCGCTTCGACGGGCGATGCTGCATGCAGTCGCCAGGTGCAATGCAGTCCGGCGTGTGGCGCTTTGCCGAGGTGGTGCATCCGAGCGCCGAGCGGCTGGTGAGCTATCCCGAGGGAAACACGCCGCTCCTCGCGCGCCCGGCCGTTCAGCGCTTCGCCGGCTGCAACTGGCTCCTCCTCAAGCACGAGGGGATGAATCCCACCGGGTCGTTCAAGGATCGCGGCATGACGGTCGGTGTGACGCAGGCGTTGCGGCTGGGGGCGCGCGCGGTGGCGTGCGCCTCGACGGGGAACACCTCGGCGTCGCTCGCGTCGTATGCGTCGCTCGCCGGCATTCCGGCGCTCGTGTTTGTCCCCGCCGGTCAGATCGCGCTGGGAAAGTTGACGCAGACACTCGCCTACGGCGCGCGGACGCTGCTCGTGCGCGGCGACTTCGACGCGTGCCTCACGCTGGCGCGCGAGTCGAGCGCGAAGCTGGGGATCTACCTGCTCAACTCGATCAATCCGTGGCGCGTCGAGGGCCAGAAGTCGATCGTCTTCGAACTGTTGCAGCAGCTGCGGTGGGATCCACCGGATTGGATCGCCCTCCCGGCTGGGAATCTCGGAAACACTGCCGCCTTCGGGAAAGCGTTGCGCGAGGCGCACGCGTGGGGACTCATCACGCGCGTCCCGCGCCTCCTGGCAGTGCAGGCGTCAGGCGCGGCGCCGTTCGAGGCGAGCTATCGCGAGGACTTCGCGGAACGTCATCGCGTGAAAGCCGATACGGTCGCGACCGCCATCAAGATCGGCGACCCGGCATCGTACGACCGTGCAGTGCGCGCGATTCGCGAGACCAACGGCGCCGTGACACAGGTGAGCGACGCCGAGATTCTCGAGGCGAAGGCGGCGATCGATGCCGCGGGCGTGGGATGCGAACCGGCGAGTGCCGCGAGCGTGGCTGGCGTACGCAAGTTGGTGCGTGCAGGAACGATTTTGCCTGACGCGCGCGTCGTCGCGATCCTGACGGGACATGTCCTCAAGGATCCGGGAATCCTGCAGTGGTATCACCAGGAGGCGTCGCCGCCCCCCGCCAGCGCCAATCGTCCGGTGGAAATCGAGGCGTCGGTGGCGGACGTGGAGCGCGTATTGGGTGACCGCTGATTGATTCCTACCTCTCGGGAGGTAGTCGTGACTGCGCCGTGATGCGGAGTCGTTACCCGTCGGTTGACAGAATCGTGAGTGGCGGGGTCTTCCTGAGTGAAAAGGGCACCCGCCTGACGAGAAAAGAGTTGGTGTATGTGACCGGATGTCGCTAATATCACAGCACTTCTGGCATGACGTGTCGTGTTCGCCAGACGCATGAACGCGACGCGCACAACGACGGTGTTGCAGGATTTCGCTCTATCTCCAGAGGATTGAATGAGAAAACAACTCGTAGGAGCGGCCGTGCTCGTAGCGGCGTTCGCTGCCGCGCCGGCTGAGGCCCAGAAACCGCTATCGCTCGAACTTGGAGCGTTTGGGCAGTACACGAAGTACGACAGCGACCTCGATCTGAACAATGGCGCCACCGTAGGCGGTCGCGCTGCGTTGTGGCTGTGGAAGCGCTTCGCGCTCGAAGCCGACATCCAGTACGGGAAGACCGACTGGTCGGGCGCGGGGGTGAACCAGAACGAGACGAAGTCGCTGACGGTCCGTCCGTACGCAGGGCGTCTGTTGTGGGCGATTCCCGCGGGCGAGAAGAACTCCATCCTGATCGGCGCGGGCTACCAGAACAACGTCTTCATCGGGCGCTTCATCGACTACGGCAACGCAGTCGCGCGTAACGAGTACGAGGACTCCTTCACCGGACTGTTGGGGCTGCGCACCTGCCTCAACGATCGCTGGAACCTCCGCGGTGACGTGGTCAGTAATCACGCGCCGTCGCCGAACTTCAACAGCACCTCCGGGACGCTCGATGGGCGCGCCAACACCTTCGGCGTTCGCGTAGGCGTTGGCGTGATGGCGCGTGGCGGTTGCTACAACCACCACCAGGCTCCGCCTCCTCCGCCTCCTCCGCCGCCGCCGCCGCCCCCACCGCCGCCGCCGCCGCCGCCGGTCGATGAGGCGCCGACGCTCACCATCACTGCGCCGGCCAACGGGAGCGACTTCAACGGCCCCGTTACGTTCACGGCCAGCTGCATGGACAAGGAAGACGGCACCATTTCCAACAAGGTGACGTGGCGCAGCAATCGTGACGGCGACATCGGCACGGGCGCGAGCGCGACGAAGACGCTGTCGGCCGGCACGCACACCGTCACGGCGACTTGCGTCGACGCCGGCGGGCACTCGGTCACGCAGCAGGTGACGATCACGGTCAACGAGTTGCTCGTGCGCCTCAACTGGGTGTACTTCAACTTCGACCAGGCCACCCTGACGCGTGCCGGGCGCGACTCGCTCGATCGCGTGATCCAGACGTTGAAGGACAAGCCGGATTGGAACGTCGCCGTCGAGGGGCACACCGACCCGTACGGCAGCGACTCGTACAACCAGGCGCTCTCCGAGCGTCGTGCCACCACGGTCGCCAACTACCTGACGCGTGCCGGCATCGCCGGCAGCCGCATCTCGCAGAAGGGCTTTGGCGAGCAGTGCCTGATTCTCGACGACAACCACGATCGCCCAGCGAAGTCGCGCGCCGAACATCGCGTGAACCGTCGCGTGGAGATCTGGTCGGTCGGCGACAAGGGTGCAGCCACCAGCTGCCGCCGCTAACGCTC
>CAZWVG010000274.1:0-7488 GCA_964637355.1 uncultured Gemmatimonadaceae bacterium
CGACGGATCCTCGCTGCGTCGCGTCCTGACGATCAGCGCTGGGGTGAGCGCGGTGGTACTCGCGGTGCTCCTCTTCCTCGTCGTCCCGCGTCTGAAGAACCGCGACGGCGGCTCCGGTGCCACCTCGTCGACGTCGCAGACCGCCGAGCCCCCTGCTCCGCCGACGCCGGCCGCGACGCCTGCGGCGGGCGGAAGTGCGGCTGCGGCGACCGCGAACCAAACGACGAACAGCGATTCGAGCGGTGCACCCGTTGAGACACCGGCCACCACGTCCGACGACGGCGCGGCGTCATCGGTCGCGTCGGTGCAGATCGTCGATCCTCCCACCACGCTCGCCGCCGGCGAGCGTGCGCAGCTGCAAGCCGTGGCGAGCGGGAGCGACGGGGCGCGCCTGACGAGCGCGCGCGTGAGCTGGCGCTCCTCGAACAGCGCGGTCGCGTCGGTCGACGGGCGTGGCGTCGTGCGAGGGATGCGCCCGGGCAGTGTGCAGCTGACGGCGAGCGTCGGGAGCGTGTCGCGGCAAGTCACGCTGAACGTCACCGCGCCAACGCTCACGTCGATCGCCATCGCCAACCTGCGCGCACTCACGGTCGGCGAAACGTCGACGCTTTCGCTCTCGGCGCGCTCGGCGAGCGGAGCGCTCGACGATGCGGCCTTCGCGGCGACTGGCGCAACGCCTCGCTGGACGTCATCGGCTCCGGAGATTGCGCGCGTTGACGCACGGAGTGGACAGCTGCGCGCGATCGCACCCGGTAACGCCACCATTCGCGTCGAAGCGGGATCGCTCTCGGCGAGCGGCAACGTCGTGATCTCGGCGGCGAGCACCGCCAACCCGGCAGCGACGCCGGCGACGCAGACGGAGCGACCGGTCGCGCCACCCGCTGCGCCAGCGCCGGCCGCGCGCTCGGAAAACGATGTCTCGCGCGAGATCGAGGGAGCACTCCGCGAGTACGCCGCCGCCGTGAGCGCGCGCGACCTCAATGCGATGCTCAAGGTCTTCCCGACCATGGCCGAGAAGGACAAGGCGACCTGGCGCCAGTTCTTCAAGGACGGGAGCGACGTCTCGTACAAGCTCGTCGACGTGGAGCTCCATCGCCCCGTGGACCTCGGCGAGAGCGCGAAGGTCACGCTCACCCGCAAGTGGTCGCTTGGGTTCACGCTCGCACGCACGCAGCAGGCGATGGGGCCGACGTCGGGGAGCGATCGCGTGACGATGTCGCGCGCCGGCGGGAGCTGGCATATCACGCAGATCCAGTAGTTCCGTCGTTGGACTCCGCCCGTCACAGGTTCGGGCGTGCTCGTCGCGTGCGTTTCGTGTGCTCGTCGCGAGCGTCTCGTGTGCGTGTCGCGTGCTTCTCGCGTGCTTGTCGCGTTCTTCTCGCTTGCACCTCGCGTGCGGGTCGCCTGTTCGCACGATCTGTGCGCGACGCGACGGTTGTGACACTCGGGACCACCGGTATATTCGCCCGCTCAGCGTCGGATCGTGGCCATAAGGCGCGCGCGGCGTCAACCCTCGGTGCACATCATGCCTAGCGTCCGGCGCAAGATCTCCCGCTCACTGCTCGTCGTCGCCGCCGCCACGTTCGCGCTGGCCGGATGCGGCAGCGATACCGGCGGGCCAAAAGCGACGAAGCTGCGCATCGATCCCGGCACGGCGACGATCGACATCGGTTCGACGGTGCGCCTAGTCGCCACTCCCGTCGACGCGCAGGGGAACGTGGTGGTGAGCGCCAATCCCATCATCGAATGGCGATCGGCGACGCCCGGCGTTGCCTCGGTTGCGCAGGATGGTGTGGTCACCGCCGTCGCCACCGGCACGGCGACGATCGAAGCGCTCGCCGGCTCGCTCAGCGGAACGGCGACGATCACCGTCAACCGACCGCCGGTCGCTTCGATGACGATCGAGCCGACGACGATCTCGCTCTCGCGCGGCGCGACCGGGACGCTCACGTCGCGGGTGGTGACGACGACCGGTTCGGTGGTCACCGATCGAACGGTGAATTGGACGTCGCTCGACCCCACGGTCGCCACGGTCACCGGGACCGGACAGAGCGTGACGGTCACGGCGACCGCGCCGGGAACGACGACGATTCGCGCGACGAGCGAAGGGATCAACGCGCAGTCGACGGTGATCGTCGGCCCCGATCCCGTGATCGCGCTCTCGAGCCCCGGGGCCGCGCTCGTCCTCGCCCGCACGTCGCGCGATACGGCGGAGCGCACGATCGAAATCTCCAACAGCTCCGGCGGGGCGCTCACGGGCTTGTCGACGGCCGTGAGCTACGGGAGCGGTGGCAGCGGATGGTTGATCGCTTCGCTTTCGTCCACCTCCGTTCCGTCGACACTCAGCCTGCGCGCGGTGGCGGGGACGCTCGACGAGGGGACGTACGAGGCGACGGTGACGATCGCCTCGTCGCGCCCAGGGGTGACCCCGCGCGACGTGGGAGTGTCGCTGAGGATCGGCCGGGGGCCGGAGATCTCGCTCTCGCTCAACTCGACCAGCTTTACATCGTTTGCCGGCGGACCACCGCCGAGCGCGCAGTCCTTCACGATCTCGAACCTGGGAGGCGCGGCGCTCACCGACCTCTCCATCGGGACGATCGACTGGGGGGGAACGACGTGGGCGAACGTCTCGCTTTCGGGGACGACCGCCCCCGCCTCGCTCACGATCACACCGACGGCGGCGGCGTCGTCGCTCCCCCAGGGGACGTACACTGCCAACATCCCCGTGGTGACGGCGCTTCCGGGGGTCGCCCCCCGGGTGCTCGTCGCAGCGCTCAATGTGACCGCGGCGCCCGTCATCTCGCTCTCGCCGTCCTCGCTGCAGTTCACCGCGGCGCTCGGCGGGAGTGCCCCTGCCCCGCAGTCCGTGACGATCACCAACACCGGCAACGGTACGCTCACCGGGCTTGGAACCGGGGGGACGGCCTACAGCCCGAATGCCAGCGGGTGGCTCAACGTGCAGGTCACCGAGGGCAATGGAAGCGGGAGCGCGCTGTTCACGGTGAACAGCGCCTCGCTCGGGACCGGGACCTACACGGCGGCAGTGACGATCGTCAGCACCAACCCCTTCGTCGCCGGGCGCCAGATCGGCGTCACGCTGGTCGTGGGAGCCGCGCAGGTCATCGCGATCGCCTCGCCGAGCGTCAGCCAAACGGTGAGCCAGGGTGGGGCGAGCCCAGCGCCGATGTCGATCCCCGTGACCAACGCCGGGACGGGAACCCTGAGCGGACTCAGCGCCGACCCGGTGACCTACACCGGGGGAGCGAGCGGATGGCTCAGCGCCTCGCTCGCGGGGGCCAGCGCGCCGACGAGCATCGCGCTCACCTTCAGCACCGGTGCGCTGGCGGTGGGGACGTATGGGGCGAGCGTCACCATCAGGTCGTCGGTTGCCAACGTCCTCCCCGCGGTGCTCTCGGTCTCGCTCACCGTGCAGTCGGGGGCGATCATCGCGGTCGCGTCGCCAGTCAACTTCACCGCGCTCTCCGGCGGCACCAATCCCGCCGCGCAGGTGCTCGCGGTGGCGAACGCCGGCGTTGGAACCCTCACCGGCCTCTCGCTGGGAAACACGATCTACGGCAACGGACAACCCGCGGGGTGGCTCTCGGCGTCGCTCTCCGCCGCTAGTGCGCCGGCGTCGCTCACGATTGCGCCCGCATCCGCCGGCCTCGCCGTGGGTACGTACACCGCAACACTTCCCGTCCAGAGTTCGCTCCCGGGAGTGGCCACGCGATCGATCACCGTCGTACTGCGAGTGAATCCCGCGACGACCATCGCCGTGTCGACGTCGAACGTCACGCTGAATGCGCCGAATGGCGGCGGTAACCCGGCTGCCGCGAATGTCTCGGTCACCAACGCCGGGAGCAATCCCCTCACCGGCCTGACGGCGACGGTGACCTACAACGGATCTGCACCTACCAACTGGCTCACGGCCACTCTCTCGTCTACCGAGGCGCCGTCGACGCTCACGCTCTCGGCCAGCGTCGCCTCGCTCGTTTCGGGGAACTACTCGGCGACCGTGGAAGTGGCGTCGCCGGTGGCGCTCAACAGCCCGCGCGTCATCAACGTGACGCTTGTCATCCCGCCGCCGGTGATCGCCGTGTCGCAGAACAGTACGAGCGCGAGCGTGAACCAGTCGGTGGGGAACATCGTCACTGGCTTCTCGCCGGCGTCGATGTCGGTGAGCAACTCGGGCGGGGGGCGCCTCACGGGATTGTCGACGGCGATCACCTACAACCAGGGGAGCGGCTGGCTCAACGCCACGGTCTCGTCGCCGGCGGCGCCCTCGGTGCTCTCGTTCTCCGTCAACACGTCGGGCGCGGCCGCCCTCGCGCGTGGCACCTACACGGCGACAGTAGCCATCAGCGGAAACGGGTCGAGCACGGTGTTCGTGGATGTGACGCTACGAGTGGTCTACACGTACAACACGCACATCGCGTCGCTGTGGACGGCGGCGCCGGGGGTGCCCGGAGGAAGTCAGTGTGCTGCCTCGGGGTGTCACGACAACGTCACGAAACGGTCGAACATCGACTTGATCACCAACTCCGGCGCCAATACGGTCTACGCGCGGTTGCTGTCACAAGTCGGCTCGGGAAGCAAGCGCTTGGTGCTCCCCAACGATCCAAACGGAAGCCTGATGTACACGCGCTCGATCGACACCTCGAATCCAATGCCGCAGACAGGCATCGTCGCCGCGATCTACACGAAGTTGTTCGACTGGATCACCGACGGCGCAAAGCAGTGATCCGCAGCGGAGGGTAAACGAGACGGAAAAACGAGAGCGGGAGCCCGTCGGCTCCCGCTCGTCATTTCATGCGGCATCTCGATTCGTCGTTCGACCGCAGAGCGCGCGCTGCGGCGACGGTCCGGCGCGCGCGCGACCGCTGAACCACCAACGGTCAGAAGCCGTACTCGATCCCGAGGCTCAACACTGCGTTAGGGCGCAGCCCGGTGTTGATGATCGGGATCACGGCGTTGAACACCCCGGTGATCCCCTGCGGCGTCGAGAACTTGAGGCCGAGCGAGCCGTGCACGAAGTCGTTGCGCTTGTTCTCGAGATTCGTGACGTGGATGACCTGCGTCCCGATCGTCACCGGCGCGGGGAGCGTGATGGGATCGCTCCCCGCCTGGAACTCGGACAGCACGTCGACCGCCAGCGTCGTGCGCGGATTGAGCAAACGATCGAAACCCGCCGCCGCCACGATGGAGTTGGTCTGGTAGTCGCCCGAACGCAGCGCGAGACCGGCGTTGAGGTGCGGCGTGAAGCTCCCCATGTCGCGCGAGGCGATCCCGCTCAGGCGAATCGTCGTCCCCCCCGTCCCCTGGAAGTTGTCGACCGAGCCGGTGGGGAGGCGAACGTCGCCCAGTACGCCGAGCGCCGTCTTGCTCCCGGCTTGCGAGAGGTTGCCCTTGATACGGAATGCCACATCGCCGATACCGGCCGAGCTGGCGTCGGTCGACGTGATCGCCGAGGTGATCGGGCTCGAGCTCGTACCGCCGAAGTAGTGTGGCGTCACGGCGAGCGACGAGATCACGTGGGCGCGCGACGTCCCGCTGAGCGTCGCATTCACGAGGGGCACCGCGATCCCCATGTCGACGCGATCGGAGAGTCCGTAGGTGAAGACAAACGACGTCATCAGGAGCTTGAGGCTCACGTCGGTCTGCACCTGAATCACGTCGTCCTCGAAAACCGGGTCGCCGAGTCCTGCCGGCGGGTTGTCCTGGTGCGTGAAGTTGAAGCCGAGCCCCGAGAGCGGCGTGCCCCGCAGCTTGTTGAAGCTCATGAAGTTCACGCTCACTCCCATGAGCGTGCGCCCCTTGCCGAGCGTGTTGGCGCGCTCACCGAACACGGGACCGGCCGAGGTGGTCGCCGCCTGCGGAACGCCGCGCACCATCGTGTACGACACGCCCGAGGACGTCGCCGAGATCGGAAGGTTCGCCGCCTGTGCGCCTACTGCGTTCGTGAGGTAGGTGAGAACGGTGGCGTTCCCGTCTACCGACGCGGGAATGAAGTGATCGCCGTGCCCGCCCGTCGCGGCGAGGCAGAGGATCTGTCCGCAGTTGCCGAAGCGAAAGAGATCGCTGAAGTGTTCGCGCAGCGTCTGCGCCTCGGCGGCGAGTGGAACCGTCGTCGCCGCGACGAGAGCGAACAGCATTTGCCTCATGAGCTTCCTCCTGGAACGTCGAGATGGGCGCGATCGCCCGAACGTGGCGCAGGGCGTCGCACGCTGCCCCCGAGCGCGAGGTGCGCTCGATGGTACGCACGGATCGGGGCGCGGGGGAGCGAGTCACATTGCGATGCGGACCCGCCGAGCGCCAGATGCGCTCGCTCCCGTGCGCGCTGGGAGCGTGCAAGGATGTCTCCCACTCTGCTAGAGCGATGTTTCGCGATCGACTCCCTCATCATCGATGCGAATCGCCTGCAAGCGTGCGCCGAGCCCCTCGATCCCTCGCGCGACGAGCGCCGAGTACCCGTCGGACGGCAGCACGTCGAACCACTTGCGCGCCTGCACGAGCGAATCGCGTGCGCCCTGCGCATCCCCGGTCGCGAGCAGCGAGTCGCCGAGGTTCAGGTGCAATGATGCCATGAAGAGGCGCACCTTTTCCGCGGGTGCCGCGAGCGCGTGGTCGAGCGCGCGCTGGTTCCAGGCGAGTGCCTCGTCAGGCGTCTCCTGCTGCCGCGCCAGGAAGTGCGCGGCGATGCTCGCGTCGACGTCGTCGGCGCGCAGCTCCCACGCGCGTTCGAAGCAGCGCCGCGCGGCGCCAGGAACGCCCTCCTGCTGCATCCCCTCGACGCAGAGCGCGACGACGGGATTCGACGGATCGAGTTGCATGCGGCGCAAGCTCTCACCGGTCGCGCACGCGCGAAAGGCGTGCGCTATCGCAGGGCGTAGACGTTACCGTCGGTGCTCCCGACGTAGAGCGTGCCGTCGGAGATGACGGGAGACGAAAGGATTGACCCGACGGTGAACATCGTGCGCATCCCGATCATCATGCCGTCGAGGGTGCGGTCGGGATACATCGCGCCGGCGTTGAGCCGGCCATTGGCGTCGGTGTAGCGCGGGCCGTTGGTGCGCGAGCCGTCGCTCTGGAACGACGCCGTCTCGCTTCCGGTCTCGATGTCGAGCGCGTGCAGCCATCCATCGGACGAGCCGAAGAAGACGCGATCGTTGACGAGTGCGGGCGACGAGAAGGAGACCGCCTTGTTCTCGACGCTGTACTTGAGCGCACCGGTCGAGGCATCGAGCGCCTTGAAGCGCGTTCCGTCCGACGTGGGAAAGTACACCATCCCGTCGCGCACTGCGGGAGAGGCGATCACCCACCCCATCTTGTTGTCGTGCACCCAGCGGAGCTTTCCGCTCGCGGCATCGACGGCGTAGAAGTGCCCGTCGCGGCACCCGAAGTAGACGACGCCGTTGGCAACGGCTGCAGAGCTGGCGATCCCGATCTGGTTGTAGATGACCGTGTCGTTCCCGGTCTGGAAGCGCCAGC
>CAZWVG010000275.1:0-7391 GCA_964637355.1 uncultured Gemmatimonadaceae bacterium
TTCGCTCCCCACCAGGTTCGACAGCGAGACGAAAACGCCGTGCTCCTCGGCGATGTCGCGCACGAGGCGCTCCCAGCGCGCGACGGTCGCCGGCCCGGGCATGCCGTCGTCACGCGGGTGGATCCCGCGAGCCGGTGCAGCTGACGAGATGAAGATCACCTCGGCGTCGTCGAGCGCGGCGATGGTTCCCGAGAGCGAGTGCCACGCATCTTCGCAGATGAGGATCGCGGCACGTCCCCACGGCGTGTCGAAGGCGCGCACCTCGTGCCCGCGCTCCACGAAGCGCTCCTCGTCGAACAGGCCGTACGTCGGGAGGAACGCCTTGCGATGCACGTGCAGCACCTGCGGGTCGCCGTCGCCGAGCCGCACATAGGCAGCAGCGTTGTAGAGCGTTCCCCGCCAGCGCTCGTAGAAGCCGGCCACCACGTCGACCGCGCGCACCGGACTCCCAGCCGCGCTGCACGCGGCGCGATACGAGCCATCGAGGTCCGAGGCGAGTGCGCCGGCGGTCACCGCCACATCGCGCACTCCGCCCTCCACGAAGTACCCCGACATCACCGTCTCGGGGAGGTGCACGACGTGCGGGCGTGCCTCGGCGCCCGCGAGCCGGGCGATAAGGTCGCCCACGCGGGCGAGATTCCAGGCGTAGTCGCCCTTCCGCGGGTGCAACTGCGCGACCGCAAGGGTGAGTGAGCGCGTCATGTCCGAAAGCTGACGCGACGCCCGCCCAACAGCAACGCTGCGTCGCTCGCACGACGGGGGCTCGCACCGCAGGGCGTCTTCGCCCAACTTGCGCCATCCGCGCGTCGCGGCGGCGAATGCGCATCCCGCGCCGAGCGACGGGGTAGCAGAAGCGGCGCGAGCGAACCCGCGCGGGCGCGAACTCGCGGCGCGCCGCACGCGTTTGCCGCTGGACACGACGCGAGCGATCGCGAATCGGCGCGTCCACTCCCGAAATGAGGTCTCGTCGTTGTTCGAAACGTCAGCGAAACGCAGGAGCCGGATCGACGTGACGCGATCGATGCGCTGGGTGGCGGGCCTCGGCCCGGTGCGGCGCACGCCGGTCGTCATGCTCGCGGCGTTCGCCCTCGCGGTTTCGCTCGGCGGCGTCGCGCAGGCGCAAGACGCGAAGGGGACCGGGGAGCCCTGGCGCATCATCGCGCTCCCGCAGTCGTCGCAGGTCTACGCACGCGACGGTTCGCTCATCGGAGAGATCGGGCAGCAATGGCGGCAGGTCATCGCCCTCCGCACCCTTCCGCGCTACGTCGGTCAGGCCTTCGTCGCGGTGGAAGACCAACGATTCTACCAGCACGATGGGGTCGACCTGGTCGGCGTTGCCGGCGCGCTCAAGGATGCACTCGGCGGCAATCCGCGCGGGGCCAGCACGATTACGCAGCAGCTGGTCGGCAACATGCACCCCGACATCATCGATCGCTCCGATCGGAGCCTCTCGCGCAAGCTCCGCGAGCAGTCGGCGGCGCGCGAGATGGAGAAGCATTACAGCAAGGAGCAGATCCTCGAGGCGTATCTCAACACGATCCACTTCGGGTCGCGCTACTACGGCATCGAGGCGGCGGCGCGCCACTATTTCGGGAAGCCGGCCGCGCAGCTCACCCTCGCCGAGGCGGCGACGCTCGCCGCGCTCCCCAAGGGGCCCGCGCTGTACGACCCCATTCGCCACAAGGACCGGGCACGGACGCGGCGCAACCTCGTCCTCTCGCTCATGGCGGCGCAGCAGTACATCTCGCGTGCCCAGGCCACGGCGGCGCAGCGCGAGGCGCTGGTCACCGCGCCTAACGCCGGCTTCGCCGAGCCCGCGCCGTACTTCGTGGATGTCGTACGGGTGCAGACGCAGCGCGCGGGGATCGACATCGGCGAAGGCGGATTCCGCGTGCACACGACCCTCGACCCCGTGATCCAGCGCGCCGCCAACGATGCACTGCGGGAAGGGACCGCCGAGGTCGAGGCGCGCGCCGGCTATTCGCACCCGACGTACGCCGCGCGCGGGACGCGAAGCACCACCTACCTGCAGGGTGCAGTCGTGGCACTCGACCCGTTCACCGGCGACGTGCGTGCACTGGTCGGGGGACGCGACTACGCCGACTCGCCGTACAACCGCGCCGTCAACGCGATGCGGCAGCCGGGGTCGGCCTTCAAGCCGGTCGTCTACGCGACGGCGATCAGCGACTCGCTCTCGGCAAACACCATTATTCCTGACACGGCGTTGGCGATCCGTCTCTCCAACCGGAGCGTCTATCGCCCGGGCAACGCCGACGGCGAATTCCTTGGCGCGATCACCATGCGCGAGGCGCTCGCGCGCTCACGCAATCCGGTCGCGGTGCAGCTGGCCATGCAGCTGTCGATGGATTCGGTGGTCTCGATGGCGCGCCGGCTCGGCATCGCCTCGCCGATCGCGCCGTATCCCAGCAGCGCGATCGGCGCCTCGACCGTGCAACCGCTCGACCTCGTGACCGCCTTCGCCGCCTTCGACAACCAGGGGAGCCGCGTCGAGCCTCGCTTCGTCACCGAAGTCGAGGATCGCAGCGGCAAGGTGGTCTGGCAGTCGCGTCCGAGCATCGCACCCCACGTCCTCGATCCCAAGGTCGCCTTCATCGTGCGCGACATGATGCGCGACGCGGTGGAGCATGGCACGGCGACCTCGGTGCGCCGCTTCGTCCCGGCCAACATCCCCGTTGCCGGAAAGACCGGGACGACGAACGACAACGCCGACGTCTGGTTCGTGGGGATGACACCCGACCTGGTCGCCGGCGTCTGGCTCGGCTTCGATTCTCCGCGCACCATCACGCCGGGGGCGGGAGGTGGGTCGCTGGCGGCGCCGATCTGGGGGAGACTGGTGCAGCAGGCTGGCGTGGGGCGGGGCGCGGGATCGTGGACGCCCCCCGAAGGACTCGTCGTCGCCGACCTCGTGCGCGCCACCGGTGAGGTGGCGAACGACTCCACGCCGGCGACGCAGCGCTACACCGAGTACTTCATTCCCGGGACCGAACCTCCCGTCCTTCGCATGGATGCGATGCGCATCCTGCGGTTAGGTCCCTTCGTCCCCTGAACCTCGCGTCGCCGCCCGTCGCGGCGCTACTCGTGCCGGATCGCGTCGATCGGTGAGAGTCGCGCGGCACGCCGTGCGGGATACGTCCCGAAGATCAAGCCGATCGCCACCGCCGAACCGGCCGCCACCCCTACCGACGAAAGGGAGAGGCTGGGTGAGAGCCCGTCGGCTCCGGTCTGCTGCCGAATCAAGAGGAACGCTCCGGACGCGATGAGCGACCCGAGAATGATCCCCAGCGCACTTCCCACGCTCGAGATCGCGACGGACTCGGAGAGGAACTGGAGGAGGACGTCGCGCCCGCGCGCGCCAAGCGCCTTGCGCACCCCGATCTCGCGCGTGCGTTCGGTCACGGACGCGAGCATGACGTTCATGATCCCGATCCCGCCGACGAGGAGCGAGATCGCCGCGATCGCGCCCATGAACCACTTGAAGATCCGCACTCCCTGCGTCGCCTGCTCGAGTCGCTTTTCCATCGTGCCGAGCTCCACCCGCTTGCCCCAGCGCGTGCCGTAGCGGCGGGCGAGCCAGTCTTCGAGGCTGGTGCGAAGACCGTCGACGTCCTCGATGCGCGTCGCCCGCACGTTGACGTTAGGGAGAAGGCGCCGCGCCGAATTCCCCTGGAGCACGTTCACCGACGAGTACGGAACGACGGCCGCGTATCCGCGCTCCCCCTTGTACGGCGCGAGTACGCCGATCACTTCGCGCGGCATGCCATTCACGCGCACCGACTCGCCGATGAGCTGCAACGGCGCTCGGGGCGCTGCAAGCTCCTTCGCCAGTTTGTGCGACAACACGACGACCGGGGCGCTGCGCGTGTCCTCCACGTTGGTGAAGAAGCGCCCATCGGCGAGCTTGGCGTGCGAGAAAACGTCGACGCCGGCCATCGCCGCCGTGACCCCGGTCTCGCGTCGCGCCCCGGTGCGCGGGGATTCGACCGGCACCGTGCTCTGCACCGAAAGCGCCACGTCCTTCACGAAGTCGACTTCGCGGGTGATCGCCTGTGCGTCGGACGGGCCGAACACCGGATAGTCGCGCACCGGGACCCACGTGCCGTCGACCATCTCCCCCGTGCGCGAGGCGAGCGTCACGGACTGCACATCGGTCGTGCGCTCCACCTCGCTTCGCGTGAAGGCTTCCATCCCGTCGCCTAACGAAAGCACGGCGACCAGCGAGCCGACCCCGATGATGACGCCGAGCGTGGAGAGGATCGTGCGCAGCGTGTTGACGAGCAGTTGGTCGAGCGCCACGCCCATGGCGGTGAAGATCGAGGTCGGCATCGTGTCGGGAATGAGGATGTCGGGCCCTACGGTGCGAGTCGGCCGCCGGTTCCGGCAATGCAAAACAAACCGGGGCGCGCTAAATTCGGCCTTCCGACTCCCGGCGACAACCGAGGTCACTCGCATGCCCCGCATTGCTCGTACGATCGCTGGGCTTTCCTCACAACTCCTCCTGCTCGCCAGCGTCGCGGCGTGCCGCGACGGGGGCGGTCCCGGGAAGGTACCGGCCGCCGTCGCTCCCAGCGCCGTCACCGTTCCCACGGGAGAGGTCGGGACCCTCCTCGTTTCCCCTCCGACATTCGTGGTGCGCGACGCCGCCGGCGAGCCGATCTCTGGAGTGGCGGTCAGCATCGTCGTGGGGGAGGGAGGCGGGACGATTCGGAATGCCCCTACGCGCTCGCAGCAGGGCGCCACGCGGGTGGGCGACTGGACGCTCGGCCCCCGCGCGGGACGGAATACGCTCGTGGTCACCGTCGGCAAGCTCTCGCCTCTCGTGCTCGAGGCGACCGCGACGCCAGGTGCCCCGGTGGCGTTGCGCGTCGCCGGCGGCAACGATCAGGTCGCGCTGGCCGGCGACGAACTCCCCGCAACCATCGGTGTCGTCGTTCTCGACCGCTTCGACAATCCGGTCCCCGGTCAGGTCGTCAACTTCTCTCCCGTCGACGGCGGCGGCACGATCGAACCCGCCACGGTGACGAGCGGGACCGACGGCGTCGCCGGTGGTGTGCATTGGCGCCTCGGCGCGCTGACCTCCCAGCAATCGGTGCGCGCCGCGCTGGGCGCTTTCGCGACCGCGATCGTTGCCCGCGTCGCCTCCGACTTTGTCATCGACGTGCGCTTCACCGGAGTCGAGCCGTCGCCCGATTTTCAGGCGGCGTTTCGGAGAGCGGCCGACCGGATTCGAACCGCGGTGATCGGCGACCTCCCCGATGTGGCGGTGCAGGGGCTGAACGTGTCCACGTGCGGCAACGGCGTCACCGGCACGATCACCGAGACGATCGACGACATCATCATCTACGCCAGCGTCACCCCGATCGACGGTGTGGGAAAGGTGCTGGCGCGCGCCGGCCCGTGCTTCCTGCGCAACGCGACCCTGCAATCGCTCGTTGGAACGATGCAGTTCGATGAGGCGGATGCCCAGGGGCTGCTCAATTCCGGGCGCTTCGAAGCGGTCGTGATGCACGAGATGCTGCACATCGTGGGGATCGGCTCGCTCTGGCGCCTGCGCAACCTCGTCGATTCTCTCGGGACCGCCGACCCGCGTTACGTGGGCGCAGCGGGCGTCGCGCGCTGCTCCCTGATCGGCTTCGGCGCGCAATGCACCACCGGCGTTCCAGTCGAGAATACCGGCGGGAGCGGAACGGCCGGTGTGCACTGGCGCGAGTCGATCTTCGACAGGGAGCTGATGACCGGGTTCGCCGAAGCGACTCCCGACATGCCGTTCAGCGTTCTCTCCGTCGGTTCGCTCGCCGACCACGGCTACACCGTGAACGAGAAGGCGAGCGATCCCTTCGAGTTCCTCGCCTTGCTCGGCGGTACTCGCGCCGGTGCGCGAACGACCTCACCGCCAGCTGCAGCGTGGGAAGAGGTGCTCGAACCGCGATTCGAGGTGAGTCCGTTCGGGTTCGTGACGCCGGTACGCTCGCTGCCGCTGTCGGTGCCGAAATGAAACGGGGCGCCTCGTCGGCGCCCCGCTCACCGCGCTCGCGCGCGATCCCTACACGTTCAATTCATCACTCGGCGCCGGCGGCTGCGGCCGCCGCGACCTTGGTGCTCCGGCGCGGCTTCGCCGCGCCGTTCGCCGGCTCGTGCACCAGCGCGATCTCCAGCACCTCGGCCAGCGTCTCGACCGGGTGGAAGGTCAGTTCCTTGCGCACCTCCTCCGGCACATCCTCCACGTCGGCCGAGTTCTGCTGCGGGATGATGATGTGCTTGATCCCCGCGCGGTGCGCGCCGAGCACCTTCTCCTTGAGTCCACCGATCGGGAGCGCACGCCCGCGCAAGGTGATCTCGCCGGTCATGGCGACATCGCGGCGCACCGGGCGCCCGGACAGTTCCGAGACGAGCGCGGTGGCGATCGCCAGGCCGGCCGACGGGCCGTCCTTCGGAATTGCACCTGCCGGCACGTGGATGTGCGCTTCCCGCGCGCTCGACACGCGATCGAGCGGGATCCCGAGCTGCACCGCATTGTTGGTGGCGTACGTGAGCGCCGCACGCGCACTCTCCTTCATCACGTCGCCGAGCTGCCCCGTGAGGATGAGCGAGATCGGTCCCTCGCGCGGCACGCCGTCGTGCGCGCCGTCGGTGCCATCGGTGACCGTACGCACGTCGCTGCGCCGGATCGACGCCTCGACGAACATGATGTCACCCCCCTGCGGTGTGTAGTACATCCCCGTCGCGATCCCCACTTCGTGCTGCTCCTGCGCGCGCTCCGGGTGCACCTTCGGGCGCCCCAGCAACTCGCGCACTTCTTCGGCGTTGATGCGATGCTCCGCATCGGCCGTGCGCTCGCCGGTGGCCAACTTGCGCGCCACCTTGCGGCAGACGCGCCCGATCTCGCGCTCGAGCTGGCGCACGCCGCTCTCCCGCGTGTAGTTGCTCACCACCGACATCACCGCGTCGTCGTCGAACGAGACCGACTTGTCCTTGAGTCCCGACTCCTCGAGCTGGCGCGGGATGAGGTACTTCTTGGCGATTTCGGCCTTCTCGCGCTCGGTGTAACCGGCGAACTCGACCACTTCCATGCGGTCCAGGAGCGGACCGGGAATGTTCTGGATGAAGTTCGCGGTGGCGATGAAGAGCACCTCCGACAAGTCGAACGGAACGCCGAGGTAATGATCGGTGAACGAGTCGTTCTGCGCGGGATCGAGCACCTCGAGGAGCGCGCTCGACGGATCGCCCTGGAACGACTGCCCGAGCTTGTCCACCTCGTCGAGGAGGAAGACCGGGTTCTTGGTCCCTGCCTGCTTCATTCCCTGGATGATGCGTCCCGGCATGGCGCCGACATAGGTGCGCCGATGCCCGCGGATGTCGGCCTCGTCGCGCGC
>CAZWVG010000276.1:0-7307 GCA_964637355.1 uncultured Gemmatimonadaceae bacterium
TCCTCCCGCTTGACCTCGGGACGATCTCGGGATTCCAGACGCGCTTCCAGCTCTACACCGTCCCAGGGCAGATCTACTACCGCACCACACGCAAGCTCGTGCTGCAGGGGGCCGACGGCGTCGTCTTCGTCGCCGACTCGCAGCGCCGCCAACTCGATGAGAACGTCGAGAGCCTGCGCGACATGCACGAGGTCCTCGCCGAGCAGGGAGTCGACGCCCGCTCGCTCCCGATCGTGCTCCAGTACAACAAGCAGGACCTTCCGCGCGAACTGATCTGCACGCCGGAGGAGCTCGACGACGCGCTCAATTTCCGCGCGGTGCCGAGCTTCGCCGCCGATGCCCTCGTGGGGACCGGCGTCTTCGAGACGCTGCGTCGCGCCTCGGAGATGGTCCTGCGCCGCCTCGGGGCCGCGTCGGGCACCGGGGCAGGGAGGTAGGACGTGCTCGACGGGCGTTTTCGCTTCGACAACTTCGTGATCGGCGCGGCCAACCGCCTTGCCGCATCGGCCGCGCGCGCGGTGGCCGACGCGCCGGGCGCCGCCTACAACCCGCTGTTCATCTATAGTTCGTCGGGGCTTGGCAAGACGCACCTGCTCGGCGCCATCGGGCATCACGCCCGCCAGCTGCATCCAGACCTCGCCATCGAGTATCTCACCCTCGACGACTTCGTCTCGCAACTCCACCAGGCGATTGCCGGTGGCCAGGCCGACGCGTTCAAGCGGCGCTATGCCGGAGTGGGGCTCCTCCTGCTCGACGACGTGCAGTTCCTCACTGGGCGCGTGGAGACGCAGAGCGAGGTGCTCCGCGTCTTCAATACGCTGCAGGGAAGCGGGCGCCAGATCGTGATGACCTGCGACCGCCCGCCGTCGGAGATCGCCGACGTCGACGAGCGCCTCATCTCCCGGCTCGCGGGCGGCTTGATCGTCGACGTGGGTGTCCCGGACTACGAGACGCGCGTCGCCATCCTGCGGAGCAAGTGCGGCGATCGCGGCGTGCGCTTCGCGGCGGGCGTGCTCGAGGAGCTCGCCCGCACGCCCGCGGCCAACGTCCGCGAGCTGCAAGGCGCGCTGCACCGCCTCGTCGCGCATCAGTCGCTGCTCGAGACGCCGCTCAGCGTCGCCGACGTGTGGCAGGTCCTCGGAACGGCCCGCGCCGCCTCGGCACCGGTGGCCGATGAATTCGAGGCGTTCCTCTCCGATGTCGCCAGCACACTCGCCGAATCGGTGGAGACGTGGCGCGTGCGACTGGGCGAGCGCATCGCGCGCTGGTCGGGAGAGGGATTCCGTACCGACCGACTGGAGCGGATTCTCGAGCAGGACGACGCGCCGGATCTCGACCAGGTCGACGCGGCCTTCGCGGTCGATGCCGAACGGTTGCGCACCATCGAGGCGGAGGCCATTCGTCTCGATCCGCGGAGCGCGGGGCTCCCCATCTTTCGAGATCCGGATCGCCTCGCTGAGGCGGAGGACTTTCTCGCGCGCACGGTCGCGCGCAACGATCCTCTCCCGGCGCCGAGCGCCGAGTACCGACTCGAGGCGTTCGTGCGCACTGCCGCCAACCGCGTCGCCGTGCAGGGTGCAACTGCGGTGACCGAATCGCCGGGGTTACGCTACAATCCGTTGTTTGTGCACGGTCCGGCCGGTGTCGGCAAGACCCACCTCGCCCATGCGATCGGCAACGCGCTGCTGCAGCGCGAGTCGTCGTCGCTCGCCGTGGCCTGCGTCGACGCCGGCGACTACGTCGAGGAGCTGATCGCTGCGCTGCAGGACGGCGGCATCGAGCGCTGGCGCGCGCGCTACCGCGCCAGCGATGTGCTCATCGTCGACAATGTGCAGGCGCTCGACGGCAAGGAGCGTTCGCAGGAGGAGTTCTTCCACCTCTTCAACGCACTGCAGCAGTCGGGGCGACAGATCGTGCTGACCTGCGATCGTTCACTTGCCGAGCTCACCGGACTTCAGGCGCGCCTGCGCTCCCGCTTCGAGGAAGGGCTGGTCGCCGAATTGGGGATGGTGTCGGGGCGCGATCGTTGGGGACGCGAGACCCCGGTGCCCGAGGGCGACGAGGCCGCCGCGCCGAACATCGATGCCGTGATCGACGCGGCCTTCACGCCGGTGTCGATCCTCGAGCAGGTCGATTTCGACGAACTCGCCCGCACGAGTGCGCCGCTCGACTCGTTCTTCTTCGACACCGAGAAGGTCGTGTCGGAGTGGCCGAGCATCGATGGGCGCGTGATGGAGGAGTTGCGCTGATGGCGATTCGCGGATCGCTGCGCGAGGCGTCGCTCCCCGACGTGTTGCAGCTGCTGGCGATGGGAAAGAAGAGCGGCTGCCTCAGCGTCACGCACCGGCACTCGTTCGGCAACGTGTATTTCGACCGCGGGCGCATCAGCTTCGCCTCGATCGTCAACCGGCGCGATCGCCTCGGCGATCTCCTCGTGCAGAACGGATTGATCGCGCGCACCGAGCTCGATGCCGCCATCGCGCTGCAGGCGCAATCTCCCGAACGGAAGCTCGGCGAGATACTCATCGCCCAGCGCCTCCTCGCTCGCGAGGAACTGCATCAGTACATCAAGCACCAGATCGAGGAGGCGGTCTACTTCCTCTTCACCTGGACGCAGGGGACGTTCTCGTTCGAGGCCGACGTGCGTCCCGACGCGCAGGACATCCTCGTCTCGATCAATCCGGAATCGCTCCTGCTCGAGGGAGCGCGACGCGTCGACGAGTGGAGCCTGATCGAGAAGAAGGTGTCCAGCTTCGACCTCATCTTCGCCGTCGATCACGCGCACGTCGCCGAGAGCAACGTTGCCCTGACGACTTCGCAGGAGCTGCTCATCCCGCTCCTCGACGGCCAGCGCGACGTCTCGATGCTCATCGACGAATCGGGGCTCGGCGAGTTCGAGGTGGGGAAAGCGCTCTACGGGCTGATCACCGCCGGTTTCGCGCACCGCGTCGGACGCACGCGCGTGCAGGAGCAGGTGAGCAACGAGTCGCGCGTCACCGAGCATCGCAACCTCGGCGTGGCGTTCTACAAGACCGGGATGCTGGACGAGGCCGTGCGCGAGTTCCGCCGCGTGACCGAACTGCAGCCGGGGGATGAGCACGGGGAGTTCTACCTCGGGCTGCTCGCCCTGCGGCAGGGACGGCTCGACGAGGCCGTGCGGCTGCTGCGATCGGCCGCCTCGCGCCCCACCGCGCGCGGGTCGACCTACCTGAATCTTGCCTGCGCGCTCGAGCGCTCCGGGCGCCTGGAGGATGCGCGCGTCGCGCTCGCGCGCGCGGATCAGCTCCTGCCGAACGACCCGACCGTTCGCCTGTCGTCGGCGGTGCTCGCCTTGCGTCGGCACGATGTGCCCGCGGCCGATGCGCTGCTGCGCGAGGCGGCGGTGTTGTGGGGCGAGCGCGTGCGGCCGCCGGCCTGGTTCCACTACGCCGGACTTGTCGCGGCGATCCTCGGTGAGCTCGATCGTGCGATCGCGATCCTTCGCGAGGGGACCGACGTGCATCCGCATGCGGCCGTTCTCCTCAACAACCTGGCGACGGTCCTCGAGCGGCGCGGGCGATACGACGACGCGGCGGCGATGGTCGAGCGCGGACAGATCGAGGATCCCACCCTTCCGCAGCTGCACAAGAACGCCGGGGACCTGCACTATCGCGGCGGGCGCTACGACGAGGCGATGGAGTGCTATCAGCGCGCGGTGCGTGTCGCTCCCGACCTGGGCGGCGACGTGTGGCTCAAGCTCGGCAACATTCACTTCAGGCGTCGCGAGCGGGGCGAGGCCATGAAGGATTGGGAACGATCGCTCGCGCTCGCCCCGGAAAATCCGATGGCGCGCAATAACATCGACACCGCGCGGCGACTCGCGTGAGCGGCGAGACGGGAACGATCGTGCTTCCCACGGTCGAGGTGCACGTGAACGTCGGCGATGCCGCCGTGCTCCAGGCAACCGGCATGTTGTCGAGCGTAGGGCTCGGCTCGTGTATCGCGCTCCTGATCCACGATCGCGCCACCTCGATCGGCGGACTGGCCCACATCCTCCTCCCGCACGAGGCGCTCTCGCGCGTTCCGGGCAAGCCGTCGAAGTACGCCACGACCGCGGCGGCGGCGCTTCTCGCGCAGATGCGCACGCTCGGCGCGCTCGCACGTCCCGAAGCGCGCCTGGTGGGAGGGGCGAGCATGTTCGCCAACCTCCTGAAGGGAGGCGGGATCAACATGGGAGAGCGCAACGTGATTGCCACGCGCCGAGCCTGCGCGGCTGCGGGCGTCCCGATCGTGGGCGAGGAGGTGGGGGGAGACTACGGACGCAGCGTCTACTTCGACGTCGCCACCGGCGAGGTGCGCGTCACTTCGATCAAGCACGGTGAGCGCTTCCTCTAAGAAGCGTCGCGTCCTCGTCGTCGACGATTCACCCTTCATCCGCCGGGTGGTCTGCGACGTGATCGAGGCGTCCCCCGATTTCGTCGTGGCCGGCGAGGCGGGCGACGGATACTCGGCGCTCCGCCAGGTGCACGCGCTTGCCCCCGACGTGTTGACGCTCGACGTGCAGATGCCGGGGCTCGACGGGCTCGCGACGTTAGGCTACGTGATGAGCGAGGCTCCGCGACCCGTCGTCATGCTCTCCGCACTGGCCGACGGCGGTGAGACGACGATGCGCGCGCTCGAACTCGGCGCCGTCGACTTCGTGCGCAAGCCGGCGTTTGGCGACGCGCTCGACGTCTCGACACTCGAAGAGCGACTGCTCGGCGCGCTGCGTACCGCGGCCGACGCGCACTACACGTCGGTCCCTGTGCTCGCGCGAGCCCCGCATCGCGCGCGGGTCGATGGTGTCGGGAGTGCCGAGGCTCCGACGCACGTGGTCGTCATCGCCGCATCGACCGGCGGCCCGCGCGCGCTCGCCGAGATCGTGCCGATGCTCGACCCGTCGTCGGCGGCAATCGTCATCGTTCAACACATGCCGCCGGTTTTCACCGAGAGCCTCGCGCGTCGCCTCGATGCGCTGGCCGCCGTCCCGGTGCGCGAAGCACGCGACGGCGAACGGCTGCGCGCGGGGCACGCGTACATCGCGCCGGGCGGCGTGCACACGACGCTCGCGTCGGATGACGGGACGTTGCATCTGGCGGTGGCCGCCGGGCTCCCCGTGCACGGCGTCGCTCCCGCTGCCGATCCGCTCTTCGAAAGCGCCGCCGCGCTCTTCGCGGAGCGATGCATCGCCGTCGTCCTCACCGGGATGGGGCAGGACGGCGCGGCAGGCGCGCGCGCGGTGCGTGCGCACGGCGGCTACGTCGTCGTGCAGGATGAGAAGACATCAATCGTGTACGGCATGCCGCACGCCGCGCTCGCGCTGGCCGGGAGCCATGCGATCGCTCCGCTCGAGGGGGTGGCCGACGCGATCGCCGACGGACTCCGACTGCGCGGGATGTCACGTGCCGTCGCAGCGACGAGTGCGACATGACGCCGCCCTCGCCGCGCGCGCATGTTCGGGTCGCGACGTGCGTGACGTGCACCGTGGCGAAGCGGTCTACTGCATGATGCTGCGGATTTCCCAATGACTCCGACCTCCGTCCTCACCCCCGCGCCCGCGTACACACCGGCCGAGCCTAACGGCAACGTCGCCGTGCTGCGCTTTCGCGAGCGCGTGCGCGCCCGGAGCGGGACGGCGGAGCTCCTCGCCTTTCGCGCCGGCGGTGAGCGATTCGCCTTCGACGTGCGCGCCCTCGATGAGGCGATCGATACACCCGTCCTCGAGCGTTCGCCGCTCGCGCGCAGAGGGGCAGAGCAGCCGACGCCGGGCGCCACCGCTGTGGCAACGGCCGCGCCGCGCTCCACCCCAACGACGGGCGAGTGCTTTCGCGGCATCGCGCGCCTCGCCTCTCAGTCGATCCCCGTCTTCGACACGGCGCGGCTCCTCGGGACGACCGGCGCGTCGGGCGGTGGCCAGCTCCTCGTGATGCGCAGCGGCGCGCGCCGCATCGGGCTCCTGGCCGACGAAGTCGACGACGTGGTGACGATCGAGCTCGCCACCATCAAGCCATCGCCGGTCGACGTGGGCGACGAGCTCCTCCTCGGCGTCACCTGGGACGGGGAGGAAGTCACGGGCATCCTCGACGCCCGCGCCCTCATCGCCAGCTGCCAGCTGCACTGCGTCGAGGTGGCCTGGTGATGCGCCCGGCAACCCGCCGTTTGGTGACGTTCGGGATCGGCGAAGCGTGGTACGCCATCGATGTCGCACACGTCGAGCGTGTCCTGCGAAACGAGGGGGTCTTTCCCGTCCCGAACATGCCGCCGTGGATGGCGGGCATCCTCGAGTACCAGGGGCGCGTGATCCCGGTGCTGGATCTCCGGCGACGGCTCGGCGCCACAGGGGAGGGCGATGCGGCCAGCGGTCGATTGCTCCTCCTCACCTCGCACGACGACGTCGTCGCTGCCGCCGTCGATCGCGTCGTCGATGTGCGTCCCGTTGCCGATGCGGAGGTCGCGCCTCCCCCCGCGCTCGTGCGCGACGCCGCCGGTGCGTTTCTCTGCGGCGTCGTGCGCCGTAACGACGCGATGGTCTTCGTGCTCGACGCCGAACGCCTCCTGGGATCCGACGATTCGCACGTGTTCGACCCGCGCGAGGCCGAAGCCGCCATCGCTGCCGCCGCTGCGTACGTCGGCGTGTCCACCGACGACGGGGAGCACCGGTGACCGACGCCAACGTTGCGCAGCAGTCCGTGCTTCGCGAAGAGTTCGAAGCCCTGCGGGGTGCGCTCGCCGCCCGCGATGCGGCGGGGCGCCGTGACGCCCTCAAGCAGGAGATCATCGCGCTGTATCGTTCCATCGAGCGTGAGGTGTCGGAACTCACCGCGCTCAAGGATGACGTCAAGGGACTCGTGCAGCAGTGGAAGGCGCTGGAGGAGTCGGCCGACGTGCCCGACGCCGTCGGCACTCCGGCGCCGGCCCCCGCACTGGCGCCGACGCTCGCGCCCGTCGCCGAGCCGGCGATGCCGACCCGCGCCGACCACCTCAATGCCTCGACGTACCTGGAGAAGGGGTGGAGCCTGATGTCGTTAGGTGACCACGCCGGTGCCGAAGCGGCTCTCGCGCGCGCCCTCGAGCTCTCTCCCAACGATCCGCATGGCGAGTCGCTGCTCGGCTGGGCCCAAATGCTCCAGGACAAGCACGACGACGCGCTGCTCAATTTCCAGAAGGTCCTGATGCGCCAGCCGCAGAACTCGCTCGCGCGCATCAACGTCGGCTACATCTGCCTCAAGAAGAAGATCTTCGGCGAGGCGATCGAGCACCTCTCCAAGGCCATCCGGCTCGACAACGAC
>CAZWVG010000277.1:0-7302 GCA_964637355.1 uncultured Gemmatimonadaceae bacterium
CCTTGCCACCGCGCAGGATCACGTGGCAGTCGTCATTCCCCGTCGTCTCGAAGATCGCGGCCACGCCGAGCTTGGTCATCCCCATGAAGGCGTGCGGCGCCTGGGCGGCGAGGATCGCATCGGCCGCCACCTTCACGCTCCCCTCCGTCCCGTTCTTGAAGCCCACGGGGCAGCTCAACCCCGAGGCGAGTTGGCGATGGCTCTGGCTCTCGGTCGTCCGCGCCCCGATCGCCCCCCACGAGACCAGGTCCGAGATGTATTGCGGGCTCAGGAGGTCGAGAAACTCGGTCCCCGTCGGGATCCCGCGCATCGTCAGCTCCACCAGGAGGCGCCGCGCCCGCTCCAGCCCTTCGTTCATGGCGAAGGTGCCGTCCAGATGGGGGTCATTGATGAACCCTTTCCACCCGACGGTGGTCCTCGGCTTCTCGAAATAGGCGCGCATCACGATCAGGAGGTCATCCCCGGTCGTGGCGGCGACCTCCTTGAGGCGCTCTCCGTACTCCAGTGCCTGTTCGTGGTCGTGAATCGAGCACGGCCCCACGACGACGACGAGGCGATCGTCGCGCCCGTGGAGGACGTCGGCGATCGCGGCGCGGCTCTGCTCGACCAGATCGCGGCTGGCGTCGCGCAGCGGGACACGCTCCTGCAGGAGCGCAGGAACGACGAGCGGCCGGACCGCGCCGATGCGAACGTCGTCGATGCGATGGTCGGCGCGGGGATCGGTGCGGTCGTGCGGGAAGTCTTCGTGCGGGAGCATGCCGGGTGCGGAGGAGACGCGGAACGGGGGTGACACAACATCACCAGCCGTGACCCCGATTTCCAACTGTCGTCCCTGGTCAGCCGCTCGAAATCTCGCGGGTGGCGTCGATGGAAAATCTTGGTGAAGGGGTCGACGCGCAGGCGGGTAGCACGTTCATTGCTATCACGCCTGCCGGGCGAACCAGCCCCGAGTTCCCGCGCTGCGCCTCGCGGCCGCACGCGACACTTTCCGCAGCAACTTCGGAGTGACCATGAACGCGACTCTTCGCACCCTGCTGGCGGCATCGCTCGCCGCCGCACCGCTCGCCACGAGCACGCTGTGCGCGCAGGACGTGACCGTCCACAGCACGTCGACCATGCGCTTCTACGGCGGATTCGGGAAGCTCATGAGCATGGCGGCGCGATTCGGCGGGCAGAACATGAACGATCCCATCGAAGGCACCACCTACATCTCGGGCCACAAGCTCCGCAGCGACAACGGCACGAGCGCGATGATCATCGACCTCGATGCCGGTCGCTGGATCAACATCGACAACAAGGCGAAGTCGTACACCTCGATGACGTTCGAGGAGATGTCGACCATGATGCACAACATGGCCGACTCCATAAAGGCCGGCAGCAAGGCGGCCGCGGCCAAGGGGAAGGATCCGAACGCCAAGGGCGACGTGGACCTCAAGTACCAGGTCAAGGTGGACCGCCCCGGCGAGCACGCGAAGATCGCCGGAGCCGACGCCGAGCGCGTGTTCATGACGATCACGACGACCGCGAACGTCACGCCCGAAGGGGAGCAGACGCAGGAAGCGGGGAGCATGGTCTTCTTCCTCGACGAATGGGTGTCGAAGGACGCAGCGCAGGTCGCGGCGATGAAGGACTTCCAGAAGCTCTACCTCCAGAAGCTCGGGCAGGAGTTCAAGGAGACCGCCAAGTCGATGGACGCGGTCTTCGCGGCTAACCCGCAAATGAAGGAGGGCTTCGAGGCCGCGGCCAAGGAGCGCGCCAAGGTGCCGGGCGTCTCGGTGCGCAGCACCACCTACGTGACGTTCGTCCCCGCCGGGATGACCTTCGACCGGAGCCTTGCCCTCAACGAGGTCGCCGCGGCGCCGGCGCCCGAGCCCGAGAAGAAGAAGGGGGGCGGCCTGCGCGGGATGATGAACCGCGTGAAGGAGATGCAGGAGGAGGCGAAGAAGAAGGAGAACGAGCCCAAGTCGCCCCCCAAGCAGACGACGATGTCGACGATCAAGACCGAGGTCGATCGCATCGACACCGGGCGCGTCGACCAGTCGCTCTTCTCGCCTCCCGCCGGCTACAAGGAAGTGAAGATGCGCGGGATGCAGTGATCGCCTAACGCACCACCCGACGCACAACGCGGGCGATCGCCACTCGGCGATCGCCCGCGTTGTTCCTTTACCGCTGTCTTCGTGTCGCCTTTGCGCTGCCGCCCGGTCGGACTCCTGTTCGAGTCGGCGCGCGCCGCTCAGCGCTCCACGCGCCGCACCGACGCCGCCGCCGCGAGCGCGCGATTGCGTTCGTAGTCCGACCCGATCGACTGCGCCGCATCGACGTAGGCATCGTGCAGCGTGCCTTCGATCCTGTAGGTGCGCGCCACCGCCAGGAGCACTTCGGCGCGTTCGTACGCCGAGCCGATCTTCGGCGCCTGCTTGAGCAGCTGCACCACGACCTCAGCATCCGGGCGCTGGTCTACCAGGTCCTTGAGCACGCGCCCGTGCTCGTAGTCCGAGTCGAGGTGCGTCGCCGCGTCGAGGAGCGCCAGAGAAAGCGCGCGATCCTTCCCTAACGACTTGTTCATCGTGATCAGGAGCTCGGCGAGCTCGTATCCCTTCACGTGCGCGCCGGCGTGATCGAGGATGTCGCGCGTGAAGTCCGGCGGCAGCGGGGGGCGCTTGGCCAGGGCGGTCACCACACGGCGATACTCGTAGTCCGACTGGATGGTGCCGAGCGCGTCGAGATAGTAGCGGCGCGTCGCCGGGGCGATCGCATAACGAGACGACACTTCGATGAGGAGCTCGGCGAGTTCGTAGTCCGAGTCCATCCCCTTTGTCCCCGCGAGGATCTCACCGACCGTAGCCGCCGACAGCCCATCCTTCGTGAGGAGCGCGGTAAAGGCGCGCCGCTTTTCGTAGTCGGACCTGATGCGGCTGGCGGCACGGGCGAGCGAGAGCTGCGCCGGATCGTCGAACGCCTTCTGCTTGCTCGCGGCGATGAGGAGCTCGGCCATCTCGTAGTCCGACTGGATCTTCTGCGCGGCGGTGTCGATCACCCGGACGAGCTGCGCGCTGGTGAGCTGCGCCGACGACGCGAGGCGCGTGAAATAGACACGCCGCGCGTAGTCTCCTTCGAGCAGGTCGATCTCGCCGAGCACTGCGTCGACGCCGCCACGCGACATGAGTGCGGGGAAGCGCACATCCACCGCCCACGCCGTGGCGCGATCGAGCCGCAGGACCACCTGCGCGAACCACGCCTTCCCTTCGGCATCCCACGAGCGGTTCTCACCGTCGACGCGGTAGCGGTGATCGAGCGTTCCGTCGGACGCGGGAGTGATGCGCACCTCGCGCTCCACTCGTCCGTCGTCGTCGCTCAAGACAAACGATCCGCCGCGCGAAAGCGAGCGCAGGTCGTCGAGGCTCGGGGCGAGTTGATACTCACCGCGCGCGCTCACCTCGATCTTGCACCCGTTGCGCGACCAGGTGATGGTCTCGGTGCGACCATCGCTGTTGGTCATGTGCGAGCTGGAGGTCTTGCGAGAGCGCGTGTTCCCGCAGTCCTGCTGCGACGATCGCACTGCTGTCGCGACACCCGTGTCGTAACTGTACGCGTAGCCACTGGTGACCCGCGGCGCATCGGCGCTCGCGCCCGAGCCACTCGCCGCAGCGCGCCCATCGCCCGATCCGGCCGCGGTGCCCGCACCGCTCGATGCGCTCGAACCGATCGCGAATCCCGCACCCGACGCCGAGCCGCTCCCCGCGACGTCGTCGCCCGAGGTGGTCGAAATAGCCGCAGCAGCACTCCCTCCGACGCCCACCGCCGAACGCGAGGACGCCGCGTCGGCGTTCGTCGTTGCGCCTGCCGAACCGCGCGCTGCGCGACGGTTGGACTCCGACGGCGCGGCATCGCGAGAGGGCGACGAAGCGCCGCGCCGAACCGGCGACGCCGTCCCGATGCAGGCGGCGAGGAACAGCGCTCCAGCAATCGACAGCGCGCGCATCGCCACGCCCGGAAGGTCGCGCGGTTGCTCAGCCCGCAGGATCGACTGCAGCCGGAGCGTGAGCGACGCGGGGCGGGCCATCGCCAGCGCGGCCGCGGGAGTGCGCCATTCGGTGGGCGCCTGCACGATGCCTAACAGCTGCTCGGCGTACGCCGAGGGACGCACGCCGGCGTCGAGCACGAGGTCGTCGCACGCCTCTTCACGGGCGAGGCGCTCTTCCGCGCAGAGCCACCAGGCCAGCGGATTGTACCAGTGCAACGCGCGCACGACGCTCAACACCGTCAGCCACAACGCATCGCCACGACGCACGTGCGCCAGCTCATGCAGGAGCGCCGCATCACGCTCGTCACTCGTCCACTCGCTGTGCTCGGGGAGGATGACGATGGGACGAAGCACGCCCCACGTCATCGGCATGCTCGAACGCGCCGTCGCGTAGAGACGCACGCGTTCGGGAAAGAGCCCGCGCGCACGAAGGCGGGCGCGCGAGCGCTCCCACGCGGCGGGGAGGAGATCGGTTGCGCTGTTTGCCAGGCGGGTGCGGCGGATCATCCCAATCACGAGCTGCGACAGGAGCAGCGACGCCCCGAACAACCAGGCAAGGACGAGTTGAAGCGCCGGAGACGGACGCCAACCGAGGGGCGAAGAAGCGCTCGCCAGTCGCGCATCGGCCGCACTTGTGCGCGCGGCACGTCCAGCGCGCGTAGCAGGCGACGTCACGACGGGTCCGTCGAAGCCCGCCACCACGCCAACATCCATTGCGGCTTCGCCGGGGCGGATTCGCTCCGCGGGCGCGAGTGGGGCGAGCGCGCGGACGTCTGCCGCGCGCGCTCGGCGGAGCGGAGCGACCGGGGCAACGATCGCTCGCACGTCGCGAGAGAGCTGCGCCCGAACCGGCGCGGGGACGATCGATCGCACGGCGCGTTGCGCGACTACGACCGAGCTGCGGGGCGGCAGAACGCCGACTTTCCAGCGCGGTGCGAGCAGCGTGAGCACGGGGATGCTCAGCGCGCCGAGCGCGCCGAGGACCATCACGAAGTGGCGACGCCCGGCCGAATGATCGCGAAGGAGTCGGACGGCAAGCGCCGTGAGGAGGAGCAGCGCAGCCACGCGGAGCGCGACCGACAGGAGAACCTGCAGCATGTCAGCGTCCCTCCTTCTTGGCGCGCTTCACCAGCGCGGCGATTTCGTCGAGTTCCTCGGGCGAGATCTTGCTCCCCGAGAGATCGAGCAGGGCGGCGACGGCATCGCCGGGAGAGCCATCGAAAAACGTGCGCACCAGACCGCGCAGCGCCGACTCGCGCGCATTGTCACGCGGCACGACCGGGGCGAACACATAGCGCGGACCGTCGACCGAGTGCGTGAGGTGCCCTTTCTCCTCGAGGATTCGAAGAAGCGCTCGCACCGCCGAGTAGGACGGCGCATCGGGGAGCGACTCGAGGACTTCGGCGGCGGTGGCCGAACCGCGCGCGTAGATGACGTCCATGATCTGCCGCTCGCGTCGGCTGAGCGTCGCGGAATGCGATGGAGCGTGTGTCGCGGACTTTGTCGGTTGGTCGGACATGGGGCACCCTACGCGCTGTGGTGATGCTAGGTTTTTAGCAGGCTGCTAAATTATTAGCACTCGGGCTCAGAAGCGCAAGAGGGGGATCGTGCCGGTCTCTCGAGGTGGTGAGTTCCGGAGTGCTGTCGACCGAGGCGGATTGAGCGGGCGCGCAGGGTGAGATCGAATAGAAGAGGAGACTCGCGGGGATCGTCGAACCGGGCGGCGCGGCGACAACGGGGCGAGCGTGGCGACAGGGAGTTGGGACCGAGGGCGTAAGAGATTGCCCCTGTGCCCCGTTCGGAGAGTGAACGAAGCCGAAGACCTCCACTCTCCCATCCCCACTGCAATGACTTCTCGCCGCTCTGCGCTTCGCGCCATCGTCGCCGTCGCGTCCGCTTCTTTGCTCGGCGCCTGCGCCCCGAATCCGGAAGTCGCCTGCGCGACGCGCGTGCGCGAACACTTCGCTACGCTCGACCAGTCGGTGAGCACGCCCGAGACGCCGGCGCAGGCACGTTCGCTCATGCATCGCGTCCGCGCGACGGCGGCCTCGGCGCCGCTCGACGGATGCAGCAGCCAGGTACGACTGGCGGTGTCGGAGATCAGTGCGGCGAGCGACGAAGTCGACGCAGCGATCTCGAACGAGAACCTGCTCGTTCACGCCCTGTTCTCGCTGTTTGATGCGGGAGACTCCTCGCCGCTCTCGCAGGACGGCAACGCGGCGTTGCAGCGCCTGCAGGGGGGATTTCGCATGCTGGACGCCGCCACGAAGTAGCGGAGACCGTGATGAAGCCACGCGGCGAAGAGGCGCGCGCGATTCACTGCACGAGTCCGGCGACTTGCTGTTGCCAGTTCGTCACCATATCGTTGCCCCCCGGCATTCGGTTGGTGGAGGTGTCCGTCGCCCTCGGAAGGATGGGTGCCCGGATCGGTGTGCCGAATGAGCGACAGCATCGCAGGCACGCAGGCACGCGGTTGCCGCGCGCGGGGATTGGGGGTGGAGCGAGGGGGATATGCAGCTGACGAGCATCGATTGGGCGCTGATCGAAGAACACTTCCATGCATGGAGCGACCTGCCAGCCGCGGAGCGCCGAGCGAGGCTGGCGGCGCTCCGCGCCGAGAGTCCGGCGGTGGCAGACGCTGTCGAACGTTTGTTGCATGCCGACGCGTCGAAGGCCGAGTCGCTCGACGCCGTCCTGGACGACTCGGCCGCTCGCCTCCTTGCCCTGGCACGCGAGGGCATTCCCACGGTGCGATTCGGGCCCTATCGCGCGGTCGAGCGACTCGGCGAGGGGGGAATGGGGATCGTCTATCTCGCCGAGCGCGAAGACGTGGGGGCGCGCGTCGCGCTCAAGGTGCTCTGGGACGCGCCGCTGTCGCCCGCGCGGAAGGCGCGCTTCGAGGAGGAGCGTCGCTTCGTTGCGCGACTCCGCCACCCGGGGATCGTCCCGCTCTACGACGCCGGCGTGCAGGGGGACGGGACGATCTGGTTCGCGATGGAGTACGTGCGCGGACTACCGCTCCACACGCACTGCGTCGACGGCAAGCTCCCCCTTCGCGCGCGGCTTCGTCTCTTCATGGACGTCTGCACCGTGGTGACGGCGGCGCATCAGCAGCTCGTCGTGCACGGCGACCTCAAACCGTCGAACATCCTGGTGGACGGTGATGGGCGTGTACGACTGCTCGATTTCGGTGTGTCAGGGCGACTCGACACGAACGAGGACGAAGCGTCGGAGTCTCTCTTCCGCCTCCTCACTCCAGCCTACGCCGCTCCGGAGCG
>CAZWVG010000278.1:0-7291 GCA_964637355.1 uncultured Gemmatimonadaceae bacterium
CCCATGCGGCGACGACTGCCGGGGCGATGCCTGCACGCGTCGCTGATGCCTTCCACGCGGGGAGTTTCCGATGTCCGAGTTCGAGCATTGCGTCGTAACTGTCACTCAGACGACTGGTCGCACGATTCCCCAACCGAAGGTCGCGCGCGTCGTGCGGCTGGCGGTGGCGCTCGGAGTGATGGCGACGGCGACGAGCGCGCGATCGATCGATGCGCAGCAGATCGCAATCTCGGCGCGCCATGTCTTCGATGGCAATCGCATGCTCGACAATGCGACGGTGGTGGTCGACGGGGCGCGCATCAGCAGCGTGGGCACGCTCCCGGCGACGTTTCGCGGTGTGCGCTACGATCTGGGCGATGCGACGCTGATGCCGGGGTTCATCGACGTGCACGATCACGTCGTGTGGCACTTCAACGCCGAGGGGCGCTTTCACACGCGAAGTGACGGCGAGACGCCGGCGCAGGAGGCGATCGCGGCGGCTGGGAATGCCTACGCGACGCTGATGTCGGGGGTGACGACAATCCAGTCTCCGGGTTCGCCTGAGGATGCCGACCTTCGCAGCGCGATCGGGCGCGGGGAGCTCCCGGGCCCGCGCATCCTCACGTCGCTCGGCTCGCTCAACGAGTCGAGTGGTACGCCCGACGAGCTGCGCACGAAGATTCGCGACTTCAAGGCGCGCGGCGCGGACCTCATCAAGCTCTTCGCCTCGCAGTCGATTCGCGATGGCGGCGCCCCGACGATGACCGATGCGCAGCTGCAAGCCGCCTGCGGCGAGGCGCACGCGCAGGGGCTGCGCGTCCTCGTGCACGCGCACGCGGCCGAGGCGATGAAGCGCGCCATCAACGCCGGGTGCGACCAGATCGAGCACGGGATCTTTGCCACCGACGAGGTCTTGCAGCTGATGGTGCAGAAGGGGACGTATTTCTCGCCGCAGTGCGCGCTGGTCTTCACCAACTATCTCGACAACCGCGCCAAGTACCAGGGAATCGGCAACTACAACGATGCGGGATTCGCCTCGATGCAGCAGTCGCTCCCGCTGGCGGTGGCGACGGTGCGCAAGGCGACGCAGACGAAGGGGCTCAAGGTCGTGTTCGGGACCGACGCGGTCGCCGGGGCGCACGGGCGCAACATCGAAGACCTGATCTGCCGCATCAACCAGGCCGGGCAGCCGCCGCTCGAGGCGCTGCACAGCGCCACCGCGCTGAACGCGGAGTCGATGCGGCTGGCGGATTCGCTCGGCACCATCGCCCCGCGCATGCTCGCCGACCTGATGGCGGTGCCGGGCGACGTGACCAGGGACGCGACGTCGCTTCGGCGCGTGAACTTCGTGATGAAGAACGGGCGGATCTACCGCAACGAGCGCACGCGCTGAGTTTCCGAGCAGCGCGCAGCGCCGCGCGCGACCGGACCTGCTGCGCGGAGTTTGACGACGGAGGCGGAGGGGCATGGATACGTTGCTGAGCATCGCCCTGGGGATCGGACTGGCCGCTGCGGCCGGGCTGCGCGTCTTCGTTCCGGTGTTCGGCGCGGGGCTCGCTGCGCACGCCGGATTGCTTTCGATCGCGCCGAGTTTTGGCTGGATCGCGACCATGCCGGCGCTGATCGCCTTCGGGACCGCGACCGCACTGGAGATCGTCGCGTACTACGTCCCGTGGCTCGACCACCTGCTCGACGTGATCGCGTCGCCGGCCGCGGTGATCGCGGGCGTGGTGGCGAGTGCTGCGGTGATGACCGATCTCCCGCCGCTGGTGACGTGGACGATCGCAATCATCGGCGGCGGGGGGATCGCCGGGACGATGCAGCTCCTCTCGGTTGGGGCGCGCCTCAAGTCGACCGTGACGACGGGTGGGCTGGCGAACCCCGTCGTCGCGACGGGCGAGGCGGCGGGCGCGATCGGGTTGACGGTCATCGCCATCCTGTTGCCGATGATCGCGCTCGCCTGCTGCATCGTGTTGGGCTTCACGTTGCTTCGAATGGCCAGGCGACGGCGTGCGCATCGCGCCGCGCCGGTGCAATGACCCTTTCTCACGCCAATCGGCTCATGCCCTACTCCGCGTTACGCGTCTCGGCGATCCCCTTCCCCACGCGTCTCCGCGCGCGCAACACCCTCGCACGCGTCACACTCGCGAGCGCGGTGGCGATCGCCTGGGCGGGCGGTGGTGTGCGCGCCGGGGCGCAGGCACCCACCCAGACCGACGCCGATCACTACACACGCTACGAATTGTTGGAGCCCGGGAGCGCCAAGTTCCGGATCATTTACGAGGTGACGGCGACGGCCGCCGGCGCCACGAAGTACTACAACCCGATCCGGAAAGGGAGCATCGCCACCGACGAGCAGGTGTACGACCGGATGACCGGCGCGCCGCTCACGTTCAGCGTCGTGAGCGGTTCGGTCGCGCGGGCGGGCGGCGTGGCGCGCGCCGACACGACGGGGGAGTACATCATGGTCACGCTCGCGCGACCGGTCCCGCGTGATGGCGAGGGGCGCATTCGCATCGACAAGACGTACGAGGATGCACGGTCGTACATCGCCGGCGGCGACTCGATCGTCTACACGCGACCGTTGGGGATCCGCAAGAATGCCGTGGTCCTCCCGGTGGGATACGACGTGGAGTCGGTGAACTATCCCTCGCAGATCCTCACGGAGCGCGATGGGCGCGTCTCGGTCTCGTTCATCAACACGGGAGTCGGTGAAGTGCCGTTCGTGGTGAAGGGGCGGCGCGCGAAGGGAGGAACGACGGCGGCCGCAATGTCGGCGGGAGCGACGGGAGCTCGCCCGGATGCGCGGCTCTCGGAGCGGGCGCACCAGGACCGCGAGATCGTCTACTTCCTGCAGCAACCCGAGACGCACGCGTTCGACCTCTATCACGACTACACCGAGTCGCGCCCGGGCATCGACAAGTATCTCAACGTCGTGCGCGCGGGGAGCAAGGCATCGGACCCGTCGGCGCGCATCCTCGACACCGGCGAATCGCTCGAGACCCGCACGCTCAAGGGGAGCGCGATCACCGCAGCGAAGATCGATATCGGCGAGGCGGTCACCGCCGAGACGGAGGTCGTGGTCATCGACTTTCCGGCGATCCAGGCCGGGCACTCGTCGCGGCTGCGCATCAGCGAGACGTACACCGACCCGGCGCGCTACCTGCTCAAGGGCGACACGCTGGTGTGGGACCGCGCCTTCGGGCGTCCGGCGAATGCGATGGTCCTTCCCGCCGGGTGGGCGCTGACAAACTGTTCGGTGCCAGCGACGCTCTCGCGCACCGATGACGGGCGCGTGCGGCTCGATTTCGTGAATCCCCGCAACGACGACATCTCGGTCCTCGTCACCGCCGTGAGGCGCTAGATGGACACGATCACGATCTCCAAGTGGCACGACCTGGTCGAGCAGACGTTCGCCGGCTCCTTCAGCGAGCGGCTCGAGCGGTATCGCTCACCGTACGCGTTCCGCGGAATGGTGGCCGACTGGCCCGTCACGAGCTCGCTGCAGCGGTTGCGGCACGACGCCAACACGCTCGGCTTCATCGAGAAGGCGATGTTCCGCAACTTCAAGAAGTACGCGTACGCCGACTTCGACGCGAGCAACTCCGACTGGAAGTGGCTGTCGCTCGCGCAGCACCACGGCCTTCCCACGCGACTGCTCGACTGGACCTTCTCGCCGTTCGTGGCGATGCACTTCGCCACCAATGAACTCGACAAGATGGACAGGGACGGCGTGCTCTGGATGGTGAACTTCGATCGCGCGCGCGACTACCTCCCGCAGTTCTTCAGGGACTCGCTGTCGCGGCACTACGCGCTCACCTTCAGCGTGGAGATGCTGGAGGAGGATCCGGCGCTCATCGATCCGTTCATCTTCGAGCGCACCGAAGGGACGCAGGCTCCGTTCGTGATGTTCTTCGAGCCGCCCTCGCTGGACCCGCGCATCATCAACCAGTGGGGACTCTTCTCCTTCACCAATCGGCTCGACGTGCGGCTCGACGAGTGGCTCATCGAGCGTGCCGCGTACGACCCGGCGCTGGTGCGCAAGATCATCATTTCGGCGTCGGCCAAGTGGGAGATCCGCGACAAGCTGGACAACATGAACCTCACCGAGCGTGTGCTGATGCCCGGGCTCGACGGATTGAGCACGTGGCTCAAGCGCTGGTATAGCCCCAAGTCGGCGCATCCGGTGGCGGCGTCGCCCGGGCCGGTGCAGGCGGCGCCGGCGCTCCCTCCCGAGCCGCAGGCCGGCTCGCTCGTGGGCTCGCGGCGAAAAGGGCGTGCGACGGCGAAGGCGACCAAACAGGTGAAGGCGAGGTCGGACGTGCAGGGGAAGAGGAAAGCGAAGGCGACCGGGACCGAGACTCCTAAATCGGGGAAGCGCGTATCAGCGGCTGCCCTGAACGCCGCTCGGACTCCATCCGCGAAACCGCGCACGCCCGCCGCGCGGGGGAGCAAGCGCGGCGCACGGGGGCGACGTCCGCGTTAGGCGTTGGTGCGGCGGACGATGCTGGAACGACGACGGGGCGCCGCTATGCGACGCCCCGTCTCGTCTCTCAGTCGACCGGTCGTGCGCTCAGGGAACGATCTTGGAGACCTTGAACGGATCGCGCACCGGATCGTTGGCCGGCGCCAGCTTGCGCGACGCCTGCACCATCCGCTCCACCTCGGCCATCAGCTTGTCGTTGTTGAGGACGATCCCGTCCTTGATGGTGTTCACGATCCCCTTGGTGCGGTACATCTTGCCGTCCTTGTCGAGCGTGAGGTCGCCGAAGGAGTACATGAACTTGAGGTTCGCGGCGGGATTGCCATCGACGAGGAGGAGATCGGCCTTGTAGCCCGGGCGCACGAGACCGAGGAGGGGCTCGCCCAACGTCTGCGCCGAGTTGTAGGTCGCCGTCTTGAGGACCTCGAGGTTGTGCATCCCCGTCTCGCGCTGCAGCTGCAACTCGCGGATCGACGAGAAGCCGGGAGTCGCCCAGATGTAGTTGTCGTCCGTCCCGAAGGCGACGCGCCCGCCGCGCTTGTTGAACTCGTAGATCAGGTCGCCCCACAGACGGAATGCCGTAGTCCAGTAGTACTCGTCATCGCTCGTCCAGTCGTAGTGGAACGCCCCGTGATAGGCTGGATTGGGCATGTTCCAGTTCCAGAGCGCCTGGTGCGTGTACTTGTCGGTCCAGGGGAGCGACGTGGCGCGGATCATGTCGCGGTTGGCCTCATAGACCACGCGCGTGGGGAGCATCGTCACGCCGCACTTGACCAGCGAGTCGGCGACCTCGTTGAGGAGGCGCTCCTTGTTGGTGTACGTCCAGACGCGCCCCGCCTCGCGGAATCGATCGTTCTCGTTGCCGTACGAGTAGTTGCGCGGGAAGTCCTGCGTCTTGTTGTCGAGCGCCGACTCGGCGTAGCCGTAGTGGTGCTCGATCATGGTGATGCCGGCGCAGGCCGCCTTCACGGCTTGCGTCACGGCGGTGTTGGACGGCTGCAGGTGGAACGAGGTGATCATCGCGTTCTCCTTGGCCGCCTTGGCGATCGCGGTGACCAGCTCGAGCGACCAGCCTAACGGGTCCATCGAGATGACGCGATTGCCGTTGGCGGCCATCGCCTTCACGACCTGCGGCGCCATCGCCGGGTTATCGAGGTCGGCGCGAGAGAACTTGGTGCCGGCACCGTAGCTCACGAGCGGAAACATGCGGGGCGCCACCATCTCGTTCGCCGCGCTCTTCTTCGCTTCGGCCATCCCGTCGGCGTAGCCGCGGTCGGCGGCGTTCACCATCGTCGTCACGCCCATCGCCAGCTTGAGGTAGTAGACGTACTCGATCTCCTCGGGGAGGGTGCGGATGTGCGTGTGCAGGTCGATCATCCCGGGCATCACGTACTTCCCGTCGGCCTCGATGATGCGATCGCCGGTCATGCGGCTCCCGGCGCCGCGACGTTCGGCCGCGACCGGATCGAACGGGACCATCTGGGTGATCATGTTCCCTTCGATCATGATGTCGTACGGTCCGGCCGGTGGGCCGCCGTGCCCGGGGATCACCATGGCGTTCCGGATCACGAGCGACTTGTACGGCCCTTCGCCCAAGTCACCGTACTTGCGCGTGACCACGGCGGCAGCCGCCGAGGCCGGGGCAGCCGCTCGCTGCTGCGCCGGGAGCGCGTGCGGCGGAAGCGTGACCGATACGATGCCGGCAGCCGCAAGGAGCAGTGTGCGCATCGATGGCGATGGGAGGAATGACGAACGACGTGTCTGCGACATGGGGCGAGTAGGGAGCAGCGGGGAATAGTGGGGCGGGCGCGGTGCTCGCGCGGCGGGGGTGACGCTACCGGATGGACGCGGCGCGGGGAAGGATCGTTGATGGGCGATCGACTGTCGGAGCGGCGCGGCTCGTCCCGACGACGTTACGGCGCGCACTTGACAGCGTCCCTGTGGAGATAAGAATTTATCTCTCCCTTTCACCGTCGACATCGTGAGTCCTCCGCCTCGCGCTACCACGCTCTCTCGCCGCGAACGTCAGATCATGGACGTGGTGTATCGCCTCGGTTCGGCGACCGCGTCGCAGATTCGCGATGAGTTGCCGGAGCCGCCGCATGCCGCGGCCGTGCGGACGATGCTGCGCATCCTCGAGTCGAAGGGAGAGCTGCGCCACAGCAAGGACGGGCAACGGCACGTGTACGCGCCGACCACGTCGCGGAGCGCGGCGCAGCAGTCGGCGGTGCGCCACCTGATCAGCACGTTCTTCAACGGATCGCGGGCCGCCGCGGTGGCGGCGTTGCTCGATGATGACGACCGCGCGCTGACGGCAAAGGAGCGCGACGAACTGGCGACGGTCGTACGCCGGCTGCGCGCCGAGGGGCGCTGAGCGATGGCGATCCCCGCGGGGCTTCTCCTTGCACCTGCCGACAGCGCGCGCGCGGTCGGCGAGGTGTACGGGATCTCGCTTCTCGCGACGATCCCGATGGTGGGGGCGGCGGTGGCGCTGTTCGCGCTGCGTCGCGCCGGCGGCGGCGCTCGCGCGACGGTGTGTCGCGCCGCAGTGATCGCGCTCCTCGCGATGTACGTCGGGCGCTTCCTCCCGGTGCACTGGATGGTGTGGATCGTCCCCGAGGGATTGGCGGCCCCGCTCGTGGCGTTAGGCAGGCTGCAGCTCATCGGCGCGTCGGCCGGTGGCGCGACCGTCTTCCCGGTGGGGGCGACGACGGGCGCATGGGGCGCGGGGGGCGTCGGCGCGATCCTCGCGCTGTATTGGTGTGGCGTGGCCACGATGCTGCTGCGTCTCATGCGCGGGCGGTGGCGCCTCGGGCGGCTGCGGGCGAC
>CAZWVG010000279.1:0-7193 GCA_964637355.1 uncultured Gemmatimonadaceae bacterium
CGCTCGACGAGCCGGTGGCGGCGATCACGCCGGGGCAGTCGCTGGTGCTCTACGATGGGTCGCGCGTGCTCGGCGGTGGCTACATCGAGCGTGCAGGCGAGGGGCGCGCGCCGCTCCCCATTCTCGCCGCCTGACCCGGACGTCGTCGCTCCGACCGACCACCGTGCGGGGCGCTCGCCGCAGCGTAGCGCAGTCGCTGGCGCCGCATCGAGCGCTGCGCTGAGTCGCTCTCGGACATCGCGCAGTTGAGGGAGTGCGTTCTACTCGGGCCAAGCCTCGACGCACTCGTCAGCGTCCCTTGGCGTCGCGCAGCGCCTTCACCCCTACGTCCGGAAAGTCGCCGAAGATCCCGTCGACGCCGGCGTCGGCGAAGTCCCGCCACTCCATCGCTGGATCGCCCCGGTATTCCGCGCCGAGGAAGGGAGCGTCGGAACGCATCGTCCAGACGTGTACGGCCAGACCGGCGGCATGCGCGTCTCGCACGAGCGATGTAGGTGCCGGCGACGCGCCACGTGACCGCGGCGGAATCACCAGCGCCTTGTGCGCCCCGATCGCGTAGGCGTACGTCGCGATGTCGCGGAGACTCGCGGGCGTCACGAAGTCGGTTGCCGAACGTTTGTCACCCGCCATCGCGAGGTCCGGTGGCGCTCCTTCGATGTTGAGGAGTTGGACGAGGCGGATCGTCGTGCGCGCGTGCAGCGCGCGCAGGTTGCCCACCTCGAACGACTGGATGAAGACCGCGTCGTCCTTCGAGCGGAATCCGTGGCGCGCCAGCACCGCGAGGAGCGAGTCCTCGAGCGGGAGCCCGATCGATCGGAAGTGCGTCGGGTGCTTCGTCTCGGGATAGACGCCGATCGTGCGCCCGGTCTCGCGCTCGCGCCGGCGCACGAGATCGAGGATCTCGTCGAAGGTCGGGACGAGGAACTGTCCGTCGTAGACATGCGACCGGGTGGCGATGCGCTCGCGCGCCCGCAGCGTCCTCAGCTCGGCAAGGGTGAAGTCCTCGGTGAACCACCCGGTCACCGAGCTGCCGTCGATCGTTTGGGTACGCTTGCGGTCGGGAAACTTCGAGGCGACGTCGGTCGTCCCGCCGATCTCGTTTTCGTGGCGCGCGACGAGGACGTGGTCGCGCGTCATCACCAGGTCGGGCTCGATGAAGTCGGCGCCCATCGTGATCGCCAGGTCGTACGAGGCGAGCGTGTGCTCGGGGCGATGCCCACTGGCGCCGCGGTGGCCGATGATGAGGGGGCGGGTCGACGAGTCGCCGATGGATCGGAGGCTCGACGTGGCGGTGCCTGAAGCTGCAACGACGGTCGCGCGCGGCGCGCAGCCAGCCAGGAGGAACACGGCGGCGAACAGATCGCGCGCTCGCAAGCAAGAGAGGGAAATCATCGCCAGCAGGATACGTCGGATGCGGAGCGTCGGCGAGTCGCGCCACCGTAACGACGGGGCGACGACCCAAGCTCATCGCACGAGTGGTCTCGGCGCTGCGCTCAGCGCTGCGCCTGGCGAAGACGGCGACTCATGGTGCGATGACGGCTAGTACTTCATCCCCCCCGCCGCCGCGAACTCCTTGAGCAGTCGCTCCTGCTCCTCGCTCAGGTTATCGGGGACAATGATGCTCGTCTCCACGATCAGGTCGCCCGCGATCTCGTCCTTCGCGATCCCCTGCCCGCGAATGCGAAAGCGCTTCCCGCTCGGCGTCCCCGGCGGGATCTTGATCGACACCTTCTTTCCGTCGAGCGTGCGCACGGAGATCTTCGTGCCTAACGTGGCCTGGGCGATGTTGAGCGGCACGGTCGCGAGCAGGTCGGTCCCCTCACGCTTGTAGAAGCGATCGTCTTGCACCTGCAGGGTGATCACGAGGTCGCCCGGCGGCCCGCCGTTCGCGCCACGCCCCCCCTGGCCGCGCAGGCGAATCTTCGTCCCCGTGTCGGAGCCGGCCGGCACCGTGATCAGCACCTTCTTGCGGGTGCGAACCTCACCCGCGCCATTGCACGTGGGGCAGCGCTCGCTCGGGATCTGTCCGCGCCCCATGCACATCGGGCACGGACGGTTGACGGCGAAGCCCCCCTGTCCGAACGAGATGGTCCCTCGCCCGCTGCACTCCGGGCACGTCTTCATCGTCGCGCCGGGCGCCGCGCCGGAGCCGTTGCACGTCGCGCACTCTTCGTTCACTTCCAGCTCGATCGGCACCTTTCCGCCCGAGGCAGCCGTGCGGAACGGGACCTCCAGCGTCGTCTCGACCGACTGCCCCTGCTCCGCCGCGCGCTGGCGCCCGCGACCACCTGGCGCCCCACCGCCGAAGATGCTCCCGAAGAGGTCACCCAGTCCCCCAAGCCCGCCGACGTCGAAGTCCTGAAAACGCACGTCTTCGGCGGTGGGCCCACCGGACGTGCGCGCTCCTCCCCTGGAACCAGGGCGCTGACGGGAGCCGCCCGGCGGGGGATAGCCGGTGAATGCGCCGAGCCGGCGCATCTCGTCGTACTGCTTGCGCTTTTCCTCGTCACCGATGACCTGATAGGCCTCCGAGATCTCCTTGAAGCGCTCGGTGGCCTTCGGGTCGTTCGGATTCGCGTCGGGATGGTACTTCTTGGCGAGGCGACGGTACTGCTTCTTGATGTCGTCTGCCGCCGCGGTCGAAGAGACGCCGAGTACGGCGTAGTAGTCCTTGGTGGGTGCCATGGATGCCTATCGGCGCGTCACCCGTTCCACTGCTTCACCACGACGCGCGCCGGTCGCAGGAGCTGTCCACGAAAGACGTAGCCGGGCTGGAAGACCTGCGCGACGAGATGATCCTCATCGGCGCTCGCCGCGGGAGTCGTGGTGATCGCCTCGTGCACGCTCGGGTCGAAGGGGTGGTCGACCGGGTTCACGACCTCGAGCCCGTGCCCTGCGAGCGACTTGAAGAGCTTCTTCTCGACCATCGCCACGCCGTCGACGATGGTGCGGCTGTCCACGGTGGAGGGGTCCACGTGGGCAAAGCGCATCAAGTCGTCGAGCGATTCGATCAGGCCCGAGACGAGGTCGCCCTGTGCGCGCCAGCCGGCATCCTGCCGCTCGCGGGTCGACCGCTTGCGGAAGTTGTCGTACTCGGCGGCGAGCCGGAGGTACTTGTCGCGCTGTTCCTCGGCCTGGCGCTGCCAGTCCTCGCGCGAAGAAATCGCCGCCGTGTCGCCGGAGGTCGTAGCGGCTGACTCCTGGTCGTCGATGGCCGCCGCCTGATCGTCGACGATCCCCTGCTCCTGCTCGGTCGGTCCGTTGTCGTTCATATGCCTCACGCCTACTTGGTTCGAGCGGAAAGTGTTTCGGCGTCGAGCGCCGTACGAACGCCAGAGCGCGCCCAGCAAAGCTGGCGCACGATGCAATCTCTTTGGCTGCCCTACCATGGGCAACGCCTGTGCCTCGTTGCCACGCCAGATAGGCAGTTTTCGGCCGCCTCGAGCGCCAGATCGCGCGCGCGGGACTGCAACCTCGCGTCGCGTCCGCCCGCACAGCGCTTCGTTCGACTAGGTGCGCCGCTGCAGCTGCCGACGGATCATCTCCAGTGCGACCTGCGTCGCCCTGAACCGGACCTCGGCGCGATCGCCGATCAGACGTCCGCCGAAGACCCGTACGTCTCCCTGCACGTCGACCGCGACCCAGACGGTTCCAACCGGCTTGTCGGGGGAGCCTCCTCCCGGACCGGCAATCCCGGTGATCCCCACGCCGATGTCGGCCGCCAGGCGCCCGCGCACTCCGCTCGCCATCTGACGCGCGACCTCCTCGCTCACCGCCCCAACGCTCGCGAACGTCTGCGGCGACACGCCGAGTTGCGACTCCTTCACGCTGTTGTCGTAGGCGATCACGCCGCCGAGGAATACGTCGCTCGATCCGGCGATGGCCGTGAGGCGCTCGCCGAGCATCCCCCCGGTGCAGCTCTCCGCGACAGCGATGCGGACCGACCGGGCGCGACACGCATCGAGTGCGACCTCGGCAAGGTCGACGAGGCCATCGGCGTAGGCGAAGTCACCGACGCGCTCGACGAGGAGCCTGGCACCTGCCGAGAGGCGCGCGTCGGCTTCGTCGGGCGCAGCACCGCGCACCGTCAGCCGCAAGTCGACGCCGTCCTGCCCGGGGAGATAGGCGAGCGACATCCCGTCGACTCCGCGCACCGCGTCACCGAGGAGCGTCGGGAGCTGAGACTCGGCCACTCCGGTCGTGCGAACGGTGCGTGTGCGGACGACCGAGCGCGCCGCGCCGAGTCGCGCCTGGAGGATCGGACGCAGTTCGTCGTTGAAGAGTCCGCGCATCTCGCGTGGGACGCCGGGGAGCATGGCGACCCATCGTCCGCGTTCGTCTTCGAGGAAGATGCCCGGTGCACTCCCATGCCGATTGTGCAGGACGCGCGCCCCCTCGGGGATCATCACCTGCTGCTTGTTTGCCTCCGGCGGCTCGCCCGCGCGCCCGCGGTCGCGCCAGAGCTGGCGGATCCCTTCCCAGCGCTCGGCGTCGAAGTACATCTCGCGCCCGAAGATCGCCGCAATCGCCGGTTTGGTGAGGTCATCGGCGGTGGGACCGAGCCCGCCGGTAGTGATCACCCCTCCCGACCGATCGAGCGCATCGCGCACGGCGGCAGCGATGCGATCGGCGTCGTCGCCGACACTGGCGCGCTGGGCGATGCTCACGCCGTCAGCTGCAAGCTCGCGGGCCAGCCAGGCGGCGTTGGTGTCGATGGTGAGGCCGAGAAGGAGCTCGTCGCCGATGGTGAGAATCTCGAGGAGCATGGAGCGCGAGGGGGGGAATAGGGGCGGGAGGGGGGGGGGGGGGGGGGGGGGAGGGCGGCGATGCGGTTTGCAGTCGGCGTGGAGACGCGGCCGAGAGTGGTCCACGTTGTCCAAGCCGATCGAGCATCAACAAATAGACAGAACCGAGTTGATACGGGGAAAGGGCGTCGACTCGTGCGCAGCCCCGATGCGACGTCGTCACGGTCGTCGCGTCCTGAGCTGCTGCCCCTCTGCGGACTCCGCGTACTCTGCGGTTCAACAGCAGTCTACCGCAGAGTACGCGGAGTCCGCGGAGGGCGGTGACGCGCGACGGCTCGACGCGCGCGAATCGTCATGGCGACGCGAAACGATGTCGAGCAGAGCCTGACGACGGTCTGAATGTGAGCGGAAGTGTGCGCCGGTTGCCTGCAGCCACTGTCCAAGTACGCGCGGGTCAGCGATGCTCGCGCAACCTCGCGCAACCTCGCGCAACCTCGCTCAGCGCGCCGCTTCGCGCCCGCCACCGGAGCGCACGAGCAACCCGCCGTAGCGCTGTACGTAGAGCGCGAGCGAGTACAGGGTGAGCGCCACTGCGCCAATCATCGACAGCGTCCCGACGACGCCGTTGAACATGGCAAACGCCCCCCACGCCCCGCTGGTCCACTGGTGCTCGGCGGCGGCCGACGAGGCAAAGTACCAGCAGAAGGCGGCGCCGACCCAGATCCATTGGAACGTCGTCTTCCACTTGGCCGGCCCGATCGCCGAGATGATCACACCGCGCTGCGCGGCAAACTGGCGAAAGAGGGTCATGAAGAGCTCGCGCCCGAGGACCACGATGAGGATCCAGACGGGGAGGCCGACGAGTCCGAGCGGGGTGACGAAGGGGTAGGCGAGCCGCGCCCCCGACTGCACCGGGCCGATCGTCGCGCCGGCGGCCCACGCGTCGGATGCCGGGAGCGACGACCAGAGCGCCATGTCGCGCGTGAGCCAGTACATCGGGACGAGCGTGGCGACGAGGAGGAGCTTGTCGGCCAGCGGGTCGAGGAGCTTCCCGAGGTTGGTCACGAGGTTGCGATCGCGCGCGAGCTTGCCGTCGAAGTAGTCGGTGACGGCCGCGGCGATGAACAGGATCCAGGCCGTCAGCCGCAACTGCCAACCGGCGCTGATCACCAGGGCAGCGATCAGCGGGGTGCAGGCGATGCGGGCGGCTGTGATCGCGTTCGGGAGATTCAAAGCCACTCCGGAGAAGGGCGCTACGAGCGCCGGCGTACAGGCGCTACGAGAGGGATTTGAGTACGAGCTTCGAGACTGCTTTCAACGTATCAAATACACCGTCACCGGTTACCGCAACTGCCTCGAAATAAGGGGCGCGCTCCACCCATTCGCCAGTCGGGATCTGCTCGACCAGATTCTCGCCGGCGTGCCACGGATCGGGGGCGACGCGTTGCTTCGCGGGCTCCGTCACCTCCCATCCGGGATTGAGCGCCTCCTGCAGTTCCTTGAGCGGCGCGGCGTTTGGAAGGTCGCGCTTGTTGTACTGCACGACAAACGGGAGACGGGTGAGATCGTAGCCGTACTCAGCCATGTTGTCGTAAAGGTTCTGCATCGACTCCTGATTCGCCTCCATGCGATCCATCTGCGAATCGCCGACGAAGACGATCCCGTCGACGCCCTTGAGAATCAGCTTGCGCGAGGCGTTGTAGTAGACCTGCCCCGGCACCGTATACAGGTGGAATCGCGTCTTGAAGCCGCGAATCGTCCCGAGGTCGACGGGAAGAAAATCGAAGAAGAGCGTGCGTTCGCTTTCCGTCGCGAGGGAGATCAGCTTCCCGCGCGTACTCGGCGCGACCTTCTTGTACACGTGTTCGAGGTTCGTGGTCTTTCCCCCGAGCCCCGGCCCGTAGTACACGATTTTGCAGTTGATCTCGCGCGAGGCGTAGTTGATCATCGACATCGGCGTCTCCTGGTGCGCGACTTACTGGAAGAGACGGTCGATCTCATCATCGACATCGCCGAGCAATGGTTGGCGCTCATGCTGCGGATCCTGCGAGCGCTGGAGCGAGCGTTCGATGAGGCGTCCGAGTTCGTCGACGATGCTGCGCATCTTGAGGCGCACGAGTCCGAGCGTGGTGCGGTTGTCGAACAGTGCGACGAGAATCACGCGCCGCGCCACGTCGGCGAGGAGCATCGATTCCTTCTCGCCCTGATGGAACAGCGTGTTGAAATCGCTCTCCCCGATGAGGCGCGCCAGCTGGTCATTCGCCGAAAAGTCGGCCGCGGTGAGCGACGCAAAAGCGGTGACGTCGAACGTGGGACGGTCGCCGGCGAAGGTCACCAACTGCCCGCTGCGATCCACGAGGAGCGCGCAACGCGTGTTGCTGTCGAAGAGGAAACGCTGCAGCACCTGGGAGAGTGCCGAATAGTCCTCCTCCGTGAACGACCAGCTCG